>DCQM01000051.1:2684-23069 GCA_002323895.1 Akkermansiaceae bacterium UBA1518
TCTACCACTGAGCTACACCCGCGACGCTTGTCCCCGAGAGGCTCTGCGTGCGGCCATTCTTTGCCATCAGAATCGAATCGGGACAAGAGTTTTTAAAAAGAATTTTCCGAACCACTTTTTGAAGATTCCTTCACTGATCTTAGAATTTAGCCTCTATCTTTCAGAGTAGTCTACTGTGCGTTGTTGAAGATATTTTTTAAAGACTAATTGCCCAACCCCTAATTATTTTGATAGTTTTTTAGTCTTTTGGGTCCTCTGACCATTTTAAAACCCATTTGTGTGTAGCCCGAAGAACACACGTTAGATTTTTACTTCCCGGACCTTCCTGCGCATCCAAATCTTTGCAAGTTCCCAAGCGCGGAACGATTTGCCATGCGTTGTATTCAGTGCGGAAACCATCAGGACAAAGTCATCGACTCCCGTTCCTCAAAGGACGGAACCTCGATTCGGCGACGACGTGAGTGCCTGAATTGCGGATCCCGCTTCACAACATACGAGCAGGTCGAGCGCACCGAACTCCGCGTCATTAAGCGGGATGGGACCCGCGAAGCCATTAACCGGGAGAAACTTTTCCGTGGACTCGTCAAAGCCTGCGAGAAGCGCAAAGTCTCGATGGACGTAATTGGTCGATCGGTTGATGAAATTCTTAGCGAGCTGCATCGAGATCATCACAACGAAGTTCCGTCCGCCAGTATCGGGGCCAAAGTCATGGACAAACTCCACAACATCGATCCGGTCGCCTACGTTCGCTACGTATCGGTTTACCGACAGTTTGATAACGTGAGTGAATTTATCCGCGAAATCCAGGCCCTTGAGAGCCGGTCTCGCCAAGACACAATGCAACGAAAACTCTTTAAATAACTAAGTAATCATGATCTGCCTCTCAGGAAATCTCCCAGCTTTAAAAATCGGTCATCATCATGTGGTTGGCTACAAAACAGATTGGATCGAAGAAGCATTGAGTCGCGCTGCCGCAGCCTCAAATCGGACAGACTGCCCGTTTCTTGGCGACATTCGAGATGGAATCCTCCACTACCTTGAGAAACGCTGCTCCCTCCGAGTTTTCGCGATTGAAGATCTTTACTCTCGAATGCGCGCCATGTTGCGGAAGATTGGCTGCGACGATATCGCACAACACCTATCTGCTCTCGCCCCCCCGATCACAGTTTCACTCATTGGACCCGCAAGGAAAGCCGGCCGAGGATCCGAATCAGACTTTTTTCAATCGCTTGGTAAGGAGATACGACTCCTCCAAAATGCTGGCGCTGAATCCATCCGCCTTTGTAATATCGACGAAAGCGTGACCTTGCTTCGCGGCCCGGATGCCAGCGTTGGTTCTCGAGCCCAACTCAGAATCCAGATCACCTCATTTGTGGAGAGCTACCAACGCCGTCACAGCGCTCCCAAACTGGAACTCGATCTCACCTTTGATTCATGAGCCAAGAAGCGACTCTCTTTGAAAAAATCATCGCCCGGGAAATCCCTGCAGAAATCGTTTATGAAGACGATCTCTGCCTCTGCTTTCGCGACATTTCTCCACAAGCCCCCGTTCATCTTCTCCTAATCCCCAAAAAACCTGTTGCCCGGATTGGTGTTGCGCAACCTGAGGACCGCGATCTCCTCGGTCACCTAATGATAACAGTTGGCGAAATTTCCCGCCAGGAAGGATACTCCGAAGACGGATTCCGGGTCATCATCAATAACGGCCCAAATGGAGGAGAAGCGGTGCCTCATCTCCATTTACACCTCTTAGCTGGTCGCCAACTCAAGTGGCCGCCGGGCTAGGATTTTGAGAGTTTGTAATCTAATTCTTCAACCAATTTAGCAAGATTAGCATTTTTTGGGTATTCGGTTCCTCAAGAGGCGAGGCGAGCCCTAAAAATTTCACCCTCTTGGATGGAGGAGCCGATATTGAATAGCTTCAACACCCAGTGCTGCAGCCGTTCCCAGAATCATCTCCTCCGTAGCAGTTCGCGGGACTTGCGCCGCCGGACGAGTTAGACCGCGGATCAATTTTCCATAGCATTTGGCTCCGCCGAGGTGACGTAGAATTTTTGAACTGATGTGCGCAGCATCCAGTGAAGGGAACACGAGGACGTCAGCACGCTCACTTTTTGAAATCGCAGGCAGCTTGCGGGGCCCTACTTCAGGATCGAGGGCCACATCAAGCTGGATCTCGCCATCGATGACACATTCATCCAACGAAACCTTTTCTCTTGCAGCAGCGGTAGCTGCGACCATTCGAAGGGCGGAATCACTGCGTGAGCTTCCATGATTAGAATGGCTCAGCATTGCAACCCGAACTCTGCGACCCATGTGGTGGTATGCCAGCATCCCAGTCTCTGCAGCAATACTTGCAAGATCATCGACTTCCGGATCCGGAATTAAACCAGTGTCAGCAAGAAACAAGACACCATCACGCCCAAAATTTGCGAGGCTATCCGAAGTCATCGCGGTGACCGCAAAAACCTTGGAAACCTTAGGATCAGGCGCTATTAAGTGAAGGAGCGGCCGGAAAACACCAGCTGGCTCGGTCAGATTTCCTCCGAGGCAGGCGTCTGCTTGACCATATTGGACCATCATAGCTGCAAAATAATGTGGCTTAGCAACAACACCCTCAGCATCAACACCAACAACTCCACGATAACGCTCGATTCTTTCAAGTCGGTTACTGAAAAGTTGGAAATCTGACGACTTCACAGGATCAATTATCCGAACAAAGTCCATGGAAATACCAAGATTCTTTCCCAACGCAGAAATCTTATCGCGATCACCAAGCAAAATAGGGACTCCCAGCCCCAACTCCACAAAGCGCGCGGCAACGCGCAACACCCTTTCATCCTCACCTTCCGGGAAAACAATCCGCTTAGGATGACGTTTCAGTTGGTCAAAAAGAGGTTTGGTAAACGAATTGGGCTCGGAAAAATGAGACATGGTGTGTGAGGCTTTGCGCCCGCGGAAGAAACCTAGTAAGAGAAAGCCCAACCGACAACGCCAAAGAATCCATGCTCGCAGATTACCACACTCATACCCCTCTTTGCCAGCATGCCGAAGGCAATCCGGAAGACTATATCGACCAAGCTATCGCCGCAAACCTCGCTGAATACGGAATTTCCGATCATGCTCCACAAACTCCCGAGCCTTTTGATGACTGGCGAATGTTAGAGGAACACCTTCCTCAATACTTCGACTGGATTGCGCGCGCCCAAAAACATGCGGGAAAGAAGCTTCCCGTTCGTGCCGGACTCGAATGTGACTGGCTCCCCAATTGTGGAGACTGGATAGAACACCTAGCCTCACTATACGATTGGGATTACCTCATCGGCTCCATCCACTACCTCGGAGCAAAGTGGGACTTTGATAATCCTAAATGGCTAGGTCGTTGGGCTGAAACCGATGTTGATGAGGTCTGGACGAACTACTGGGATGAATACACCAAAATGGCTCGCTCTGGACTCTTCGACTTTCTCGGCCACCCTGATCTCATTAAAAAGTTCTCGTATCGGCCCGGTGGAGATCTTCGCCGATTTTATGACCCGGTGATCGCCGCCCTTTCCGATAATAAAATTGCCATTGAACTCAATACCGCCGGATTCCACAAACCCTGCGCAGAGCAATACCCTTCGGAGGAATTCCTTTTGTTGGCGGCCGAGGCGAAGGTGCCCATCACTCTCTCTTCAGACGCTCACCATCCGTCTGAAGTAGCCCGTGATTTTGACAAGGGTCTTCGGCTAATCAAAGAAGCCGGCTTTACACATCTTTGCCGTTTCAACAAACGCAAACGAAGTTTCGTGAGTCTTCCATAAAGGGACACCTATTTGGAATGAGTTCCCTTTAAAATGGTAAAGTGTGCCTGATTAAGGAGGTGATGGTTGTTGCGTATCACCCCGCTTGCACGATGTTCCCACATGTCGCGATCAATCGCTCTTGTTTTCCCCCACCAACTTTTCCAAGACCATCCCGCTCTTGAACAAGATCGACCAATTCTGCTTATCGAAGATCCTCTTTTTTTTGGCACCGACTCAGAACAACCTCTTAAATTTCACGCGAAAAAGCTTATCCTCCATCGGGCCAGCATGCGGCACTGGGCTCAAGGCAAAAAGGGCCTTACCTATCTTGAACTTCCCGACGAAAAGACCAGAACTGACCTTCTTCTCGAGGAACATACCCCCCGGGAAACCGAGACCCTAGTTTACGTCGACACCGTCGACTTCCTAATTGAGCGGCGCCTAAAACGATTTGCGGACAAAAGGAGTCTAACCTTGAAAAAACTCCCTTCTCCCATGTTCCTCTCCCCCGATGATTGGATAAAAGATGTCATGGGCGGTATGAAAAAGCCCTTCATGAAAACCTTTTATGAAGCTCAGCGAAAACGCATGAATATACTTTTAGAAAGGGATGGAACACCCGTTGGAGGTAAGTGGTCTTTTGATGCCGAAAACCGAAAAAAACTTCCCAAGACACAACCCGTTCCTGAACCTTATTCAGCCCCGCCAGAACAGGTGGTATCTGCCGCTCAAAAGTGGATAAAGGAAAGATTTCCTGAGGCCCCCGGAATACGGGATAATTTTAACTATCCCTCTACCCGTCAAGAGGCACTTCAAGCAATGTCCTTATTTTTTAAGAACCGCTTCGAGCTCTTCGGCGACTACGAGGACGCAATTTCGACCCGAGTTCGTGTCATGTTCCACTCGGTACTAACGCCGCCACTTAACATAGGACTTATCACTCCTCAGGAAATCATCGATGCCGCCCTCGATGCTGCTGAAAAAAATCCTAAGATACCTTTAAATTCACTTGAAGGATTCATCCGGCAAATCATCGGATGGCGGGAATTCATGCGCATCATTTACCTCCATCACGGTGTCATGGAACGGAAAGAGAACTTCTGGAATTTTACGCGAGAAATGCCACCTGCCTTTTACGATGGCACCACCGGAATTGAACCGATTGACCACACGATCCAGACCCTACTCGAAGATGGCTACACCCATCACATTGAGCGCCTGATGGTGCTTGGGAATTTCATGCTTCTCTGCCGGATCCACCCGGACGCTGTTTATAAATGGTTCATGGAGCTCTTCATCGATGCCTACGATTGGGTCATGGTACCGAATGTTTACGGGATGTCACAATTCGCAGACGGCGGTGTCTTTTCAACCAAACCCTATATCTCCGGCTCCAACTACATCCGAAAAATGTCTGACTTCCCCAAGGGAAATTGGTGTGAGACATGGGATGGTCTCTACTGGACCTTTATCGAAGACCACCGCGAATTTTTCGCCTCACAGTATCGCCTATCGATGATGGTGCGTCTCCTCGATAAAATGCCTGATGAAAAAAGAACGTCCCATCGCGCAAATGCTGAAGATTTCATCAAGAAGCATTTTGGTTAAAGAGAAAGTTCTTTAAGGAATATCGTACCCCACAAAAGTGCTGAGTTACCCGCCCTTGAAGCTGATTTTGGTGAGTATTGAAACTACTAGAACCCAGTCCAAATTGATCCTATTACCAGACTTGCCAAACAGGAATGATTCGATATCACCTAAGCCTAAGGTTTTCGCCCCAGCTCATAGAATATGACCACTAAATTTCAAAAAAACGGGATCAGCTTTACCGCCGCATTATCAACCCTTAGCATCTTTTTTCAGTATGCTTCAGCCGCAATTTTTGAGTTTAACATAACCAACGCCGGCGAGAGCGTAGGTAAGCCCGCCGACGATGGACAGACCTTCCAACAACAATGGGGCACGGCAGCTAACTGGAAATTGGTAAGCGGAGAAGACGATGGTGATAACGGCTATCCCGATGGAGCAGACACAGCCATTATCAATCGTTCCGCTTTGGCCAATAACTCCACTCGACTCACCGAGGAAGGTTCTCCGGCCTCCCTCGTTTCCATTGGGAAGGTTATTGGGACGGGAACTGGCAATCAAGATATCGTCCTGAAAATGAGAGCGTTCACCTTCGGCGAAGTGGAATGTCTTGAATCACCCGAGCCCTTTCATATTCGAGCCGAAAGAGATCGCTCCATCACCATCAGCGGCGTAATCAGTGGCCCTGGAAGCCTTTTATTGTCGCGAAGTGGTGGCTTCTCCGACGGTGTCGACGAGGACGAGCTCATTACCATTACCGGGGACACTCCCAACACAATCACTGGAAAGATCCGTCTCTTTAATGACAATAACAAAGCTGACAAGCCACAGCCGAGTTACTGGGTTGCGGATAAAGAAGGCGCATTTGGACAAGCTTCGATATTGACAATCGAGGGACGAGCCGGCGCAAGCGGAGGAATCGCATCACTTCGGATCACCGAGAACGCTGCTTTTGGAGAAGGCGCGATCGACGATAATGCCACGACCGTCTTTATTGGAGCCAAGGGTGTTGTCAGTGTAGATTCCGGCGTCAACGAGGCAATTGGCGAAGGCTTGTTATTCACCGACTCAGAGGGAACAGGAATTTATACCGAAGTTCCTATCGGAACTTATGACAATAATGAGGCATGGATAATCGGTGAAGGAACGGTGACAGTTGGGGCTCCTTCGGCCGAACTAACGATCACTGCAGTTGACTATGCAACCAATGCTGAAGGCACAACGCTGAGCTTAACTTGGAACTCCCGCCCTGGACGGTTCTATGCCGTCCGCTTCTCTCCTGATTTGAAAAACTGGGACTTCGATCTTGATGATGGAGTCGTAGGAGACGACGGAAATACCACCACGACTCAGTTTGATCTGACTGATTTTCCTGAAATTTCCGCTAAACCCCGCGTCTTTTTCCGCATCGAAGAAGTGACCGAAGTGCGACCTTTTTGAGCTATCCTTAACACCAAGCCAAGAAAGGCTCTTCTTAAGGAGTGGGAGTGTTTCCCCTTTTGTCGATTGCTCTCACTCTAGGAATCAATCCAGTCAATCCAATCGGCATCGGTTAGCACCTCTCCAATAATAGGCACCGGACACAATTCCTCTAGTATCGTGCGATTTGTTGTCGCCGCGACATCGCGCTCAGCTTCAAGGTGATTCAAAATAACACCAATGCATTCCAAGCCAGCGGCTTGAATCGCTTTTACCGTCAAAAGAGTGTGATTGATCGTTCCCAGCCAGTTAGCTGCAACCACCATTACAGGAAAGCCCAAAGCCCTTGCATAGTCCTCAAACGAGAATCCTTCGCCCATCGGAACCTCCCATCCACCCACCCCTTCAACGAGAGTGAAATCGTGGGCGCCTTGTATTTTGTGAATGTATTCCACCATGGGTTCAACTTCCAAAGGCGAACCTTCGATTCTAGAAGCCACGAGAGGGGCTGCTGGTGTTTGATACCACCAAGGATTTATAACATCGAGATCCAGCGTCCCCCCACTCGCTTCCCAAAGTCGCTCGGCGTCCCCACGCGATCCGCTCAGCACCGGCTTCAAGCCGACTGCCTCCAATCCTTTCTTTCGCAACTCTTCAATAATGAGAGCCGACACCCAAGTCTTACCAATTCCGGTGTCAGTTCCTGTCACAAGTAGCCCGCCCCACTGATCCAGCTTCATCGGGCTGATTGCTCGGTGCTGGATTTATTAAAGGCGTCTATGTTAGTCTGAAGATGGAGATCAATCAGATATCTGATCGCGATCGCCAGAGTTAGAGCGGCGATCTTCACCGTCCAATTCCTCAGCAGCCATTTCTTTATGTACTTCTCCATGGATTAGAAAAATTTCTTCTAGTTTTTCGCGGAATTCGTCTTCGGAAAGATTTCTGTAGATTTTTTCTTCCACTACAATCGAAATCGCGCCTGTCTCTTCACTCACAATCACCGCGATTGCATCGGTCTCTTCGGTGATGCCAAATCCGGCACGATGACGAAGCCCTAGCGAACGATCAGAGAGCTGCTTCTGACTCACCGGAAAGATACACGCTGCCGAAGCGATCCTTTCTTTCTTTAAAATCATTCCGCCATCGTGCAGCGCGGTCTTAGGATGAAAAACAGTGGCCACTAATTCCACAGAAAGAGCACTATCAATCACAACCCCCGTGCTCTCATATTCACTGAGTTCAATCCCTCTCTCGATTGCGAAAAGAGCCCCAAAACGCTTCTTGGAAAGCTTCATCACAGCTTCGGTGAGAGCATCCAAAAAAATCTTCTGCTGGCTCGTCGAGAACGAAAAAAGATTCGTGCTCCCCAATCTCGCGAGGCCGTTTCTAAGTTCGGGTTGAAAAATAATTAAAAGGGCAAAAGCCAAAACTGCGGCAGCGCTCTTGATAATCCATTCGATCACTTTTAGATCAAGGATCTGAGAAGCTAGCGTCATCAAGATAATCACCACGGTCAGACCAACAAGAATCCGTGCGCCACGAGTAGCCCGGAAAACACGGTATGTTTGATAGATGAGAATCCAGAGCACTAGGACCTCCACCCCAGCACGCCAGTTCTCTTTTATAATTCCTATCAAATCCACAACGATATTTCTTTCAACCTAACGGCCTTTCAGCTTCTTAACCATTTCGGGACTAAGATTAAAGTTTAGAGTACCAGATCCTTTCGGCTTTTCTTCACGTTTAGCTTGCTCCTCATCAATTTGATATTCAAGAAGCTTCAATGGTTTCACACCATTTACTTCCGACATCAAATAAACACGAATTGAAATAGGAGCCTTCGCATCTCCGCCCGGAAGGTCTTTAATGGAGAACTGCAGTTCATTCATTCCATCAATCGCTCCACCAACAACGACATCCGCCCTCTTGGTGTTTTGGAAGATGTGCCTCGACTTCCTGTTGATCAAAAGTTTCACCTCGCGGCCAGGACAAAAAACATAAGCCTTGGCGATATATTTGACAGGACCTCGAATCGTAAATGGTGCTGCCTCTGGAACTCCGTTTGGAAAGAAATCTTCCCCATCAAGGAACTCCTTATTACCCGCCGCAAGTTGTTGCCGAACTGTCGGGAGTGCTCCCAGATTCACGAACTCGCCACCATGGTATTTCCACCCATCTCGTTCGCGAACATAGGAAATAACAAAAAGATTGTCCGTGGGTTCCCCACCAATTCCAAAATCGACCTTACCAAAATAAGTGGACTTGGCGGTGCGGCCTTGCGCCCGCACTCTCATCGCTTGGAGCTTCCCAATATCCGGGGGCGCAATCGGCGAGGCGAAAACTGTCTGAGGAAACGGACGGCGTTCACTCCAGATCCGATTGCGCACCTTAATCTGCTTCGTCGTCGAAGTGTAGCGCTTCCATAAGCCAGCATCTTTGCGAACCATGGAGGCACGCCAATTATCATAAACATCCTGCAATTCCCCCGCAGTTTGGGCAGCATTTTCCGCCTGAGCATACGCCGGGGCAGCCATAATGAGCAGTCCGAGGATCAAAATCAGTGGTTTCATAGAGAAACTATGGACAATTGCACATACATTTGGAAAAGCTTTTCTATGGTGACTTTGGTTACCGACCAAAACAACCATGAAGAATCTCCCCAAGTCGCCCATGATCGGTGAAGCACGGAACAAAGAACTCCTCTCCTCCGCGACCACTTATATCTATCGGAAAACGCCAAGCGGTGACTTGCATGCCCACTTTTTCTTCCCTCACAATTTCGACTACCAACGCGATCGTTGCCCTGCCATCATTTTCTTTCATGGAGGACTCTGGGATATTTCTGCCCCCACTCAGTTCGTTCCTCATTGCCATCACTTCGCGTTACGCGGAATGGTCGCGGTGACTGTCGAGTATCGAACAAAAGTACTTTTTGACGGCACGCCCGAAGACGCCATCTCCGATGCGAAAGAAGCCCTTTCATTTTTTAAAATGCATGCGGCCGACATGGGTATCGATGCCAATCGCATTGTTGCGGTTGGCGCCAGTGCTGGAGGTAATGCGGTTCTCTCTGCGGCACTTCATCCTCAGGAAGACCCCCTTGGGCCATCGCCTAAGCCATGCGCTATGATTCTCTTCGGACCAATCAGCGACACAACGCGAAAGGGAATTGGCAATGATCGCTTCGCTTCCCCGAAAGAAGGAAAACTCTACAGCCCCTCCTATCGTCTTCCCCAAAAAGCTCTTCCACCCTGTCTCATTTTCCACGCCAAAGCTGACCGAGTGGTTCCCTTCGAGCAGTCGGCCCGCTTTGCCAAACGCTACCGTAAAAAGCGTAATCGATGCGATCTCATGGAGTTCGAAAATGCCGGGCACACTTTTTTCAATTTCAATTCCGACGAAAAAAATTACGAGATCACACTGCGATCAGCTGATCATTTCCTTGTCGAACTGGGCATCATCGAGCCCGACCCCCTCGCGGATGTCTTGCACTGATCTTGCACCAAGCCATTTTGCTGCCATCATTACGTGCCATGAGCGAATTGAAATTTTCACCCGTCGACGAGATCATCGCTGATCTTAAGGCAGGAAAACTTGTCATCGTCGCTGATGATCCAGGTCGAGAGAACGAAGCGGATCTCGTGGGTGCGGCCTCTCTCATTACTCCGGAATCGATCGCATTCATGGCGAATCATGGCCGTGGGCTTATTTGCACCCCGATAACTCCGGAACGGACAAAGGCTCTTGATCTTTCCCCGATGACCCCAAAAAACCGTGAAGCTCACAAAACAGCCTTCACCATTTCCATTGATGCCGCTGAAGGTATCACTACCGGGATCTCCGCCGCGGATCGCGCTCGCACTATTCAGCTTCTTGCCAACCCGGACACCGACGCCTCTGCTTTTGTTCAGCCGGGTCATATTTTCCCGCTCGAAGCCATTGAAGCCGGAGTCCTCCGCCGAGCTGGACACACTGAAGCTGCTGTTGACCTAGCCCGCCTCGCTGGGCTACCTCCGGCCGGTGTGATTTGTGAAATCATGCACGAAGACGGCACAATGGGACGGGTTGGTGACCTCGGGGAATATCAGGAAAAACATGGATTAAAATCCTGTACGATCGCCCAACTCATTGAATTTCGGCGACGCTCCGAAAGACTGGTCACGCGAGAACAGATCATTTCCATGCCCACTGAATTTGGCGACTTCGATTGCTACCTCTATCAAGTTAATACCGATGAGTCCGAACACCTTGCTCTTGTCCGGGGTGAAATTGACTCCGAAAAGCCAATCAGCGTTCGCGTTCACTCCGAGTGTCTCACCGGAGATGTTTTCGGCTCTCGTCGTTGTGACTGCGGGGGTCAGCTCCATACTGCCCTAGGTCATATTGCCGAAGAGGGCGGTGTCCTTCTCTACCTTCGCCAAGAGGGCCGGGGAATAGGCCTCGGCGCCAAAATTCACGCCTACAAACTCCAAGAACAAGGATTCGACACCATCGAGGCTAACGAAAAACTCGGCTACGGTTCCGACTTACGGGACTATGGCATGGGGGCTCAAATGCTCTACGACCTCGGTATCCGAAAAATCCGCCTCCTCACCAACAACCCGAAGAAAGTGATTGGCCTTGAGGGCTACGGTCTCGAAATTGTGGAACAAGTTCCTATCCGTCTTCCCTCCAATCCTCATAACGAAAAATACTTAGAGACGAAGCGAACTCGCATGGGGCATCACCTCTGATTGACAATTCCATCGATCAATCTATACCACTCACCACAGACATGTCGTCAATCATTCCTCCCAAACCACGGTTAAGCGCCGGGACCAAAGTCCGCATCTCCATTGTTGCAGCCAAATTCAATCAGGAATATACCGACGCCCTAGTAGAAAACGCTGTTCAGGAAATCGACTCCTATACGACTAACGCCCGCGTCGATCTGGTGCGCGTCCCTGGGGCTTTTGAAATTCCTGTGGTTTGCAAAGCACTCATCGAGGAAGAGCAACCAGATTGTGTAATCGCCCTTGGCTGTATTATTCGCGGAGGCACCGGCCACGCCGATCTCGTTGCCACCGCGGTCACTGACGCCCTGCAAAAACTTGCGCTCGATAAAACAACTCCAATCATTCACGAGGTCCTTCTCGTCGAAGATGAGAATCAGGCCTATGCCCGCTGTATTGGGAAGAAACTCAATCGTGGTCGCGAAGCAGCACGCAGCGCTCTTGAAATCATCGAGATTATGAGCGAAGTCCGACGCGCTAACCAATCCCTCCGACTGCACCCAAGTAATGGCTAGCCGTCGCCTCGTCCGCCAGGCGGCCGTTCAACTCCTTTATGCCCGCTTTGCATCTCCCAAAGACCAAGGAGGCCCGGAATTTTGGGACCTTGTCAACGACAAGGCCGCACTCGACTTAGATCGGGGGCGCGTAAAAGTCCTATCTCACTTGCAACAAGGCCGCGAAGCGCTCATTGAAAAACTGCAGCGACTTTTAACAGAATGCGTCACCGCCATTCTCGCAGCCGACCCGACCGAAAAACTAGCTCGCGACCTCAAAGCAGTCACCGCTCGGGAGCACTTGTGGGCCGAAGACTGCGGCAACCTTCGCCGGTTGACTAAAGCCGATACCGGCGGCTGGAGACAAGAGCTCCAAAAGCTTCTTCCAGAGGCTAGTGAGCTCTGCCAAAACCGAGTGGAAATTCTCCAGCGCATCGAAGGATTTCCTCCTGCGCAATACGAAAAGTTCACGGATATTTTTGAAAAGCTCGATAAATACGATGCCCGCGCTCGGATGGTCCACTTCCCAGAAAACTATCCAGAACAGCGGGACCTCGATCATCTCCACCGGCTCAGCAGCGAAATGAAGGAGCTCGAAAGGGAGGCCATCAAATTGGCAGCTCAAGTCGAAGCAGAGGTAGCCACCATCGACAAAGCCATTGAAACGGCCTCTGACAATTTTGATATCGAAAGGATCTCAAAGGTCGACCTTGCTATTCTCCGTCTCGCAGGTTGGGAAATTATGAAACTTCCGGATCTTGATGCCGCGATTTCGATCAACGAAGCGGTCGATTTAGCCCATTCGTTTTCAGGCAGAGAATCTGCATCATTCGTGAATGGAGTCCTCGACAAGATTTCTAAGTCCTGAAATCCTCATCTAAACTGTAGCAAGTTTACCCTTCCCCAACCGATGGGACTTGGGCATTTTATGCTTTGTGAAGGATAATAGTAGATTCCCCAGCGAATTTCAGAAGCGCACGCTTTGGAAGGCAGTCACCGGCCTCGCCATTCTGGTTTTGGCGGCGCTGCTCGTCGGACTCATATGGCTCACGAGTAACATCCTCGGATATCTTCAACCCGTTCTGGTCCCTCTCGCCGTAGCGGGAATTGTTGCCTATCTCCTCGACCCTGTCGTCAAGCGACTCCAAAAAAAGGGCCTCTCAAGGATCAAATGTATCGTTACCGTCTTCTCAGGCTTTCTCCTCTTTTTTGGAATCCTCTTTTACTTCGTGGGCACCAAATTCTCTCAACAACTCCGTGACATGATTGCGGAAGACGGCACCACCTCAAGCTACTACATGAAAGCTGCTGATTTAGAGACCGCGAAACAAAACAATTTCTATGGGTGGATCATGCGGGCCTCATTCCGAAAGGACGCGTCCGCCACTCGTAAACACCTGGAAAATGGCGGCTCTGTGGTCGGTCCAAAAAAAACCAGATGGCGTTTGGACCTCAGCACTGGTGAGTTCACTGATGGCAAAAACCCACCATCATCTCCGCCCATTGAGATCGAGAATCTCATTGAATCCGACTGGGTCAGCGATATTAAAATCAACGAAGTCACTCACCCTGAAGAATTGGTTTCGCTCTATAACTTTGACCTTACTCAAGGAGGTCAGTGGCTCTCTGGCCTAGGTCGATCAACGCTCAGCTGGATCTCTAATAGTACTGGGAAAATCCTTGGATTCTTCGGGGTTATCCTCGGCTTTGCGATGGTCCCAATTTATCTCTACTACTTTCTCAAGGAGAGCGACGGCATCAAGAATGGGTGGACGGATTATATCCCTCTCAAAGCTTCCAAATTCAAAGACGAGGTCGTCGAAACGCTGCGCGAAATCAATGGTTATCTCATTTCATTCTTTCGAGGACAGGTCCTCGTGGCCTTTATTGACGGAATTCTTGTTGGAATTGCACTAACGATTTTCCAGCTACCTTATGGCTTGCTGATTGGAGTCTTCATGGCACTCCTCGGCATTATCCCTTACATTGGGAACATTATATGCCTCGTTCCTGCGTGCATCATCGCCTACTTCAAAGGCTTCGACCATCCATACGGTCTATCCGAGTGGGGATACGTTATTGGAGTTCTCTCCATCTTCATCATCGTACAGCAGATCAACTCCCTCGTCACCGCACCGAAAATTGTGGGAGACTCGGTTGGACTCCACCCCATGACAGTTATATTCTCGATGCTCTTCTGGTCGCTTCTTCTTGGCGGATTCCTCGGTGCCCTCCTCGCGGTCCCTCTCACAGCTGCCGTTAAAGTTCTCTTCCGTCGTTACGTCTGGGACCGCCAAACTCAGGAAGACGTAGAATCCAGCTCTTTACTCGCGTAAGATTCACATAGAACGGCAGGGCCCTTAAACGGTTAAGCTCAACAGTCTTCGCCGCTCGAGGCTCCTGCCTTACGGGGATTAATTGCTCTCCCTTCCAGCGAGGGCCACTAAAACTATAAGGATTAAGGAAAAAATCTAACTCAGCTAAATTTTCTCTAAAGAACCTTCTCACTCTGGCATGGAGATGACAAACTATCCCCCACCTTTAACCGTGATTAAAGATCCCGCATGAAGAATCTCATCGTCCAATTCTTGCTCGCTACAGTCCTAAGCTTTACCAGCTTTGCAGATCTGGACGTTCCGGAAACTGTCAAAGATACATTTCGCCAAAAATATCCAAATGCTCCCGAACCCACCTGGGAGGTCGATACCAATGGCTCTTACGAAGCCAACTATCGAATCAATGGCGTTAAATACCGGGCTGACTTCACCAAAGAAGGCATCTGGACGGAGACCGAGAACAATATCGATTTCAACGAACTACCACCAGATGTTCGTTCAGCATACCTTCTAAAATACAGCAGCGAAGACTTTCGGGATGCCGAGGCAGTCGATAGCGCTACTCAAGGAATATTCTACGAAATCGAAATTGTCAGCGGCACCTCAAAAATCGACGTTATGTTTGATCAGAAGGGCCAAATTATCACTCCAGGTGTTCCCACCTCAGAAAATGGCTTTTTTCAATTCTGGATGGATCAAGCCGCCCAAGACACCCCCCTCATCCGGCAAGGTTGGTCTCTTGTTTACAAGGTCGTCTTCAACCTTATCACCATCTATCTTTTCGCATACGTCATTTATTATCGAAGGCATCACGATCACAAGATGCTCTTCCTATTGCTGGCGTTCAACCTCTTCCTCTTCCCCATCTTTTTGTCGAGCTCACTAGTAACAGCTGGCTTTGGATTCACAATCTTCGCGCTTCTAGCTCTTGTTCGACTTAGGAGTGAAGCCTTTGATAAGGCCGAAATAGCCTACCTTCTCGGAGCAATCTCGCTCACCTTCGTTAATACCATGATGCCGGCTGTTGCGGATGGCTTTTCAGCAGCCATCATCCTTCTCACGGCCCTTTTTGCCGATCGCCCCTCTGTCTGGCGTGATTCATTCCAAAAAATCGAAGTCGATTACAAGATCTCCGACAAGGGGCTAATGCTCGATCAGTCATATCTCCGCGAAAAACTAGCTCAGGAGTATCAAGTCGACGTTCGCGAAATCACGATCAACCGTGTCTTCAAAAACGAAGTGCGACTCACCCTGATGTATCGTGACGTCCCTGAGCTCCGTGAAACTATCCGCTCAAAGGTGAAAGAAAAACCTCCGAAAAAGGACCCATTCTTCTACTAGATTTACAAGGAGGAACCGAGCATCAACCAGAGACCTTATCCCAAACCAGGAGCGCGGTCTTGACTGCTAGAATGCAGGCTACCACAAAACCAAGCCAGCACGTCCCGAGGATCCATCTTGGCACCTTCTTCTCTCCGACCAGCTCCTTCCGAGTCCCAAGGTAAATTAACGCAGCAGCCAACATTGGTAGCCCTAAAACGGTTAAAGCCTGCGCAATCGTAATCAAGGTCACAGTTCCTGAACCACCTGAGAGCGACCACGAAGCGACCCCCATGCCAATCAGCAGAGCAAGGCAAGTCAGCACCCTCGGCATGGTATCAGAAAGACGCCAACCCTTCCCTAGACTATCCGAAAGGATAGTCCCTCCGATTACCGCATTGACCAAAAAAGAACTAAAAGCTCCAGCCATAATCCCTAAACTGAAAATCACTTTCGCTCCTTTTCCAAATAAGGGCTCTAGTTGCTTCGCGACATCCCCGACACTCCTCAAATCAACCATATCGGCGCGACCATGAAAGGTGAGCACTGAAGTAATCAGGATAAAAGAGGTCACGATTCCCAGGACACAAATCCCAAAAATCGAATCCCTTAACCCTTTTCTCCAATCAGCTAATTTCCAGCCCTTCTCACGAACAAGGTAGCCTTGGTAAAAGGCTCCTCCGATCGAGAAAGTCGTTCCAATCATTCCCAACAGAGGAATAAGATCACTCTTTCTGCTACTCGTTTTTTGAATCGCATCTGGCTCCAACGCTCCAAAAAGCACTACGATGAGATTACCGGTAAAAGCAAAAATCATCACCAGCACGAGAATCTTCATCAATCTCTCGATCTGAGAATACAAACCCCGGACACGAAAGAGGCAAAAGGCTACAAAGAAATTGATAATTACGAGAACCATAAGGCTCGTAACGGTCCCCGCCAAGGGGCGCCCATCGCCGATATCTTCCACGAGTGGTTCAAGGCCAGCGATAATCGCCAAGTTGTTACTCGACTGAAACAAGGCCACAACCAGAAAGAGCACCAATCCAACAAACAAGGAAGCCCCGCGCCCCAACCGTGCCGCCAACTCCTCACACAAACTTCTTTTATAGGTCACCCCGAGACGGGCTGCCAGCGTCACCATTCCGATCATCAAAAATGTCGATAGCAGCAAAACGAACCACGCCGGAAAACCAAAGTCAGCGCCCACTCGCGAGCTAGTCAGGATACTCCCCGGCCCCAGCACCACCGCCGCGACAATAATCGTAGGTCCTATTTTCCCAATCAGTTCATTCAGCCGTCCAATCATCTCGTTTCTCCAATTAGTCTTCGCGGATTTTCTTCAATCACTTTTTGGATTTCAAACTTTGAAAGCCCCAACTCCCTTTCCAAATTCTCCGCCACTCTTGGCATCGTAATCGTCGAACCAATCAGGTGGCTCCTATCTGGCGATCTCGCCACCAAATCGTCTCCAATCCTCACATCTCTCCCCAGAAAATGATAATCCCCAACCCCCATCCCGGCAGCGGCAATAGCATCGGTCACCATTACAACACGTTCAGTCCCAACCAGATCGAGATAGTTCTTCAAGGTCACAAATGGCACGTGCGCCCCATCTGGAATAAAGCTGATCCATAAATTATCTCGTTGAGATAGCACACGCTGGATGACGTTATCATGCCGATTCAACTCCATCGGACATCCGTTCCCCAGATGGGTGAACATTTTCAACCCGGCCTCAATCGAACCCTGCAATTGTTTTATTGTTGGATCGCAATGGCCGGCAGCCACACAAATACCCTGCTCCGTCAAATATCGCGTTACTATAAATCCCTCATCCCGCTCCGGAGCAAGTGTCACAATTCTCGTTAATCCTCCTGCTGATTCAAGAAGCCGCTTCATCTCCCCAAGGTCCGACCGCTTTGCATGCTCCACTGGGTGAGCTCCAATATATCCTTGGGTTTCATTCAAAAATGGACCCTCGATATGGATTCCACAGATTAACTTGGACCATTCCAGGTTCTGATTCCGCAGTTGAACCAAGCGCTCCATCCGGGAACACATGACATCAAGACCATCCGTAATGAAGGTTGCAAGGATCCCACCAACCCCATCCTTTTTCAAAGCCTCGCATACCTGATCAAGATCTTCACCGCTGAGTAAGTCGCCATTAAAATCGACTCCTGCGTAGCCATTTACCTGTAAGTCGAACGTCCCCATCTTTAATTTTTCCTCTTAAAAAATTCTCGAGCCCGTTCTTCATCTAAAGGTAAATCAACTGGCAGTCCTTCGGCTGCCGAAATTTGCGCCGCCCATCCCAAATCCGCAACCGGAGATGAATTAGCAAAGCTGAGATACGATTGCTCGCCCTTCTGGATACACTCCAAAAAATGTGAAACACAAGCCCCCGTTTGATGTTTCATAACATCACCACTATCCGGAGTAGTGGTCTCAGCAGGCCATTGATGTTCTTCTACCTCCTCAGCTTTACAACGCTCCGCGTCGAGAGGATAAATCCATTTTCCATCGGTGGTTTTCTCAGACCAAACGCGAACCTTTTGTGGGCGATCCAGCAATGAATCAAAAATTAAGCCACCCTCCGTTCCGTGAATATGATGGTAGGCATCATAACCATTTGCCTGATCAACATTACCAAAACAAAAGCCGGTTGCCCCATTACTGAATTCAATCTGTAAGTTCCAGAGGCCAGGAATATCAAAGTCGCGGCGATGAACCATTGAGCTCGTGGCATAAACCCTCACTGGGCTCGCTCCTTGCTCGGCCATAATATTAAGCATTACTGAGAGCGAATGAATAATACCCATCCCGATTGCATCTCCCATACGTTCACCGGAGAGCTTCCATTTTTTGTCCCCAGCAATATTGATCGGATGACGATAATTCACTTGAATCTGGGTAATCGTTCCAAAAACACCTTCGGACGTCATACGCCTAATACGATTCTCCAGAGCATCAAAATTCATGAGATAATCGACAAAAGTCACTAATCCCGGATTTGCCTCCTCCAACTCAATCTGACGCAGAAATTCATCGTAGCGAGTCGCACAGGGCTTCTCACAGAAGACATGCTTCCCCGCTTCCATTGCCGCAATGGCTTGCTGTCCATGCGCTTCATTTGTACTGCAAATGATGACCGCATCCAGATCAGGCATTCCCAGCATTTTCTCAAAATCATCAAAGTATATTCCTTCTCTAATGCCCAGTTCGTTCATCACCTCAAGGGCCTTATCTCGCCGCCGCTGATGAATCCCAATTACCTGAACCCCCTCATGCTCAGAAAAACGGCGTAATAAGGTCGCACCCATCCAACCCGCGCCCACCAAACCGATTCCAATCGAACTCATGACACCCCCCCTTTATCCAACAAGCTCGCTGCCGGCTCATCGATATAGAGACCGCAGTCTCCATGCCGTTGCAGGATCGACGCGGGCACACTCGGTAACACCTCACCTTCAACTGAATTACGGACCGCTTCGGCCTTTCGTTCATCGGGGACTGTACAAATAATCGATCCACTCTTCATGATCTGTCGAACTGACATCGAGATCGCCTTTTCAGGCACCGCTTCTAAACTCGCAAACCAGCCCTCACCAAATTGTTGCTGGCGACAGTCCTCATCTAAATTCACCACCAAATACGGGTTCTCTATTTCAAAATCTGCCGGAGGATCATTGAAGGCCAAATGCCCGTTCTCCCCGATCCCCACAAAAGCGACATCAATCGGAGTCTCCGCGATCAAAGCACCTACGCGATCACACTCCGCAATCGGATCATCCTCGGCATTAATGTAGTGAAACGCTCTCACCGGTGAAGGTAATTGATCCTCAAACCGTTCTTTTAAGTATTTCCGAAATGACGCCGGATGCTCGATCGAAAGACCCACATATTCGTCGAGGTGGAAAATCGTTACTTGGGTCCAGTCAATTCCCTCTTGCTGGATCAGAGCCGCCAGCATTTCAAACTGCGAAGCTCCGGTCGCAACAATAATATTTACTTCCCCCCGTTCCCCTTGAACCTTCCTCATCTTCTCCGCGCCATCCCTAGCTGCCGCCAGACCCATTTCTTTCTTCGAACCAAACCGTTGACAATTCATAGACGCCCTATGATGGATCCAGAGTTTCTCAGGTCAATCTCATTGCTCAGTAACACGAATTGCTTCGACTTTCCATATCAGCTAGGGGCATTCTCTTCTGATGAATCACTCGCGCCGAAGTTTTCTCAAAACTGGAACCTCTGCCGGAATCGTAGGATCTCTAGGTTTTAATCTGAACCTCCAAGCCGCGCCCACCGCCAAAATCCTCGATACGAGAATTATCAGCCAACTCTCAAATCGCTACCATGGCTGGCCTACCTTGACCCGATGCAAAAACGGACAACTTCTCGTCGTTTGCTCAGGCGGCCGCGATCAACACGTCTGTCCCTTCGGACGAGTCGACTTCCAACGATCCAACGACAACGGAAATTCATGGACCTATCCCCGCACGATTCTTGACGGCCCTATTGATGACCGAGATACCGGCGTTCTGGAGACAATGAAAGGTTCCCTTCTTGTCACGACTTTCACATCTCTCGCCTACGTCCCAAACCTTCCAAAAGACAACCGCAAAAAACGTTGGCTCGCCGCCCACAACCGAATCCCCGAGGC
>DCQM01000051.1:23406-41586 GCA_002323895.1 Akkermansiaceae bacterium UBA1518
CGAAAAGCCGAACTTGGACAATGGATGATCCGTTCCACTGATGGTGGGATCACATGGTCAGAGCGCTACCCTACCATCGTAAACAGTCCCCACGGCCCGACACAACTTTCCGATGGTCGTCTTCTGTATGCCGGTAAAAAGCTCTGGAGTGAAGGGAAAGAAATCGGGGTCTGCGAATCACACGATGACGGGAAATCATGGCAATGGCTCTCTGCTATTCCAACTCGCGAGGGAGATCGCCATCAAGATTACCACGAACTTCATGCCATCGAAGCCGCCAACGGTCGCCTCATTGTGCACATCCGAAACCACAACAAGAAAAACAACCGCGAAACTCTTCAAAGCGAATCAGATGACGGCGGAAAATCCTGGTCTAAACCACATCCCATCGGAGTTTGGGGACTCCCTTCCTTTCTGACCCGCCTCCGCGATGACAGCCTCCTGATGAGTTATGGTCACCGCCGTAAACCATTTGGAAACCAAGCTCGCCTTAGCAAAGATCACGGTTTGACGTGGTCCGCTCCGCTCAGCATCTCAGACGATGGTTCTTCGGGCGACCTTGGCTATCCCAGCACCATCGAACTCGCAGACAACTCTCTGCTCACCGTTTGGTATGAAAAAGTTTCGAGTAACCGCTTCGCAGTCCTACGCCAAACTCGCTGGACAATTTCCTAAAAACTTCACACCCACTTATTTTTCAAAATTGCCAACCCTTCTCCAGAATATAGTGAGCAATTCGATCCTTTGCTAAACCACTCGGATTCATAAATTCCAGCCTGCACCAAATTTCAGTGCTGCCATCCCGGGCCACCGAAACCAGCGGAGCATCCTAAACCTGACCGATGTATCTCGCACCTTCCGGAATTACCCTTTTTCTCACCGTCAACCGCGATTAACGCCCCATCCGCTCCTGCTTGTCAATTTTACCACTAATTTCTCTTCATCAAGACAAGACAAAGTAACTCATTCTGTTCATACTCCTCACATGTCCAACGATAGTCCCATTTTTGAAGGTTGTATTCCTGCCCTAATGACCCCGTGCGATACCGATGGCACCATCAACTACGACGCACTCGTCGAAACTGCTAGAGACCTGGTAGCACAGGGCATGCGCGGAGTTGTCTATTGCGGCTCAATGGGTGACTGGCCACTCCTCACCGACCAACAACGCATGGAAGGAATTAAGCGACTCGTCGAAGCTGGAATCCCGACTGTCGTCGGCACGGGTGCGCAAAACACAACTATCGCTGCCGCCCACGCCGTCCACGCTCGCGAAGTCGGAGCCAATGGCCTCATGGTCATCCCGCGTGTCCTCAGCCGCGGATCCTCTCCCGCTGCCCAAGTTCATCACTTCAGCGAAATTCTCAAGGCAGGCGGTGACCTTCCTGCGGTGATTTACAACTCTCCTTATTATGGGTTCGAGACTAAGGCCGACCTCTTCTTCTCTCTTCGTGAAAAATTTTCCTCCCTCGTCGGTTTCAAGGAATTCGGTGGAGCCGATTCCCTTAGCTACGCCGCCGAGAACATCACAAGCCAAGACGAATCGCTCATTCTAATGGCTGGTGTTGACACCCAAGTCTACCACGGCTTTGTCAATTGTGGAGCGACCGGAGCCATCACTGGAGTTGGCAATGCTCTTCCGAAAGAAATTCTCCGCTTCATCGAACTCTGCGAAGCCGCCGCCAAAGGTGACCCCCAAGCCCGCCGCTATGCACTCGAACTCTCCGAAGCCCTCACCGTCCTTTCCACCTTCGACGAAGGCCCAGACCTCGTCCTTTACTACAAAGAACTCATGGTCCTCGAAGGTCACACTGCTTACCAACAACAGCTCAATTCCTACGATCAATTGAGCCCTGCCCAAAAGCAATTCCTCCACGACCAACACGCCCTCTTTCGAAACTGGTGGAGTAATTGGGAAGGCAAGTAAATCAGATGAGTCACTTGGAGTTCTCTCCTAGCACCCTTCTTCATTAAGGTGAAAATTATCGATTCCCACACCGGTGGCGAGCCCACTCGCACCATCGTTTCTGGCCTCGACACTCCCCGCGGCGCAAAAGCCACCCGCGATTTTCTCGAGAACGAAGCAGACTGGGTTCGAACAACCCTCATTAATGAACCTCGTGGCTTCGACGCCATCGTCGGAGCCTGCCTCTGTGAACCCGAGGATTCGATCTGCATTACCGGCGTTGTATTTTTCAACAACCTTTCGTGCCTTCACTCCTGCCTCCACGGGACAATTGGCATTGTTGAAACCCTCGCTTATCTTGATCGGATCAAGCCCGGCGAGCACCACATCGAAACCCCGGTTGGAATAGTCACAGCACTCCTCGCTGAAGACCATTCAATCACAGTCAAAAACATCCCAAGCTATCGCTTCGCAGAAGACGTTCGAGTGACCCTGCCCGACGGTCGGGAAATCGCGGGAAACATCTCATGGGGTGGCAATTGGTTCTTCCTCATCTCCAACCAAGGCCCTGAAATTAGAGCTCAAAACATTGCTGCTCTTACCGATTTCACCAAGACTGTTCGTGACGCCTTGCATACCCAAAACATCACGGGTGAAAATGGCGCTGAAATCGATCATATCGAATGCTTTGCCTCCCCCCAACCCGGCATCAATGCCGATTCCCAAAACTTTGTCCTTTGCCCTGGCTCCGCATACGACCGCTCTCCCTGCGGCACTGGAACCAGTGCCAAAATTGCCTGTCTCGCCGCCTCTGGCGAGCTGACTGAAGGTGGGATCTGGCATCAGGCTTCTATCATTGGCAGTGTCTTCGAAGGATCATTTGAATCTATTCCCGACTCCGATAAAATTATTCCGATCGTTACCGGCCGAGCCTTCATAACCGCCGAAACCACTATCATTATTCACCCCGACGACCCTTTCAAACATGGGATCTCTAATCCTTCTCCCCAGATCGGGTTTTAGCTCTAGAAACTCATGACCAACTTTCATCCCTTCCGTAATTTCCATTCTTGGTTAATCTCTTTATAGCATTCAAAATCCACCATCACTATGAACCTTACCGGACACTCCTTCATTGGCTCCTCCCGCGCTTCCGACAGTAATACGACCTTCCAAGTCTCCAACCCTACCACTGGCCAACTTCTCGAGCCAGCTTTCCATTCGGCCTCAAACGACGACCTCAACAAAGCCGTCTCCCTTGCCACGGAAGCATTCCAAACCTACTCAAAGATAGATTCAAAAACCCGCGCCAACTTTCTCCGCACCATTTCGGAAAAAATTAATGCTGCCGGCCCTGACATCACTCCTCGCATGATGGCCGAGTCTGGGCTTCCCGAACCCCGTTGTGAGGGAGAGCGCGGACGCACCGTGGGCCAACTCAATATGTTTGCTGACCTCATCGAAGAAGGATCATGGGTCGATGCACGCGTTGAAACCGAAAATCCTGACCGCTCTCCCATCCCCAAGCCCGACCTTCGATCAATGCGCCGTCCTATCGGTCCTGTAGCCGTATTCTGCGCTTCCAACTTCCCTCTCGCTTTCTCTGTTGCTGGCGGTGATACCGCTAGCGCCCTCGCCGCCGGATGCCCGGTCATCGTTCGGGCCCATGCAGCTCACGCTGGCACAGCCGAAATCGTCGCTCGCGCCATCCAAGCCGCGATTGCCGAATGTAAAATGCCCGAAGGCACTTTCTCTATGATATTTGATTCCGGCATCGAACTTGGCTCGGCCCTAGCCACCAATTCTGACATCAAAGCCATCGGGTTCACCGGCTCCCGTGCAGGAGGCCGTGCCCTCATGGATGCCGCCGCCGCTCGCCCTGAGCCTATCCCCGTCTTTGCGGAGATGTCATCCGTCAATCCCATCTTTATTCTTCCCGGAGCAATGGCCGAGCGTGGCGAAGCAATCGCTCAAGGACTCGTTGGCTCCGTGACCCTAGGAGCCGGACAATTCTGCACCTGCCCGGGCCTCGTCTTCGGAAACGTCTCTGAATCATTCGAAAGCACTCTTAAAAGCAGCTTCTCCGAGATTGCCCCTGCCACTATGCTACACAGTGGCATCCACCAAAACTTCATCAAAGGGCTCATAAATCTCCAAAGCCAAGATGGCGTCAGCACAATCGAGCAAGTCGAATCAAAGGAAGCTAATAAAGCTGGTGCTGCGATCCTGAAAGCAAGCGCCTCCCAGTTCGTCAATAACCCGAAACTCACCGAGGAAATTTTTGGGCCCTCTTCTCTTGTGATCGACTGTAGCTCAAGGGATGAAATGCTCGCCGCCGCCTCAAAACTGGAAGGTCAACTCACCGCCACTATTCATGGGACTGACAAGGAACTCTCCGAAGCTGGAGACCTCATCCAAATCCTAGAACAAAAAGCCGGACGCGTTATCATCAACAGTTTCCCAACCGGTGTCGAAGTGAACTCCTCCATGGTCCATGGTGGACCCTACCCCGCTACTTCAGACGGCGCCAGCACCTCGGTTGGAACCGGAGCTATCTTTCGTTACACTCGTCCCGTCAGTTACCAAGGCTTTCCTGATTCCGGACTCCCCACCGAACTCCAGAACTCCAACCCTCTTGGTATCGCACGTCTCGTGAACGGGAAACTTGAGTGTTAAAATCAAAAGGCTTGGGCTTTAACTCAAGCCACCAAGCTATGTCCAAGGAAGTTCTAATCGTTGGTGGCGGAGTGGTCGGCCTTTCCATCGCCTACTATCTCGCTTCGACCAATCACTCCGTCCGTATCATCGAGCGCGACGATTCCTTGACTAAAAGCTGTTCCGAAGGAAACGCCGGCATGGTGGTCCCCTCACACTTCATTCCACTTGCTGCTCCTGGCGTAATCTCTCAGGGATTGAAATGGATGCTCAATCCGACAAGTCCATTTTATCTTCGTCCGCGCCTCTCCCCTTCACTGGCTCGCTGGATCTGGCTTTTCACCAAACACGCTACCAAGAGACATGTTTCCAATACTCAGGAACTTCTGCGCGATCTCTCGCTCGAAAGCCGACGCCTGCACGTCGAACTCTCGCAAAACGAAGACTTCTCGCTCATCCAAAAAGGCCTCCTCATGCTCTGCCAATCGAACGCCGGATTAGATGAAGAGGCTAAAGTTGCCGAGGTTGCACATACCCTCGGACTGGAAGCAGAGGTCTGTGATCACAATCGCCTTAGGGAACTTGAACCCAATGCCCAAATTAATGCGATAGGCGGTATCTGGTGGCCACAGGATTGCCATCTTTCACCCGAAGATTTCATTCAGGCTCTTCGACATTCGATCCTCAAAAACGGAGGTGAATTCACCCTTGGCGAGGTCGAAAAATTGGAAGTGGCCCATGGCAAAGTAAAGAATGTCATGACTAAGTCCGGCGGAATCTACTCTGCCGAAACCATCATCCTTGCCGGAGGCATCGACACTACCGAGCTCGCAAAACAAGTTGGACTCACTCTTCCCATGCAAGGCGGCAAAGGATACTCAGTGACTCTCCCGGAACCCAACGCTAATCCACTTCTCTGCTCACTTCTTAAAGAAGGTCGAGTTGCAGTCACTCCCATGGGTGGGACGCTCAGAGTGTCTGGAACGATGGAAATTTGTGGCACCGATACCTCTGTCAGTAAACGACGCCTCCGGGGTGTCATCGAATCCTTCTGCAGGTTTTACCCACAATATTCCCAGTCCGACTTCGAAAACCTCGAGCCTTGGGTTGGCCTCCGTCCCTGCTCGCCAGACGGCCTTCCCTACCTTGGGTTTACACCTCAATATGATAATTTGATTATTGCGACTGGACATTCTATGATGGGCCTCTCGCTCGCCCCTATCACGGGAAAAATCGTCGCGGACCTCGTTTCAAGAAACAAATCCACAATCGATCTTGCGCGACTTTCCCCAGGAAGATTTTAATCCCAATCCCTCTCTAATACGGTTTCACGACAACCAGCGCAGACGTGCGGCGTTTTCGGGCCAATCATTCATTTAGACGCTCCACTAACTCCTTGATTACCGGCATCATTCGAATGATCTGCTGTGAATGTTCCTCCCGGGAAAACAATGAATCATCACCCAATCTCACTTCGAGGACCCCATAATTTCCAATTTCAATCTTAGCCTCCTCATTCCAAATCGCCGAGTTGCTTAGTGCATCAATTTTCCCCTCCAGCGAAGCAGGCACCAAAAACCTTGGCGATCGGTTGGGTTCTGCATCTCCAGTCACCATCACAAATCCCTTCATCGATTCACCTTCTTCTCCACACCGTTCCCAAATCCAGTCATCGAGATCTCCCTCGAATAGCGGAGGATAAAACACAATTCTCACACCGACTTCGGTCTGATGTGATGTAAGGTATTCCGCGAAGCCAAAACCGAAAGCCGGACCTGAACCTTGCGACGCCTGCGGAATCGCCAAAACTACTGGCTCACGGGACTCACGATCCCCGGCCTTAATCCAAATGGTTGACCAAAGAAGCCCGTTTACAGAATCAATTTGGTTCCGAAAAATTTCATACCCAAGATTTTCAAAGCCAAGAGTCCCGGCCGTCATCGCATTCAAGCGTCGAAAAGCTCTCTGACCAGCCTCTGTACCAATCTCACGTTCTCCGATAAGATTATTCAATTTGAGAAGATAATCAGACATCTCAGGAACCGTAATATCACCCTCAAGTGGCTCCCCGTCTTCCTGGTCCGCATTCGCCCCTAAATAAAGAGCGACACAAATCGAAACGATAAGTAACGCTGGGATCACCGCGAGCGTGACTTTAATACCACTAATTTTGGAAGCTTCAGACATATCAATTATTCCTTAAACAAGAGTGCGATTTCGTCAGCTGCTCGCTCGTGAACTCCAGGTTCGCCGAGCCTCGATGCTGCTTCTAAAAGTTCCCCTGACAGTTTCATCCTGTCACCCTCATTCGCAAGTGCCTGCCCCAACCAAAGAGCTACTTCATACGCATTTGCTTCAGCTTGGATGAACTCGCGCACCAATTCGCGCCCTGCCAAAATATTGATCAACCCAATAAATTTCAACTTCACCAACTGCTTCGCCATCAGAAACGTGGGCCAGGCGACCCGGTAAACTAGACAATAAGGCATCCCGTAATAAGCCGCCTCGAGAGTTGCCGTCCCACTCGCTACTACTCCGCAAGTCACGGATTGCATTAGATGCTGACTCTCGCCAATTTGCACCTCTACAAGATCATCTGGCAAAACACTTGCTTCTAAAAAGTTGACCATGAGACGCGCCACTTTTTCACTTGCGGCCGCCGCAACGAACCGGATTTCCGGATTCTCCCTCAATAAGCGCGACGCTGATTCAAGCATCATAGGAAAAAGTCGGCTCACCTCCTTGAGCCGACTTCCAGGAAAGAGACCTATCAAATTTTCACCCCGGCTTGCCTTAATCCTCTTTTCTTCTAGTTCATCCACCAAAGGATGACCTAAACAACGACTTCGAAGACCCGCTCCTTCAAAAATAGGCACTTCAAAAGGAAAAAGGCAAATCATCAGATCATGGGTCGTCGCTATCTGCGGAATCCTTTTTTGGTTCCAAGCCCAAACTTGGGGCGCCACATAGTGGACAATCTTAGTCTCTGGCAGTTTTCCGTGAATCTGCTTGGCTAAGCGCAAATTAAACCCCGGGTAATCGATCAGGAGCAAAACCGCAGGCCTCAATTCCAAAATCTCAGAAAGAGTCTCCTCGAACCGTTTCTTAAACCAGCCATAACGACGAAGAACCTCCCAAACACCCACAACGGCAGCATCCTCTACCCAGTCACGGACCAGCCCTTCCGAAAGACGAGACATTTTAGGGCCTCCCAAACCCCGAAAATCGAAGCCCTCAGCTTGTTTTCCGAGTGCGTCCATCAACTCGGATCCATGGGTATCTCCACTCACCTCACCTGCAACCACATAGACTGTTCTGCTCGTCACCTGAATCAAGTTAGAGCAACTAGGAAATATTCCAAACTGCAAATCACGTCACAAGGGCTTGCTTCTCTTTCCTGTAGGCGTTAATTCCTAGTCTCCCAGACGAATTATGTCCGAAAATAACGAACAAAGTCCCGACAACGGCCCAAGCCCTATCGGTGAAATTTCGCAAGAGCCATCAGCATTCGAAGCCTTTCTTGATGCCAACCAAAAAAAACTCATCCTACTCGGAGTTCTCGCGGTTCTTTGCCTCGTAGTTTACGTCGTTTTCACCGGTTTGGGTAAAAAGGCCGAAGAGGAGGCAGCCGCAGCCGTCGCAAAAGCCCGCACTGATTCCGATTACGAAGCAGTCAGTCAGGAATACGAGGGGAAAAACGCTGGAGGCTCTGCCATTCTTCTAAAATCTCAACTTCTGTGGGGCGACCAGCAACAACAAGAGGCAATCGAGGCCCTTGAAGCCTTTGTTTCTAAATATCCCAAACATCCTGCCGCCGGGAGTGCCTATGCTAGCCTCGGATCTTATCAGCAACAACTTAAGAAGCTCGATAAGGCCAAGGAAGCTTTCGAAGAGGCCGTCAATAGTGAGTCAGCAGCATCTTCTCTTGCGCTACTTTCCTTAGGAGATCTCGAACTGCAAGCTGGTGAGGATGAAAACGCCGAGGAAATCTACAAAAAGATTATCTCCGAATACGAGAGTTCTCACCTTCAAGTGAAATCGATGGCTCAGGAACGCCTAAAGCTGATTAACGTGAAATCACCTACCGAAAAGAAATCTGAGCCAGCTCAACCCACGATCACACCGGAAGCAGCAACTTCACCCATCACAGTGCCCGGCATCACTCCAAACCCGCTCCCGGAAACACCAACTCCGGAAATCAACCAGCCTGTCGAAAAGGCACCTCAACCGGAAGCAGCTCCAGAGCTGGAAAAATCCCCCGAAGCTGGGACCGAGCCTCCTTCCGAAAAAAGTGCCGAGCCTGAAGCTCCGACCGGCGCTTCTTCTGAATAATTCTCACTTCCTCACTTCCGACTTCACAAAAAGGCCGCCCTAGCTCACTTACTTAATACCAAACTTACCAAATCAGTGTTCGAAAAAATAATCAGCAAAACCCCTGAGACTCCTCAGGCCCCACGTCCTGCGGCTCCAACCCGGACTCCTCAAGCACCCTCTGCTACTGCTCCTGCCCGAGCTCCTCAACAGGCTGCAGCTCCTGTCAGCCCCACCGGCGGACAACGTAATATTCTCAGTAACGACGTGCACATCAAAGGATCAGTCCGATTTACCGATGATCTCCTTGTTGATGGGCGAATCGAAGGCGAAATCAGCAGCGATGGCGCCCTCACAGTTGCCGAAAATGCTCATATCAAAGCCGAAGTCTCAACCAAGTCGGTCGTCATTTACGGGAAGGTTCACGGTAATGTTACTTGCACTGAGCGAGTTGAAATCAAAGGCAGTGCCGAAATGGTTGGCGACGTCAAGGCAGGCACGATCTCCATCGAGCCCGGCGCGATTTTTGTTGGTAAATCCGAAGTCGGTAACCCTTCTTCCGCTCCCAAGAAGAGCGCTCCAATCCCTCCGAGTGGGGATAAGAAAAATAGAGATCACCAGTCTAACAAGCCTCAGGATAACAAGCCTCAGGATAACAAGCCTCAGAATAACAAGCCTCAGGATAACAAAGGCCAAGATAAAGCCTCCTAGCGTTATCACTTCACTAATTCCTTGGCCTTCGGTTTTTTCAAAGACAAAAGCAACAGCGCCCGCAAGGTCACTTGTCCTCTTTGTCAGCACTGCCAGCAAGAATCCCAGCTGGCAGTTTCCTCTTATTGTAAGGGGTGCGGTGCTTATTTAACCTTCGAAAAAGACGGTGAAATCAAAGCCCGACCCCAAGCCCCACCCGATCCTTTCGCTCATCGACCTCCGCAGCCGAAGGTAGAGATCGAATACAAAGCAAGGGAAGAAGCATCAGATAACACTCCAGAGGATTCCTCTTCCTCTAGAACGACCAAAATCGAGCAGGAAGCGCTTCAATCCACCACTCCAAAGCTGCCGGAATCATCGGAACCAAAGAAAGCTAAAAACACACTTCTTAACTCTCCCGTTCCATCATCCTCTGGCCAAGATGATGAATCTCCCTCCAGATATCAAGGGGCCGAGGAAGAAAAAAGCGTTCCCACTCCCAGCAAAGTCGAAACCCGCGAGATCGCATGTTTTGAATGTGGTGAAACCCACCCGGCCAATGTTCGTGCCAATTCTTCCCAATGCCGGAGCTGCGGCAGATTGATCTCGATGGAAAATCGGGAAATCAAAGATGCCATTAGCAGCGGCATTCAAACCCGCGGAGACGTGCATATCTATAAAAAGGGAATTGTTCATAGCGCCCCAATTCAATGCAAAAATCTCATTGTCGAAGGTGATTTTACCGGTGACGCGGAATGCTCAGGCGACTTAATTTTGAGGCGAAACGGTAAAATTACCGGTAAAATTACCTGCAAACGTCTTTTCGTAGAGAAGCGAGCAAAAATAGAATTTATCAACTCAATCGTCATGGAAGAGTGCACTATCGACGGAATCGTCACCGGCCACCTCGCCTGCCGCGGCCTCCTCGCCCTTGAGAAGAAAGCAACCCTAACTGGTAACATCAAAGTCGGTCGCCTCACCGTCGCGGACGGAGCCAAACACACTGGCCAGATTCAGATGGGCGGTTTTTAGTTCTGGCATTGAACAGACCAATCTCGGAAAATCTCTTTATGTCCACCACCGCGCCTGTCCTTGATCTCAAAGAAGACATTCTCCGTCTCAAGAAGGAAAAAAACGCTGTCATTCTCGCTCACAATTATCAGATCGGTTCTATCCAGGATATCGCCGACTATGTCGGTGATTCACTCGGACTCGCTTACAAAGCTCAGGAAACCGAAGCCGACGTTATAGCATTCTGCGGTGTTCATTTCATGGCGGAAACCGCCAAAATTCTGAACCCCGAAAAAACAGTTATTCTTCCCGATAAAGATGCGGGATGCTCCCTCGAACAGGCCTGTCCCGCCGATAAACTCGAAGCCTTTCTGAAGGAAAATGAGGGTAAGAATTACTATGTAATCGCTTACATCAACTGCTCTGCTGGCGTAAAGGCGCTTTGCGACGTCATCTGCACCTCGGGGAATGCTCCAAACATTGTCAATCAAGCTCCAAAAGATCGGCCCATCCTTTTCGTCCCAGATGAAAACCTCGGAAATTGGGTCATCGAACAAACTGGTCGCCAAATGGACTTATGGAAAGGCAATTGCTATGTCCATGTTGAGTTCACCCAAAAATCCATCCAAAGAATAAAAGACGATCACCCGGACGCGGTAGTCGTCGCCCACCCCGAGTGCCCCAAAGCAGTGCGACTCCTAGCCGACGAAGTTTGTTCGACGGAAAAGATGATTCACTTCTGCAACAACACGCCCGCTCAAAATATTATTATTGTTACCGAATCAGGAATGCTTCACCGCCTCCAAAAAGAAGTTCCCGATAAAAACCTCATTGCCGGCCCCACCGATCATTGTGCGTGCGCAGATTGCCGCTATATGAAGATGAACACTTTAGAAAAACTTCATAATTCTCTCGATAAACTTGAACCAAAAGTTGAGCTCCCTGAGGAAATTCGCAAAAAAGCCGAAGTTTCACTTATCCGGATGCTTGAACAGTCCAAATAGACTTCGGCAGTTTATCATGCTCAAAACTCATCGATAGAGTTCAGCATAAAGGAGCCTGTGATTTCACTTTGACGGAAGAAAAAGAACGTGAAGTAACATAAAGGGACCGAAAAATAACTTTAGTTTCCAAGCTCCCACCGGCTGAACTCGCTCGTCGCTTGTCAATCCCTCAAGATCTGCCATAGGGTCGCCTTATGCCCACCAGCCAATTCCAGGTCGCAATCGTCGGACGCCCGAACGTCGGGAAATCCGCGCTTTTCAATCGTTTGGCCGGGCGACGCATCGCAATTGTTCACGATCAACCAGGTGTGACCCGCGATCGAATCGCAGCGCCGTGCCAAGCAACCGAGACGCCCTGCGAACTCGTAGATACCGGTGGCATCTGCGCGGTCAACGAAGATGGATTCTCAAATGCGGTCACTCTCGAAGCCCGTATCGCAATGGATTCATCCGACCTCATCGTCTTCGTCGTGGACGCGCGCGCTGGCATTAACCCCATCGACGAAGAAGTGGCGCAACTCCTACGTAAATCTAATCCCAATGTCATCCTCGTGATGAACAAAGCCGATAGCGCGGACCATGACAACACATCCAGCGATTTTGCCAGACTTGGGTTTGGATCTGGTATCCCCACGTCAGCCGAACATGGCCGAGGCATGGACATTCTCACCGAAATTATCGACGAAGAGCTTTCAAAACTTAAAGCGCGTGAACAAGAAGAAACCGATCTGGATGACCTGAAGGATGGCCTCAAAATCGCAGTCGTCGGAAAACCAAATGCCGGCAAATCTTCTCTCATTAACGCCATTCTTAAAGATGACCGAACCATCGTCTCCGAAGTCGCCGGAACCACTCGCGATGCTGTCGATATTCCTTACGTCTGGGCAAATGAAAAACACAACCTTATCGACACCGCTGGGCTTAGAAAACGTTCTAGCATGGAAGATTCCATTGAGGTTTTTTCGGCTATGAGAAGCGAGCGTTCCATCCGAAGGGCCGACATTTGCCTTCTTGTGGTTGATCTCGCAGCCGGGGTTGCTGCACAGGACCGAAAGATCGCCCGCTTAATCCAGAAGGAGAAAAAACCCTGTCTTATCATTGCTAACAAATTTGACCTCTTCCATCCCGAAGGCCAAAAGGCCGCACGCTTGGATACCGCAGAGGACCATATTCGTCGCGAACTCTTCTTCCTAGATTATGCACCCTTCGTCTGTGTATCAGCCATGAAAGGGCACGCCATCCAGCACATCTTCAAGACCATCACCCGCATTCGCGACAATGCACAAGAGATCATTGGAACCGGCCCTCTTAACCGACTGCTCCAAGACTCCTTTATCAAAAACCCACCACCCGAGCACAAGCGCCACCGTAAGCGGATGAAACTCTTTTACGCCACGACTGCCGTCAACGACCGCTACCAGGCGATTCCAGTTCCCGAATACGTCCTCTTCGTCAACGATAAACACCTTATCGTTGAATCCTTTCAAAATTACCTGATCAATCAGATTAAGGACAAGCACCCCACTGATGGACTACCAATCCCTCTTTCCTTTCGCTCACGAAGTAAAAAAGATCGATTTGAACGATCGTAAGTTTTTACCTCCATTCTCTTCTTCACCCCTTTTTCGCATTGAATTAAAGATTTAGAGTGAACCTAAAAATAATTTTGGCACCTTTGAGGACTAGCGCTCTAACAAAACCGGGAGTGTCTCTATCTTAGGAAACTGTCCCCACACTCTTTCCTTTTTCCTTCCGCTTGAGTATCAGGCAAGGCATTCTGCGATTAACGAAATGGCATTGCTCGACGTCAGAAATCTCACTACCCGCTTTCATACCCGAAACGGAATCGTTCACGCGGTCGAAGATGTTTCCTTCGCTCTCGAAAAAGGCGAAACTCTTGGTATCGTTGGCGAATCAGGCTCGGGGAAATCAGTAACCTGCTATTCTTTACTCGGACTGATCCCCCAACCTCCGGGGAAGATCCACTCTGGAACCGCCATATTCGAAGGGACTGATCTACTTAAGGCCAAAGAAAAAACTCTTCGCAAGATTCGAGGAAAGAAAATCTCAATGATTTTCCAAGATCCCATGACCTGCCTCAACCCAGCTCTTAGGATTGCCACCCAGCTAACCGAACCACTAGAATTACACGAGGGGATGAGGGGAAAACCCGCGCTTCATCGTGCTATCGAAGCTCTTGAGGAAGTCGGCATTCCAGATGCTGCGAAACGAATTAAATCCTACCCACACGAATTTTCTGGCGGCATGCGCCAACGCGTCATGATCGCGATGGCCTTGATCACCCGCCCTGAGGTTCTAATTGCCGACGAGCCAACAACCGCTCTAGATGTGACTGTCCAAAAGCAGGTTCTAGACCTAATCAAAGACCGCCAAGAGACCCTAGGTACGGCTGTGGTCCTTGTAACCCACGACTTGGGGGTTGTTTCCCAAGTGTGCGACAAGGTAAACGTCATGTATGCCGGCCGTATCGTAGAGTCAGCGACTGCCACTGACCTCTTCGCTGATCCGCGTCATGCTTACACCCGCGCTTTGCTCAAAAGCATTCCAGCAATGCATGAGAAAGGTGACACCCTTTATACGATACCCGGGCTTCCCCCAAACCTTAACGCTCCTCCGTCGGCATGTTCTTTTCAACCCCGTAATACTCTGGGAGACAATAACCGCTGCCTCACCAATGAGGCCCCGCAGCTCGCAGAAATTGTTCCCGGACATCACGTGCAGAACTGCCCCGGTTGTCTCGCTTCCTGATTATTATGGAATTTCAGGTTGATGGTTTTATTCTCTACCTCGCTACTGAGAGGGGCCTTTCAACCGCCTACCAACTCTCTGTCCGACAGACCCTAGATAAGCTTCTTGAATGGACTGCAAAGCAGGAACAAAAGAGCTGGCGGGACTTAGGAACTGATGAACTGTCATCCTTCCTCAGCTACCTTCGCAGATCTGAACTCGACGCCTCCTCTTTGCGCATCGCACTTGTTCATCTAAAAATATTTTTCCGTTTCCTTCAAAAGCGCAACCACATTGAAATTGATCCAGCGGAACCCCTCCTACCACCAAAGACGGCCGCCAAACTGCCAGAAACACTGAATGCCGAAATGGTTGCACAACTACTTGCGTCGATCGATTCCAAGAAAAAGCTCGGTAAACGTGACCTTGCAATGCTTGAACTTTTCTATGCTTCAGGGCTGCGCCTTTCAGAAATGTGTAGCGCCAGACTCGAATTTCTAGATCTCGAGGACCATTTTCTGCGTATTACCGGTAAAGGCAATAAAACCCGGATCGTGCCAGTTGGCGGAAAAGCTCTTGCCGCTTTAAAGCGCTACCTCGCCAGCGAACGGCCCAATCTCGTCACGCGTAAAACGTCTTCACACGTTTTTCTTTCAATTCGCGGAGGTCCACTCTCTCCCGATCGCGTCCGCCAGATCGTCAAAGAAAGAGCGAAGCAAGCCGGAATTGATCAAAATATCTATCCCCACCTACTCCGTCACTCCTTCGCAACTCACCTCCTTGAAAACGGAGCAGACCTCCGTGTGATTCAGGAACTCCTCGGTCACGCTGACATCTCAACGACCCAAATTTACACTCACGTAGATCAGAAGCGTCTCAAAGCCGTCCACAAAAACTTCCACCCTAGGGGATAAAAACGCCCCACCGTCGAAACAGATGGGGCATTTGAAAGTTAGGCGATACAGTTCTTTAGCTTAGAGATCACTTCTTACCCTCAGTCCCGTTGCTGCTTGGAACTGTTTTCTCCGAAACTGGGATATTCTGACTTGGAGATTTTCCCTCTACCTCCTTGGATTCTATCTGATCCGGAGTGGGAAGCATGCTACGACGTGGTGGCAAAAAACCTTCAGCTTCTTGAGTACTTTTACTAAGACCACTGTAGTCCGAGCGGAACGAATCAAGCTCAGCCTGGCTAACCATAATTCGAGGCTGAATCATAATGATCAATTCTGATTCGTTACTCGTGACATCATTACTGCCAAAGATACGGCCGATGCCGGGAATCCGGCTCAGAATTGGAATTCCGCCACTAGCGTCTGAACTTGTTGTGGTCATAATTCCCCCAAGAATGACGGCGGAGCCGTCCCTAACCGTAACTGAAGTAGAAAGCGATTCGGTGTTAATATCGGGCACTCTGAGATCACCAACCTGTCGAAGTGTTCCCACCGAATCTCTGACCAACGAAATTTCGAGAGTCACTTGATTATCCGAATTAATGAGGGGTTGAATCTCCAGCTCTAACTGCACATCTCGATACTCAACATTAGTATTAATACCACCTTGGTTATTACCCCCAGTGAAGGTACTAGAAGGGATCGCGATTCGCTGACCAGAAGTCAGCAAAGCTACCCGGTTATTTCGGGTGGTAAGAACTGTGCGTTCCAAAGTCTGGAACTTGGTTTCAGTTTCGAGAGCATTCACAAAAACTCCAAAATCGTCACCAAGAAGCCCGTAGAGAGAGACACCGTTACCAGAAGCACCATTCGCGCTCAAGACAGCACCAAGATCGCCAAGGGTCGTAGGATCAATGATTGAAGGAACCCCTCCAAAACTCGCAGAACCCGCAGCGGAAAAATCTGACCCGGTATTTTTTAGAGCTTGGGCTAAGTCGATTCCAAAATTCAAACCATCTCCAATGCCATAACTACCAACCACAGCTGAGAGAGCGACTTGCTGAGCCTCCGAATCTAGATCTGTTATAAGGTCACGGACGAGTTCAATGTGGTGCGGAGGACCATTTACGATGATCGTATTCGCGACATTATCTGCGACAAGCAAAGTGCGTCCTCCCACGAGCCGAGACTCCGGCTCAGTTGGGATATTCTGCTCCTGAATGCTGGTTCGTGATCCGTTAGCCCCACCTTGGCCACCCTGTTGGCCGGTCGTCCGGTTCGTGGTGCTATTCCGACTACTGAGGTTGTTACGGCTTGTCGCATTTTGGTTAGTAGCCGCGCGGCCTCCACCTTGCCCTGACGCGCCATCGCCGAGAGTGGCTGTAATCCCATTCTCCGCAATATTTAGGAATTCAGAAACCCGAAGATAGCGGAGCCTGAAAGTCTGACGAGTATTACCACTACTGGGCTGGTCAAAACTACGGATCATAGCCTCCGCACCCACCAAATCGGCCGGGCGACCAAAGAGTAAGATCCGGCTTGTGCGACGAACCCCGATGATGCGGATCGGAATTTCTTCGCCGGCCGTTGATGCTCCGGCGGCGACAGGAGTGGGTGGCGCAGATGTAGCACGAGTCGTCCTTGTTGTCTGCCGACTGCCACCCTGCTCGTTGTAGATCTCGTTCATGCGCTCGGCAATCTCATCGACATCACCGTAAACAACCTCGACCCACTTTTCGCCAACCGAAGTTGGCACGTCGATCGCTTTCTGAATTTTAATCATCTGGCGAATGAGCGAAGCATTTTCGGTAATAATCAGCGAAGAGGCATTCGGAACCGCTGCAATTGTTCCAGAAGCGCTCAACTGTCCCAAGGCAGATTGAAGAACCTTTACTCCCTCCTCTGGCTTGAGGTATTTGAAAACCATTTGATACATCACCAACTGATCATCAACTGGGAGCTTAAACTCATCATCGTAGAAGTCTTTTGGCACTTGATTCGGACTTGTAATCGGTCCTGAAGGAACTAATCGAACAATGTCGGGCTCTTCCGGAATTGGAATCATAGCTAGACCTTCAGCAAGCAAGGTTAGTTGGAGAAATCTCGCTGCTTCCTTATTAGTCAAAGGGCCTCGCATCGTGAAAGAGACCTCACTTTGGGCGACATTATTAGTCATAATGACACGCTTCCCACTGAAATCCTCGTAAAGCTGAGCTGCCTTTAGCGCTAAAATGTTAGCCTCGTTGATCGAATCATTTGCGGTAACAATGATCTGATTAGGATCAACCCTCCGACCTTTGATCGGTGCAATTGCAGGTGTTTCGCTAGGCTGAACCTCCGTGACAGATGGAACAGGTTCAGGAACAGAAGGAGGCGTAGTGGCCTCCTCGCCCGGAGTAGCTGGAACAGGAGCAGGAGGCGCGGGCGCAGGGGGTTCTTGGGCTAGAACTCCGGCGGTAAGACCGAGAAGAAGAGATAAAACAAATTTCATAACTAAAGTGGACTGGATAAAATGGATTCGAGTGATTGATTACTTTTTGGGCACGTAGCGAACTCTTGGTTTTGATGTAGAACCGGAAGATTTCGTAGAACTTGAGGAGGTCGATGGCAGGGGCACGCGGCTACCCTTTGAAGTGGGACGGCCACTTTTACCGGACTTCGAGCTGCTGCTTGTTGAAGGCTTACCCGGAACCGGAGGGCGGGCGGCTTTTTCTGGAGGTTTCTTGCCATTTGCTTGGGGCTTTGGCTTGTTCGTAGTTGGTCCGGCTACTTTCTTAAGAACGAGGAACTTCGGATCAAACCGAACCTCTCCGGTCTCTTTCCCCTTCTTGAGAATGACAACGGTCTCTTCGATAAAGTTGCGAAACTGCTTCACTTCTTTGATTGCAAAACCCATCTCTGTCGCTTCAGGGCTTGGAATCCGAATGCGCGTCCGATCCTTAATGTTCATCACCTCAACCTC
>DCQM01000064.1 GCA_002323895.1 Akkermansiaceae bacterium UBA1518
TTGGTGAGGGTTTTTTCGCTAGGTGGTTGTGAGACGAGCGAGCCAATAATCATGGCGCCGGCACCGATGAACCACATGATGGCGGCTGGGACGATGCCTCCAAAGACAAAGTATTCGCCACCGAATCCTGCCATCGCGAAGAAGGTGAGCCAGCTGATAAAGACTGCGATGACGCAGGAGTAAGCTCCTACTTTGGTCGCGCGCTTCCAGTAGAGGGCAGCGATAACAAGAGGGGTCAAAGCAGCGAAGCCGGAGAAGCACCATATAGCAAGATCGAAGACGCTTCTCTCATAGAGAAGGAGCGCAACGATGTAGGTGAGAACCACGATGGCTACGATGAAGCCCCGTGCCATGAAGAGGATTTGCTTGTCGGAGTAATCCTTTTTAGCACGATGGAGAACAATGTCGTTGGTGAACATGGTGCCAAGGCACAGGAACTGGGAGTCGAGTGACGACATGATGGCGGCGAGAATGCCGGCTGTGACCAGTCCCACGATGATGGGGTCTTTAACGAGGACGCCGACCGTTTTGGCGAGGATGGCTCCGCTAGGAATTCCGGATTCGAAAAGACCAGTGGCCCAGATGCCGATGAGTACACAGGGGACCCAGACGATGGCGATGCAAATGGGGTGTGCGACGACGGTGAGCTTGAAGCTCTTTGCGCTCTTCGCGGTCAGCCAATGCTGAAAGAGGTGAGGGAACATTCCAACACTAAGCGGAATGAACATGTAGCTGAGGAAGGTCCACTGGGAGACTCCGATTTCACCTCCTTCTGAAAGGGTGCGGACTTTGTGAGAGTCCTTGGCCTGTTCGATGGCTGCTCCGAGCCCTCCGAGTCGATCCGAAATCAAATAGAAGGCGAGAACTCCCATGATCATGAAGACGATGGTTTGGAAGGTATTGGCCCAGGCAGCAGCGCGTGATCCACCTGCAAAGATGTAGGTCAAAACGACCGCACTGATGACAAGTCCGGTGAACCAAGGGGGGATGGCTCCGTTGTCTGTCCACTCAGGAAAGACGCCGGGGATGGTTCCCTTTGGGGTGATCTTTGCTCCGGTGACTCCGGCGATAGTTTTGCCGGCTCCGATGATTCCGATAAGAAGATAGGGGATCACAAGGAGGACCAGGATTGGGAATAGGAGGTAGCCGAAGGCTTTGGTTTCGAAGCGGTCGCGGAAGTATTGAATCTGGGTGACGTAGCCATAGCGTTTGCCGATGGCCCAGAGTTTGATGCCGATCAGGAGAAAGCAGGCGGCGTGAATGAGTCCGGACGACGAGGCCATGAGGCCGTATGTTCCGATGCCTCGCTCAAAAGCCTTGCCGGTCGAGCCGACGAGAGCGAAGGCTGTCATGGTAGTTCCAAAAACCGACATCAGCAACATGAAGGGGCCGATGGAGTGGCTGGCGACGAAATAGTCCTTTGAAGTTCCCCGAAATAGGGTCTTAGAAAAGAGGGCGAGCCCGAGAAGGAGGCCTAGATAAATCGCGATGACGATGACGGTGGTCATTTGGAGCCTCCTTCCGATTGGTCGGCTCCACCTTCCGCCCATTCTTCGAGCTCGGTAGGCCAGGCGACCTTCATCACGATGCCCCAGAAGAGAGCTGCGACGAGAGAGTAACAGGCGTGGTAAAAGAGTCCTACGGGCATAAAGCCCAAGACTAGATTGGCGTTATCCCAGTTCCAGCTGTCTTGATGAAGCAGGAGCAGGAGAACGAAAACAATGAAGATGATTCGTTTCTTGGTCATTGAGCGAGTTGTAATTCCTTACCGCTAGTGTCTCGAAAGCCTTTCAATGTGTCGATGGAATACTACTCTCTTCCTCGTGAAGCCGACGAACAATCTTGCTGCCAGCACCTCTCCCGATGGGGAGACCTTGCTTCTGCAAGAGCATGACGGGGAGTATTTCCTTAAGGTGGGTGGGGTTCCCCTGATGAGTACCACGGCTTGTTCGTCCGAGCAAATGATGGCGGAATTGGCTTGTGGCCAAGGGGGACGAACTCAGCGGGTGTTGATCGGAGGGCTCGGATTTGGGTTCACCTTGCGGAAGGTGTTGGAATTAGTTTCGGCAGATTCGGATGTGGAGGTGGCTGAGTTGCTACAAGTAATTATCGACTGGAACCGGGAGCACCTGCGGGAGGTGAATGGTGAGCTTTTGGATGATGGAAGGGTAAAGGTATCGAAAAAGGACGTTTTTAAGATCATGCAATCGGGCGGAAGGTATGATGCCATTTTGTTAGACGTTGATAATAGTCCTGACCCTCTAGTGCAGAAGGGAAATGGTCGGCTTTATCAAAGGCGGGGCTTGGAGATTGCGAGAGCGGCTTTGAGACCAAATGGACGGGTTGTTTACTGGTCGGCTCACGAGGATTCCGGGTTTGTAAGATTGTTAAGAAAGGTGTTTTCGCGAGTCGAGGCGATTCCAGCAAAGGCTTATCCGAAGGCGAAGAGGTTTACCCATACCTTGTTCGTGGCGGAAAGATGAGAGAGTCTTATGCAGAGTTATAAATAGATTAAACTGTTCCAGTCTTTAAAGGGGCTTGAGTCCGTTAGTGTTGCTTCCAGCATTTGTGGCGATTAGGAATTAACTGTGACTGAACTATTGGCTCCGGCGGGGAATTGGGATTGTGCGCGCGCGGCGGTGGCTAATGGAGCAGATGCGATCTACTTCGGGCTACCGAAGTTTAATGCTCGGATGCGGGCAGATAATTTCACGGAAGAGGATCTGCCGGAATTAATGGACTTTCTTCATCGGCACGGGGTGAAAGGGTTCGTGGCTTTCAATACTCTGGTTTTCCCCTCGGAGCTGGAGGGGGCGGTGGACCAGATTGAGACGATGGCGCGATCCGGAGTGGATGCCGTCATTGTTCAGGATTTAGGAGCGGCAAAGTTGGTGCAAGAGATTGCTCCGGAGATGGAGCTACATGCTTCGACGCAGATGACAATTACCTCGCCAGAGGGCTTGGCTTTTGTGGACGGTTTTTTAGATTTGGATCGGGCTGTTTTGGCGCGGGAGATGTCGGTTGAAGAGATCACGCGGGTTCGAAAAAAGGGTAAGGTGCCTTTGGAGGTTTTTGTCCACGGGGCGCTCTGTGTGGCGTATTCGGGGCAGTGTTTAACTTCGGAAAGTCTGGGGCAGCGTTCTGCAAATCGCGGTGAGTGTGCGCAGGCATGTCGGATGCCTTACGAGCTGGTGGTGGATGGTGAGACGGTGCCGATGGGCGAGGTGCGTTATCTTCTCAGCCCGCAGGATTTAGCGGCTGTGGATGTGATACCCGATTTGGTGAAAGCGGGAGTGACGAGTTATAAGATCGAGGGACGATTAAAGTCGCCCGAGTATGTTGCAGCAGTGACGCGGGTTTATCGCAAGGCGTTGGACGATATCGAGATCACAGAGAAGGATCGTTACACCTTGGAGATGATGTTTTCGCGGGGGCTTTCGAGTGGATGGCTAGAGGGCACAAATCATCCCCGATTGACTCATGGGAAGTGGGGGAAGAAGCGTGGGGCATGGGCTGGTAAGATTGTGGCTCGTGGAGAAGGTTGGGTTGAGTTGGCAACGAATAAGGTTTCACTTAACCCCGGGGACGGCTTTGTCTTTGATGCTGGAGAGGATCGAAATGACGAGCAGGGTGGGATGGTCTGGAAACTTGAGGGTAAGAAGTTGTTCTTTGATCGACGGTCGGGAATCAATTGGAAGCGGGTGCATGTGGGGCAGGGCTTGTGGAAGACGAGCGATCCGGGTTTGGAGAAAGAAGTAAAGAAGAGTTGGAAAGGTGGGCGATTGGCAGAGAAAGGGGATTCTCTGATGATTCAAGTTTCAGGAAAGTCTGGTGAGCCTTTGGTCGTGGAATGCCGAGGGAAGAAGGTGGTGAGTGAGGTCATGCTTGAGAAAGCTGAGAAGCGTCCGTTGAATAAGGAGGTTTTGGCGGGGCAGTTGGGAAGATTAGGTGGAACGGAATTCCAATTGGGATTGGTGCAAAATTTGCTCGAAGGCGAGGTTATGATTCCACTTGGGGAACTAAATCGAGTCCGGCGGCGATTGGTAGAGGAGTTAAAAGAAGAGCCGGTGGTGAAAGATGGTGGGGTAGTTTTGGCCCGCTTGATGCCGAAGCATGCTGCAGTGGATAAAAGTTTTCCTGAGTTACGAATATTATGTCGTTCGTTGGAACAGGTCGAGGGTTGTGCGCGAGCGGGGGCGGGTTTCGTCTATTGTGATTTTGAGGATTTGAAGGAATACCGCGAGGCAGTAGAGATAGCCCGAAAAAGTGGGATAAAGGTATTCTTGGCTACGCCAAGAATACAGAAGCCAACGGAAATAGGTTTTTTTAAATTGGTGGAGAAGGCTGAGCCGGATGGGGTTTTGGTTCGTAATCTTGGAGGTGTTTCATATTTCAAAGAACGAGGGATAAAAACGGTCGCGGATTTTTCATTAAATGTTGCGAACCCAGTTTCGGCAGCCTTGTTGATGAGGCATGGCGGATTTGAAAACCTTACGGTTTCATATGATTTAAATGAAGGTCAGGTGGCTGGATTATTGGCGAGTGCTCCGCCGGATTGGTTTGAGCTTACGGTCCACCAACACATGCCGATGTTTCATATGGAACACTGCGCATTCTGTACGTTTTTGAGTGACGGTACGAGTATCAAAAATTGTGGGAAACCCTGTGATCAGCATGATGTTCAACTACGGGATAGAGTAGGGCAGTTACACATTTTAAAAGCTGATGTAGGGTGTCGGAACACGCTCTTTAATGGACGAGCTCAGACAGGAGCAGCAAGTGTTGATGAGTTCATCTCGCTAGGGCTGCGAAAATTTCGGGTGGAGTTACTCGAAGAGGACGCTAGACAGGCTGCAAGGTTGGTTGGCTGGTATCAGAATTTTCTCAATGGGGAGGGCGAATCTCAGGACTTAGTAAGGAAGTTGGGCGCGATTGAGAGACTTGGAGTTACAAAAGGAACGCTGGAGCAGAGAAGAAGTGAGGTGCATGATTAGACTTCGGCTCCATCGGTGTTGAGGGTTCGCGCACCGATAAGATTGCTGATGTCACAAAGCTATTGTTGTCTTTTTTCGGGTGGCCAAGGTTTGGTGACACCGTAGCTTTCACGCTGTTCTCGTTTTGATAGGATCCCACCTTTCATAAGAGTGATAAATTCTAGGTGTTCGCCATCGGGGAATTCGAACTGAAGTTCGGTTGTGCTTTCTTGGAATTCGTAGAAGAGGATGATCTCGCTATCGTCAATGTCGGTCCAATAGGGCTCTCCAAAAATAGAGATGATTTCGTCTCTAGTTGTCTTACTCGAGAGGAGGAGCGATTTGTCTTTCATCAGAAAGTTCCCTTTGAAATCTTTAATAATGAAAAAAGCGTAATCAAGCTTGCCGTTCTTTACTCCGAGTTCGTAGCCATATTGATCGGATTTTAGGGTTACTTCCTTCTCCAAATGTTTCGCAAAAGAGTCTCCATCCCAAGGCTCTTTACCGAGGGGCGTCGATCCAATGATGAACTTAGCAAGATCAACCGAGAGTCGGCTATCCGCTGCGCTAACGTTAAAGTTTTGGCGGTCGGTGTTGAGAAAAGAAAAGAGCCCCATGCTAAGATCAAAGATTAATCCTCTAGTTCATTGGAGAAAAGGGGGCCGGGAAGTATTAAGATCGTAATCAATCTTGGGTTTCGTGAATGGACGGGGAGGCGGTATAGGAAGAAAGAGGGGCGCCCTTATCGGGAGACCGTGTAGTAAGCTTGAAGAGCATCCTTACGGTTTTTTGGAAGATTCTTAGATGAGAAGTAGAAGACGCGGCTTCCGGCCTGTCGCTGATCGTTAGGCTTAAGTTTGATGGTGATTGTACCTTTTTTCCGATCTATTTTCTGGCTGGCGATGGATTCCTTTAATTTGTTGTTGCTAGGGGAACCGTAGTCGGGCTTGTCGTGGTAAAACCATGATTCGATAGCAAGGTCAGTGCCCTCCGAGAGTTCCTTGGTATTACCGCTGAAGTGCAAAGTGAAGGTGTCATTTTTACGGGAGATATCCTTCAGCTGCGGGGAGTCATTCTTGGTGTAGGTGAGTTTGACGAGGGCGTGCTGACTACCGCCGCGAGCACGCCATCCGCGACCAGTTTGGCCGACATACATCGCGCCTTCTTTATCGAATGTTTGTCTCATGAGACCTGAGGGGAATCCGTCTGCGAAGTGGATAAGAGCGGCTTCATTTTTTGGCTTTAGGGCAATTCGAAAAAGGGTGGAGAGGGTTTGATCTCCACAATAAATATTCCCAGCAAAAGGGCCAAATTTTCCGCCCGTGGTGTCCCAGGTCGGACTACCGGGAGCGTTGGCGATGCGTCCATGTGGTAAGAGAGCGACTGATACGGCACGCTTTGGAGCCCATTTGTCCCAGGCAATTTCTGGTGAGTCGGGTTTCATGCCCGGAACGTCAACGAGCCCGGAAGGGTGTCCGTAGTAGTTTCCTTTTTGGACGAGGTGCATTTTGGAGGTGCCATTGTATTCACCTTGGTTCTCAGTATAGTAGATCTCACCCTCGGGGCTGGCTGAAATCCCAGCGGGGCTTCGCAATCCCATTGCAAATGGGATAGTTTTTCCGTCAGGTGTGACTTGCAAGGTCCAGCCGCGGTAGCCGCCTTGAGAGCCCATGAATGGACCGTTGGCTTTGTGGATCTGACGACCATTGCGGTGGTCAAGGTTTAGGGTGAAATAGTAGTTTCCAGCCTTGTCCTTTGCCGGGCCGTGTAGGTATCCGTGGTAGTTGGCGGTGAAAAGGAAGTCGTCGCTCAGAGTGCGAAAGGTCTCGTAGAATCCATCGCCATTTTTATCATAGAGTGCGGTAAGTTCCGCTTTTTGGCCAACCACGAGCCGGTCCTTCTCAACAATCACACCAAGGGCGTCGAGAAGGCCGTCGGCAATCATGGTCCAGGTATTATCTTTAAAGCGCCAGACTCCGGCGGTGCGGGTTGTGACAACAATGGAGCCATCTTTTGGATCAAGAGCCATCCCAAGGGGTTCGAAGAGTTGTGGACGGCCATGTGGATCGGTCGGGGCGGGGACTCGTTCTGCAGAATAGCCAGGTAATAGGACGATCTTGTCCATAGGAGTAAGCGCGACCTGCTGGGTCAGGGTTGATGGGATGGGGTTGGGCCTCCAAATCGAATCAGGTTTGTCGGTTTTTATTTCGTGCTTGGATGCTTTGCCATTTTTGGTCGATTGAGTGATAGCCATACCATCCGCTTTGATAGTGAAGGTCAGAGAGTATGTGTCTTTGCCAACGCGGTAATGGAAGGTTGGGTGACCTTTGGGATCGGAAGGGTAGTTGTAGCCAATAAACTGCGCGTTGGCTTTCTTAAGTTGATCGATAAATTCTTCGTCGCCCCAGAGATTGTTTTCAATGGTTTTTCCATCGTTGATGAGAGGTGATTTGAAAGAGAGATCGACCGGCTCATCATGGAGCTTGGGTTGATTGGATAGGCTAACCTCACGGGCTTTGTTTCCAAGAGTCGAAGGATTGTTGCCTCGCCCTGACATCTCATTCTTTAGATTGAGAAATCCACCCCACCAGACCTTGCTGATTGTCATGTTGCGAGGATCAAAGGCGTAGTTGAGCCCGCTGGGGTGCCCTACGTGGACGGCACGAGCGGAGGAGCCGGGGATACGAGCGCGAAAAATACGGGTGCGGTCTGTGACCAGGATTTCGGTTGGGTTCTCGTGAATGTCTTTAACAACCGTTCCCTCTTTAAGCTCGGCGATGACCTTAGATGGGCCTCGAAGTCCGTCATCGTTTAGGGTTTGCAGATAGTGGAAGATGGCCTTGGCTTTTTGCGAATTCAGAAAGCTCTCAGGATAGGCCGGCATGACTGGGAGGAAAGTTGTCCCTTTGGTCGGTGCAACTTCGGAGATTGCGATCTCGGTAGCCGGGGTGCGCAGCGACTTATTAAAATATCCGTAGTCAGCAGTGATCGTGTGCTTATGGTTTTCTCCCGCCTCGATGATGTCGCGCTTGCGTGCGGTGGTTGGGAAAAGACCGTAGAGACCAGGGCCGGTTTTGACCGAGGTATCGTCCTTGATTTCAGAATGGCATTCTGCACAACCAACAGCGTTAAAAGTTTCTTTCCCGAGTTTGACTAGGTCAACCTCAGCGGCGCTGAGACCGATTGTTGCGAGTGTTAGGAACGAAAGTGATCGAAATATCATGGAATGAGATTGGAAAATCATGGATCGAAGGTCGAGAACCGAGTTTTTTTGAATGGAGAAATCCCGGGGATTGACTAGCTTCTTCTTGGAACTCTCCTTGGGAGGGCCTTTTTTAATCTGATATTGTTTTGAATATCTGTGTCTTTTTACGCTCGCTCGGGACGATGGTCTTGATGATAGGCATTGCCATGGTGGTTTCGGTCTCTCTGTCGGCACTTGTTCCTGCGGGAGAGCTCCATGAAACGGGGCTAGATTTGGAAGGGTGGGGGATTTCGCTGTCGATCACGCTGGCTGTTGGGGCTTCCTTGTTCATAGTCGGTCATGTTAAAGGTAAACGTTCGGGGCGTTCTCCGGCGATGAGGCGCAGGGAGGCAATGGCCTTGGTGGGCGCTGGTTGGTTTGCTTGCAGCTGCGCCGCAGCATTACCTTATTTCTTTTGTGAGCCTCAAGTTTCGCTGGATTTTGCTTTTTTTGAAGGTGTTTCGGGTCTGACCACGACGGGGTCGACCATTTTTGTCGACTTGGAGCGCCTACCTAAGTCGATCCTGATGTGGCGATCTCTGACGCAGTGGGTGGGAGCGATGGGCATTCTTGCGATGTTCGTTGTGGTGCTGTCGGGAATGACCTCAAGCAGTAAGACTTTGATTGGAGCGGAGTCGTCGCTATCGAATACTGATTTGGCAAGTTTGCGGCAGACCATGAGACGAATTTGGCTACTTTATTTGGGCTTCACGATCGTTTGTGGGCTTGGTTTGTGGGGAATGGGTTTAACTCCATTCCAAGCGGTAAATCATGGGTTGACCGCTGTTGCGACAGGAGGATTTGGAACTGAAAATACCAGTGTCGCAGGAGCGCCTTTTGGGACCGCTAGTAAGATCTGGCTCATGGTGTTTATGATACTAGGTGCGATCAGCTTTCCTTTTTATCTCACAATGATGAAGCGGAAGTGGAACGATCTCCGTGAGAAGTTCGAGGAGGTCTACTGGTTTTTAGGGATCGTCGGAATCGCGTCGCTTGTGTTGTTGATTCAACATTTTTTGGGCGGATTTGATGGGGCTCGACCAGTTGATATTGTCTTCAACGTAATTTCGATCGGCACGAGCACCGGGTATGTGAGTAGTGATTTTGATGAATGGAGCCGATTGGCAGTTGGGGTCCTCGTTTTATTGATGGTGGTGGGGGGGTGTTCCGGTTCAACGGTCGGGGGCTTAAAAGTGAGCCGGATTATCATGTGGGTGCGGTTTTTGAAGTCTGGTCTGCATCGTACCTTCCGCCCTAAGATGGTAGAGCCAATTAAATTAAATGGTCGAAAAGTTCAGGATGGAGCCTTTGAGCAATTATTTTTGGTGATTTCTATGTTCGGGTTTTTTGTGATTATGGGGACCTTTGTTTTACAATTGCTTGAGCCGGCTCAGTCACTCAAAGGTTCACTTTCAGCTGTCATTAGCTGCCTTGGTAATATGGGCCCCGCTTTGGCCGATATGGGCGGAGCCGAGGGGTTTGCCCAGGCGGGGGTAGCCACCAAAGTATTCTTCGCAATCCTGATGATTTTAGGCCGCCTTGAGTATATCGCTTTCGTGGTTCTCTTCAGCCGCCAGCTTTGGAAGCGCTATTAAAGAATCTTTTCCACGAAGCGTTCGCGTTCAAAACGCTCGAAGCGCTCAGGCTCTTCACCGGTGCCTATGAAGCGCGGAGCAATACCGAGTTCTTTTTGAATGGCGGCAGCAACTCCACCTTTACCTGATCCGTCGAGTTTAGTGAGGATAAGCCCGTTGAGTGGAACCGCTTTTTGAAATTCGCGAGCTTGATTAAGAGCATTTCCCCCGGTGGAGGCGTCGACAACGAGGAAAGTTTCGTGCGGAGCAGTCTCATCCTGTTTGCTGATAGTGCGTTTAATTTTAGCAAGTTCATCCATTAGGTTATTACGGGTGTGGAGTCGCCCGGCAGTGTCACAGAGGAGAAAATCGAAGTTACCAGCAATCGCCTTTTGGTGGGCCTGGTAGCAAACCGAGGAAGGATCTGCTTCGTGAGCACCGGTGATGACGGGGAGGTCAAGGCGCTCGCCCCAACGAACTAGCTGTTCGACAGCAGCAGCTCGGAAAGTGTCCGCAGCAGCCATCAGGACGGAATACCCTTGGCTTTTCAGCAAGTTTCCTAGTTTGGCAGTGGAGGTGGTTTTCCCAGTTCCGTTCACACCGACAAGTAACAGAACGGCGGGATTGCTTCCGGCACGGGGTTCGAGAGCTGAAGCATCTACTGGGAAAAGCCCAGCCAATTTGTTACGGGTGGTTTCCACAACGTCATCGGCGGATACTTTTCGGCCGAGCTCTTTGAGCTCTTCTACAATCTCGAGTGAGAGCCTCACGCCGAGATCGCCGGAGATGAGATCGGCTTCCAGATCATCCCAATTTATCTCAGCCTTATTGGTAACCTTATTAAAGAGTTTCTTAAAAAAACCTGCCATTGCGGGCGGATGCTTGTTCGAAATTCACCTAAAAGCCAAGATTTAATGCGAGCACCTCTGGCGTGAGCAGGACTTTTCAGACTACTTTAGCTGGGTAAAATCGTAAACGTTAAGGATCCCGTAAATTAACGGACGCAACCAGCACCCTCTAAGCTTTTGGTGAAATTTTAAAATTATATCTAAAGTTAAACGCGATTGCGTCACGGAAATACCCCTCCCAGAGAAAAAATTACGCCTCCGTGGGATCGGCGATCAGCCACTCAATGAATCAAAATTGACTCGGTGGGTTGGAAAAATTTTTACCAGCTTCAAGAAGCGCGGCTTTGCTGGTAGTCGAAGGAAAGTTCAATTTTCTTTTCGGAGTAAGCTCGATCTTGGCGGATTAAATTAACGATAGTTTGGCAGTAGTCACTGAGGTTCCTATAATTATCCAAGTCTACCGGAAGGGTCTCGCGTAGCTTTCCGTTGATCCGGACCGAAACCTCAAGATTAGATTCAAGCCAAACCCGTAGGGGATTTAGCACCCTAGGTTGCTGGAGATTTCCCAACAAAGCGAAGAAACATTTGACGCAATCTCCTGGGTGTCCTTTTTCTAGAAGGACTTGCCTGAGATCAAGAATAAGATCTACACCCTCTGGAGTAAGAGGAACTGCCTGAGCAAGGAGCTGATCAACTTGTTGAGTTTCCACGCCAAAAATTTGACGCCGTAGGAGACTAATAGCAACAAGGAATAGTGGGTAGGTCCTAAACAGAAATTAACCTGTCTTGGCTAGAGAGCTTACTTGCCCTCGAAATCACCACACCAGTCGGACTTAGCTGTGTTTGGGAACTGTGATTTGACGCTGACTTGCTCGTTCACTTTGAAGACAATGTTTTGGGGTGCATGACGGCGGCATTCTCCAGTGTCAGCAGATTCAGAATTCCAATGTGCACAAACGTTACAAGCTTTAGATGTCGTTTCAATTTTCATAATCCCTGCTGTAATACTTTAGCTTTTAGTTTGGTGCAACAACTATTGGAATGAGACTGATTCTCAATAGGGCGATTAAAGAATAATGAATTCAATTTTCGGGAAGGGTAGTTTCAAACGGCTCCTTTATTCATATGGCATAAATGCTATGGCCAGTTTATTGTCAAGATGCTTTGTAAAGGAACAACAACTAAAGAGGTCAATGGTCTTTGCGGGTTTTGGCCCCCTATGATGATCTCGGCCAAAGCACCAAAGATACGACACTAAACAGGTCAAAAAGGCAGGAGGTTATTTGTAAATAACACCAGATAAGGGGGGATTTAAGGGGCTTCCATCATAGAACTGACAGGCCAAATTCATGACTAAATAATTAATACCTCAATGTTATAAAAAACTTGGCAAATTAGATTCGATATCAACACTTCCAAACTCGAGGAAAGATTGCGGCCCATTGTTTATCTAGCCGAGGGGATCTCAGTTTTTCTTACCTTCAGAAATCCCCCCTCTAATCAGTAATGGCTGAGCTTAAAGACGTTCCTTTCTACATTCCCATTTCTCGCTCTCGGGTGAAAGATGCTCTTATCGCGATGGATGTTGTCGATGAGACTTTGGCGAAAGATTTAAAACAAGTGTCGCAGATGTTGGAGGCGCTCTGGCATCACAACTCGCACACCACTCAGGAAAAACTTAAGTCAATCTACGAAGACGTTGATCCTTTTGAACATCCACACGGAGCATTGCCGCGTGTCGAACACTTTTTGAAGATCTTTGATGGGGTTTTAAAAGACGGGAATTGGGAGCCAATAACAAATGAAGAACTACAGGAGGCAATGGAAGGGGAAGATGTTTTTCCCATCAGCCTTGATGTGAGATTCGATGAATTCCTAGAAATGCGGCTCTACAAGCTAGGGGTAATGCCGTTTACAACTTCTCGAAAGGGCTTTTTTGGTTTTAAAAAAATACCTATTGAGGGGGTGGCATACGATCGGGTGCTCCAGGTTGTGCAATATAAAGAGGAGGAATGGTTTAAGGCCAATAAGAGGATGAAGAACTTCCCAGGGAAGGATGCGCGTGGCTTGCATATGCATTTATTCAAGACCGTGCCTAAGCTCGATTTGGAGACAATTTTTCCTAATACAACGCCAAATATGCGGGGTATTGACCGTCTCAAGATTTTTGCTCCTGCGCTTGCTGGTGTTGTCACGATTGCTGCAAAATTTGGTCCGATTCTTTTTGGAGACACTCCGGGAGACACCAATCTCAGTCTAATATTTGGAGCCTTAGCAGGATTGTTCACCTACATGTTGCGATCGTATTTGGCTTTTCGGAAAACCAAAGAATCTTACCTAGCTCAAGTTTCGAAAGACCTCTACTTCAAAGGCCAGGCTAACAACAGCGCCGTCATAAATCTCGTGACTGATTTATCGGAAGAGCAGGAGGTAAAAGAGGCAATCTTGGCTTATTTCTTCCTCTTGGTCGAAGCTGACCATGGGCACACTATCGAATCTCTCGACGATCGTGTTGAAAAATGGATTTTAGACACCTTTGAAATCACCGTAGACTTTGAAGTGCAAGACGCATTGGGAAAGTTGAGGGAACTTGGCCTTCTAGAGGAAACCAACGGCCTAATGGGTGTCGTCCCTCCGAAGGAGGCCCTAAAGATTCTCGATCGAATATGGGACGAGATCTACAACTTTGAAGACTGAACCTTATTACTACTGCCGATCGTATCTTCAGGGAAGGCGCTGCTTGTCTATCAGCGCGAAAGTGCGGGCAAGACGATTCTCAGCTTTATAAAGCGACTTCGCAGTTGTCTACTCCTCGCCGTCATCGTCGACGGACCCGACACCGAATGCAGCCCGCTTGAGAAATGCTGCGTTTAACGCGATAGTTCCTACAATCCAAAAGACTAAAATCCCCAGATATTTTGCCGCGCCCGCGGTAGGCTGAAACCACCCTTTTGAGTAGCCAAGGCCGACGAATGAAGCAAAGAGCACACCTAAAACGATGGCCCCAAGCTTACCCATCGCTCTGAAAGCAAAGCGGAGGAGGAGGAGCCAGGCGGCGAGGACTACGAGAGCGAAGAATATTGTGCCCATTGGCAATGGGTTCCAAGTTTCTACTGATATAATAGCTTGCGTAGCACAAGGCCCAAAAGGGTTATAAGTTACCAACACTAGAAGCAGGGCAACAGCTGTTCTAATACCAAATTCTTTCCAAGTAAATCGTCGTCTGATTGACATAATAGTATTCTTTTGAAGCTGATTTGATACTCATCCCAAATTGATTCCTCAAGGCTTAATTTGATGATTTGAACGATTCAAAAATTGTTATGGTAATCCTCTCGAGGTAATTATGGCCCGTGTAAAACTGCTCAAGTCCGCCACCAATACGCACCGTTGGCACCCTGCTCGCCGACGGGGTGTCTTTGCATCCCGTGAGGATAAAGAGGCTTAGGAATAGCAGTAGCGTGCGCATGGTGGGAGCGTTGGGCAAGTGACGCTAAAAACTCCAGCACGCGCAAGGCTTATTGTCCTGCCTCTTCTATTGAATCAACCTCTTCGCCTTTGCTGTTCCAGAACTTTTCAGATATAGCCTCACTGTCTTTAAAATTCGCTTCCCCCTTTTTCTGTCCGTTTTCATGCCACCAGATCACCTGGCCATTGCGTTTGCCACCTTTGAATGCCCCTTCCATTTCCCTCTGCCCGTTTTTATACCAATAAGTCATCAGCCCTTCTGGCTTACCATCTTTGAAGTCTCCTGTAGTTCTTTTTTGGCCATTACTATGTATATGAAAAAATTTTCCCGTGTAAGGAGTGTCCGAATTCTTAAGGTATCTAATACCTTTTCTTTCCTCCAAGTTACTGAGTTGAACGGCATGTGGTTTAAGCTCTGAAACCTTTTTTCCGGAAGCATTCGATTCAATTTTGACCACAACAAAAGAGGTCTTATTTACTTCAGTTTGGACACCTGACGTTACGATGTGTGGCCCACCCTGCCTATCGATTCCATATTTTTCATCATCTGGAACAGCGGTAGAACCAGGTTTCCCAAACAGAATTCCTTTTCCATCTAGCGGTTTAGCTCCAACCAAAAAATATCCCCCCCATCTTCCAACCCCGATAGTATCCTCCGGTCGCATTAAGAAACTAAGGTAGATAGTGTCTTCATTTTCAAAAGAAACCTCATCTGGGATGGCTATGCCTAAACCAGAATTAGTATCGGTAGCATCTGACGATAACCGATTTCCAGAAGACTTTATTTTACTACTAATTAAAGATCCCTTACGGACAGTATAGCAATCGGCAGGTTTTGAGATTGAATACCAACCTTTTTGGTCCACTAGTTTTTCTCCCTCTAGGTAGTCAAAACTATCAGAAAAGATGATGTCTGGATCATTCGCTGATGGATCTCCCGTTACTGACTCATATGTTTTTCCAATACGTAACTCGTCCAGAGAAAAGGCACCTGATGAAGTAATGTAAAAATACTCAAACCGTGGGAAATCCTTTATTATTCGTTTAGCAGTAACCTCGACTCCATCAACGCTCAAAGTCAGTAACCTTTCTAGGTCCTGTTTTCTTTTACCTCTATATTTTAGAAGAATTTTCACATTATCCTCTTTATCATGAAGAATTGCTAAGTCCAAAGGAGTCTGATTTTTGAGATCTAATGAGTTAACCTCAGCTCCCTCCGTGATAAGTAACTCTAATATTTGAGGGTCACTCCGCCATGCTGCCTCATGAAGAGGTGTTGCTCCGAACTGCGATTCGTCCCTTGCCGCTAGGTTAGCGCCGTATCTCAAGAGAGGTTCGACACTCTTAATTTGATTATAAAAAGTGGCATAATGAATCGGAGTTGCTCCATCAGCCCGCTCAGCGTCGACGTTAGCTCCATGCTTCAGGAGTAGCTCTGTAATCTCCCCACTTTTTTGGTAACCCGATGAGAGGTGCAGGGGAGATATCCCATCAGAATCACCTCTATTAATGTTACTTCCATAAGCGATATGTTGTTTTACAGTTTTCAAATCTTCATCCAATACAGCTTCATTTATACCTTTGATAGGTTTCGCTAATTTGCCCGACAACTTCACTTCGATCTTCATTTTCGCATCGGCCGATTTGCCCTCGGCAACACTGCTCGACTGAATCAACCAACCTGTCGCAATATCTAGTTTTGTGAGTCCTTTGACCTTCCCCTTCATCGACCCCGACATCTTTCCTTCAGCCTCTATTGTGGCAACCCCATCGCTCATATCAAGGAGGGTGTAGGTGGTGTCAATACTTACGGTCATCCCGCCTTGATTTTGAGTTATCTTATCCTCCCAAGTATCTCCATTATCAACGGGGTAATCAGGAAATCCTGACGCAAGGGAAATCGTTCTCATAGCCTCCTCTACTTGCGGCTTTAGTGTTGGCGGTAATTCTTCAGTGCCGCTAAGAATATTTGACTTCCCAGCTCTAGAAATTTTCATTCGGATAGTTGGTTCTAAGAGAGGAGAAAGTTGCGCTCCAAGCATTACTCCTCCAAGTGACTCATTCTCGTTACTTGAGTCCCATTTCATGCCGCCACTTTCGGATTGGATTCTATCGTATTTAAAAGAAACGAGACGATCTCCATTTTCTAGGACCTTATCTACATTCATAGTGTAATCCATGGCAGTATAAGATTTAATCGGCATCGTCTTATCTCCGATTTCCACCTCCATTTCTAAATTCGTTTCAGCACTGAATCCCTTAGATTCCCCTTCTGAATAATTGATGGTGAGCGTAATTGGCTTCCCGGTTGGCTTAGATGCATTTTTATTACCACACCCCACAAAAACTCCAGTGAAGGCAGTGAGGAGGATCAATAGTCTTATACTTTTCATAATTTAATCAGAAGGGAATTTCAGCAGCTTCACTTACTTGAGACTATTATAATATCGCAAGGAGTTTATACTACAAAGTGGTGGATAATCCTTACCTCTTCATGCGTGCTAGAG
>DCQM01000216.1 GCA_002323895.1 Akkermansiaceae bacterium UBA1518
TTCAATCACCTTGTATTTGGTGGTGTGAATGGAGGCTCTGAGTCTCTCGTTATCGGTTTTTTTTGGATCAAATGTAATCACAACAACTCCGCTCATGTGGCAGATTTTATCGACGTTTATAACACCCTTGGTCTTGGCAAGAATAGTAGTGAGGTGGTTGCTGCATGACTGACAGGCGAGGCCCTTGACCTTGAAATTAGCTTTGTAACCCACAATTTTGATGCCGTTTTGAGCGACCGCTTTTTCAATATCGGCGACGCTCATCTTGTCGGTATCATACTTAACCATGACGGTACCGGATTTGACAAAGGTTGAACACTGGGTGATGCCAGCCATGGCGCTGAGGGTGATTTCGGTGGTCTCAGCAACGCCTTCCTTTTCGAGTCCATCGACAGCGAGCTTGACCGTGGATCCACAGCAATCGGCGGCGCAGACTCCGGCATCGCACTTGCTGGCGGCACATTTGCTAGGTTGATTTTTGGCAGCGGGAGCATCTTGAACGCTCGCTAAGGACCCGAGAGCGAGGAATAATAGAAGGGCAATAATTTTTTTCATAGGGGGCTTTCTAAAAGAGAAGCGGCACATCTGGGCCTAATTTTTTGTGTTTCTAGATTTCTCCATGAAGGAATCGTTGGAAGTTCATCGGAGTTCGGTTTTTAGGGGTTGCCAGCTGTCTCTTTAGAAACAAGAGCGGGGTTTTCGACCGGAGAATTAGTGGTAAAGTGAGATTCTCCCTCCCCATTTTATTCACTTAGAAAGTCGATAATTCTTTGTTTAGGGCGCCCAATAATGGCCTTCTTCTTCGTGACTAAAATAGGTCTTTGAAGGAGTTGTTTGTGCTTCACGAGAATGCCGACAACCGCCTTTGGATTGCCTACGAAGTCGTCCGGGTTAAGCTCAAGCTTCTTAAATTTGGAATCCTTACGAACGAGGTCTTCTACCGGATCTTCAAGGATATCCACGATTTTTGTAAGGGTGGCTTCGTCGGGTGGTGTTTTAATGTAGAGAATAATTTCATGATCAACCCCTAGGTCCTCGGCGACCGCCAAGGCATTTGTGGAAGATCCTCAATGATTGAAGTGATAGATAGTAACTTTAGGCATGAGCTAGGAGAGGTTAGTAGATTAAGCTAAGAAGGCAACAGCCACTCCCTTAGACTCTAGGATCATCGATTTCTAAGATCCGTTTCAGCTCAGGTGGTATTCTATTATCCTTGGTTCGGACGAGCATCCGGCATTGTTCCCTAGAGAAGAGTTAAGACTTGAGTAGGGTTCTCGTTTCAAAAGGTGCGGGGTTTCACGTCGGGGAAGCAGACCAGCCGATACTGATCCGGTAGAATTCGCCGATGGCAACCGTAGAATGAATATGAGGTCTTTGGTTTTATCAGTGAGTTTAGTAGTGATTCCAGCTTGCGTTGCCTTGGAAAAAATAGCGGGAGAGAAAAAAGGGGTGTTTCATCAGGCTGAGCGACCCCAAAATGGGATGCTCGTTTTGACCGCCAACAATGGCTTTTTTGATAAGGGTAAAGTTCGGGCGATTGGGAAAGGTATGGTGGAAGGGGCGGAGAAGGCGTTGATCACTTCGTCGTTTCAGGCGCTTGAGTTTATCTCTGGAAAGGATGCGGCGACAGCACGATGGTATCTTTTTGCGGAGGCAAAAACTGAAGCGAGAATTACGATTGAATTTGCCCAAGGGAAAAGCGAAGGAAGCTGGAGCCTAGAAGTGGGTAAGAACCGGAGAGAATTTTTGGTCGGTAAAAAAGACAAGCTGAAGACTTTCCCCGTCTCATTTGGAAAAGGAAAACAGCAAATCTCTTTGATGAGATCTGGGAATGGCATGGGGATAGTTAAGTCGGTCAGATTAAAAGCAGCTGAAATGTCGAAGTTGTCTCTGCTTCGGGCGCGCTGGCGGCCGGCAGCGATCCATACCCGCTATTGGTCGGAGGGATGTCCGGAGCCGGTGATGTGGATTTTTGAAAGTCGCAATTCATCAAGTGGTTCCAGTTATAGTCCGATGACGACAAATTTTGGTTACTTTGGCGCTAGTTTTGGGGCTAATCGACGAGCCGAAGGAGGAGTGAATTTCTCAATGTGGGCGCTTTCCCAAAAGGAGGCGAAAGGAAAATTGCCGGCACTCGAGCAGATGCCTCACCTATTGGCGACCGGAAATCCTGATGCCGAGTTCAGCGGCTTTGGTCATGAGGGTTCAGGTGTAAAAATTCGAAATTGGAGGCCCTATGCGCATCAACCAGAGTCGGTGATTCAAGCCCTGCGAATTGAGAGAAACGGAATTTATCATACTTATTACGGCTACCTTTTTGATGAGGCAGAAAATAAGTGGGTTCTCTATGCCGTGGGGAACAAGGTGCCTCGCAGAAATGCTAAGGCTATTCTTAGGGCTGCATCTTTTTGTGAAGTCCCGGGTCCGCCCCATGTGGAACGCACGGGCGACGTGGAACGAGTTCTTGATCGGAGGGGATGGTTCGTTGATGCTACGGGCCAGATTTTTCCGGTGGATCGGATGACAACTAAAGCCCGATTTCAGAATCACGGAATCGCGATCAGCGAGGATCATTGGTTTCGAATGACAACTGGTGGGGTGGATTTTCGTGAAGTCCCGGCTAAGGTGAAGTCAGATCACCAGCACAAGGGGCTGATATTCCTCAAGCCGGATGTTTTAGAAGGGCTCTATCAATTGCCGGCAGAAATAGGGAAAAGTGATGTGACCGAGATCGACTCTGGATCTGCGACCATTTCCTATCAGCTTAAAGCACCAGGAAGTAAGGCTAAAGGAGTGGTGTGGTATGGTGAAGTGGACGCCATTACTTTTGCTCCGCGATTGTTCCATGGCACTGAGCGTGGAAGAGCGAGTGAAAAACTGTTTGGAAAAGGCAGAGTGTGGGACGCTTCGTCTGATACTCAAGATCTCGTGATGGGTGACAATCGTTTCCGGCTCGAGAATTTGAAACCTGATACGAAGTACTTCTATCGTATTCTCGTTGAGAATCAGGAAGGGAAGTGCTGGGCCGCACAATCAGGATCCTTCAGGGCCAGGTAGATCATGGGAACTTGTCGAAAATTTAAAGATACAGGTGTGGGAATAGGTCTCACCAGGTCTCAAAATAGTATTAGGAAAATCGGGTTGATTTGGCGAATCGGGAAATGCTTGGGTTTCAAGGCAGAAGCCAGTGTGTTTGCGGGAAAGGAAGTTTCCGCTGTAAAATTGCACTCCAGGCTGGTCCGTTTTTACTTCAAGAATCCGGCCACTCTTGGGATCGTGTACAATTGCAGTCGTTCTTAACTTCTCAGAGCCTTCGTCCTGAAGGACCCAGCAGTGGTCGTAGCCATTTCCAATTTTTAGAGGCTCAAAGTTGTTATTGATTCGTTCTCCAATCCGGATGGGCTTAGTGAAGTCCATGGGGGTTCCTTTAACCTCCTCCTTTTCTCCGGTCGGGATCAATCCGGCCGAGGTGGGCAGGAATTGATTCGCGTTTAGTTGTAGCTCGTGATCCAAGATCGTGTTGGTGGGGTTTCCGGAAAGGTTCCAATACGTGTGATTGATGAGGTTGACCGGAGTTGGGGCATCGGCCTTAGCGGTTGCCTCAAAAATGAGTTCATTATCTTCGGTGAGCCAGTAGGTGACTTTAGCAGTGAGATTGCCGGGGTAGCCTTCCTCACCTGCATCTGAGTAGTAGGTAAAGCAGACACCGTTAGCCTTTGGGCGAATGACAGGTTGTCCGTTCCAGAGAACGTGGCTGAACCCTTTTTCACCACCATGAAGGTGGCATGGGATACCGCCTGGATCATTATTTTTGGCTAATTCGTAGTCGGTGCCGTCTATCGAGAACTTTCCTTTTGAAATTCGGTTTCCGTAGCGCCCTACAGTCGCGCCGAGATATTCCGGATTTTCAAGCCAGCCCTCTAAAGAGTCTTTGGCGAGGGTGATGTTGGCGAAATTTCCGCTGTAATCAGGCGTTTTTACCGATGCAACGATGGCACCATATTCACAAAGCCGGACTTCGATTCCGGACGAGTTGGTCAGGGTAAAAAGCCGGGCGGTTTGACCGTCTGTGGTAGTCCCGTAAGGAGAGGTTTCCAAAGCGGAAGATTAGTCGAGGATTTCAACTTCAACACGCCGGTTTTGACGACGGTTGGCTTCGTTGGTGTTGGGAACAGCTGGTTCGCTTTGGCCCATTCCACGATGTTTGAGGCGATCTTTTTTTATTCCCTTCGAGAGTAGGAAGTCATGAAGCGATTGCGCGCGCCGCCGGCTAAGATCTATATTTTGGTCGGCCATCCCAAGATCACAGGTATGGCCCACGATTTCGAATCTGGCATTTGGGAAGATTTTAAGGACCTGCTGAACTTCATTTAAGACACGAGTTTGTTGGTTGGTGACATTAGCGTCTCCTTTGGCGTAGCGAATCGGAGTTATGGAGGTAGTAGTCCGCTTGAGAGATACAAGCTGTTTTTCTAGGACGGAAGCGTTGATTTGTAGTTTTCCGAGTTCCTTGCGAGCCTTCTTTAAATCCTCGCCGCGCTTTAGGAGCTGTGCCTCAAGAGCAGCTTTTTCTTTTTTAAGAGCGCCGATATCTTTGGAGTCCTCTGATTTTTCAACAAGTTTTGCACGAAGCTTGTTCAGTTCATCATTACGCTGGGTGATCTCCATCGTAAGATCAGTTTTTGCTTTTTCGAGGTTCTTATAAGCCGTCTCCAATCTATCGCGGTCAGCCTTGAGGAGGTTAAAGCTTTTTTCGTTCGCACCGAGGCGATCTTGGATCATAGCTTGGCTCTCAACCAGAACTGCGTTCTTATTTTTGAGCGTTTCAACAGCCATCGCGACCTTTTTAGTTTCTGCTAATTCAGCTTCGAGGCGGGTTCGCAATCCCATCGCTTTTACAAGCTCGGCCTTAGCCATATTGGCGGTATTTTCAAGTAGGGCTTTTTCGGCGACGAGACGGTCATTCGTTGTATTGAGCTCTGTAACTGAAGCGATCGCTTTCTCATTTTTTTCGAGCTGGGCGCGCATGGTAAGAATGGTTTGTTGTGCCTCATTGATCTTTTCCTCGAGTTCAAGACTTTTGGCAGTAAGGGTATCGTTGTTTTTTTTGAATTCTTTGTTGCTGGCACTACTGTCAGCAAGTTGCTTTTCGAGGTTGATCTTAGCTTGAACTAAGATTGGAATCTCAAGGCTCCGTTTGACCTCGGCAGCGAGATGAGACTTAAGGTTGGCCAGTTGCTTCTCACGCTCGGTAAGGATTTTTGAGAGGTGGCTTTGTTCCTTTTTGAGTTTAGTCACTGCAATCGCCGCTTTATTATACTGTTGTTCGATTGGGAGGAGTCGTGCGATCTCGGCATCCTGAGTTTTGACGTTCTCTTTTAGAGTGAGGTTTTCTTTTTGCAGTGAGTCAATTCTTGCGATTGCGATCTCGTGGCCTTGCTCAGCTTTTTCGAGCTTTGCCATTGTTGATTTCAACTCACTGAGGAGCTTTGTATGCTCGATTTTAATTCTCTTGAGCTCTTTCGTTACCTGTATTTTCCCTACTGTTTCTTTGTCTAGCTTGCTCTCCAGTTCGTTTACGCGGATGAGACGTGCGCGGGCGACAAGGAGATCCTGCCGCTCCCGATGGAGCTCGTTGCGGAGATTCACCATATCTTGCTTTAAAAGCTCTTGGGTGCGTGGATTGGGTCCGGTAGGTCTTTTCTCCGCTAGTTTAGCAAGCGCTTCCTTAAGCTTCTTTTGGAGGTCGTGGACTTTTTCCGATTGGGCAGGAACCGCCTTCTCTTTGAGGAGTTTGGCATAGTCTTTTTGAAGCTGGGTAAAATCTTGAAGAGTCCGGCCGAAGTCTGCCTCCAGGCTGAGCGCTAGATCGATGAGCCGTTCACGGTCTTTTTGGGCCCCGGTAAGCTCGGTTCCTGGCTCCTGTGCCGAGACAGGGGTAAGGATTTGGAGCGTGAGTGCAGCCAAAAGTGTAAGGATCTTGTTCATAAAATTTGGAAAAAAAGTTTCCTCTTCAACCCGAATCGGGACAAGGGTATTCCAGTCACCGTCGTTTTCATCGTGGAAGCGAGGGAATCGTTACAGTTAAGAATGATTAAGAAATTTGCACTTATTCACATTTTGGGCGTCGTTTTAGCCTTTGGCAAAAATCCCAACATCGTCCTGATTTATGCCGATGATTTAGGTTATACCGACCTCTCCTGTCAGGGTTCGAAATATTATGAGACTCCAAATATCGATCGAATCGGAAGGGAGGGAATGACTTTTACCAATGCTTATGCTGGAGCCGCAAACTGTGCTCCTTCGCGTGCTTGTATGATGACGGGGAAATACACTCCTCGTCATGGCGTGTTCACGGTGGCTAATTCAGACCGGGGAAAAGCCAAAAATCGTAAGCTCATTCCGATCGAAAATAAGCAAATTCTTGATGGGAAATTTGTGACGGTGGCTGAGGCCTTGAAATCGAGGGGCTATCGAACTTGTGTGGCTGGGAAGTGGCATTTGAGCAAAGATCCCACCAAAGATGGGTTTGATGAAAATTTTGGAGGGACCACTTGGGGACATCCTAAGTCATATTTTTCACCCTATAAGAATCCATATCTTAAAGACGGGCCCAAAGGGGAACATCTACCCGAGCGTTTGAGTAGAGATGTCGCAAACTGGATTACCGAGAATTCAAAGTCCCCCTTCTTTGTTTATCTCCCTTTTTATTCGGTCCATACGCCGATTCAGGCCCCCAAGAATCTGGCCGCGAAATATGAAAAGAAGTCGCCAGATGGTTCGCATAAGAACCCAAAATATGCCGCGATGATTGATGCGATGGATCAAGCGGTAGGCCATATTTTAAAAACTCTCGACGAGCAAAATTTGGCAAAGAATACACTTGTGATATTCACTTCGGACAACGGCCCGCACGGGAGTATCTCGCGTGCCGAGCCTTTACGCGGTGTGAAAGGAATGTATTATGAAGGCGGGATCCGGGAGCCGTTTCTGGTGCGCTTCCCCGGGGTGATCGAAGCAGGTGCCAAAAACAAAACTCCGATTTCTCAGATCGATCTTTACCCGACCTTTCTAGATCTGGCCGGGCAGACCGCGCCGGCCGGGCTTGATGGGGTGAGCCTCCTGCCAACCTTTAAGAAAAAGGATTTAAAACCACGTTCACTCTTCTGGCACTTCCCCGGATATCTACAGAGCTATAAAGCGGATCCAGATTCCGCTTCAAAGTTCTTCCGAACGACGCCATGCAGTGTCATTCGGAAGGGAGATTGGAAGTTAATTCAATATTTTGAAGATGGTGCGATCGAACTCTATAATTTGAAGATGGATGCATCAGAGAAGACGAATCTTGTTTTAAAGAATGACGAAAAAAAGCAGGAGTTGTTAAGAGAACTGCAAGATTGGCAGAAGTCGACGGAAGCTCCAATTCCTACAGAAAAAAATCCAGCGTATCGCAAGTGAAAAACTTTTGGAGCACTGGTTATTAACAGAGAATTCTCACCGCGGTTTGAAGTGTCGCTAAAATCCCACGGGGCTTGCTTTCCTGCTTTTCCATAACCGTTTGTTACAGCGCCGTTTTTATTTTTTTGTTGGTTGTGGTTTCGCCCAATTCGCAATTTTTGCGATGCCGGGTTCGCGGTTTTTGGTGCCTTTAATTTTTTGAAGGCGATCGCCGAGCTCGCTGCGCTTCTCAATTGCAAGTGCTTGCATTTTAGAGACGATTTCTGGGTGCTGGGCTGCGATGTTTTTGGATTCCCCAATGTCAGTTTCAAGGTCGTAAAGCTCGAGTCCGCATTTTTGCATGACATACTTTCCGGCATGGCCATCGTTGGCAGGGGTGATTTTGGAATTTCGGAAAGTGTGTGGAAATTGTAGTTTCCATTTACCCATTCGCATTGCTTCAAGGTCGTTGCGCTTATACCAAAAGTAATAGGCTTCCTGCACTGGCTCTGTTTGCTGGCCGGAGATGACGGGCCAGGCGTCTTTCCCATCAATCGGTTTTTCGGGGAGCGGGACATTAAGTATCTTTGCGATGGTTGGAAGAAGGTCGATCGTCATGAGAGGTGTTTTAACAACCGAACTAGCTTTTAATTTGGCGGGCCACTGCATGACACAAGGAACGCGCACTCCGCCTTCCCAGCAGTTTCCTTTGCAGCCACGAAGCGGGCCTACTCCTCCAGCATGATTGCCATAAACCATCCAAGGCCCGTTGTCGCTGGTAAAGACGACAAGTGTGTTTTCGGTGACTCCTGCGTTTTCAAGCGCGGCGAGAACTTGTCCGGTGGACCAATCGATTTCCTGGATCACGTCGCCATACTTTCCTTGCTCTGAGGAACCGCTGTGTTTTGGCGATGTGAAGAGCGGGACATGTGGTTGTGGGTGAGCAAGGTAGAGGAAGAAGGGCTTGTCCTTTTTTTCGTTTATAAAGCGAACAGAGCGCTCGGTGATCCAGGTGGTCATCCATGACTGGTCGCGAACACGTGCAATAATTTCGTTGTCTTCAATAAGCGGAAGGAGGGGATAATTTGGCATAAAGCGAACGGGGCCGCTGGGCCACATATCATTTGAATAAGGATAGCCGAAGTAGTCGTCAAAGCCGTGATTTACGGGGAGGAATTGTTTTTGATAGCCAAGATGCCATTTGCCATACATTGCGGTCCGATAGCCGGCAGATTTACAGATTTCGGCGAGGGTGGTTTCATCGGAGTGAATGCCGGTCGTGCTGCGTTGGGAGAGGGCGCCGGAGATTCCGATACGATTCGGGTAGCAGCCGGTGAGAAGAGCGGTGCGAGAAGCCGAACAGACGGGCTGAGCGACATAGAAGTCGGTAAATTTAACCCCTTTTTTAGCAATTGAGTCGATGTGGGGTGTTTGCCAACCTTTCGCCCCGAAGCAACCGAGGTCGCCGTAACCCATGTCATCACAGAAAATGACGACAATATTAGGCCTTTGCGCTGCTTGAGAGAGGCTGAAAAGAAGGAACCAAAGTGAAATGAAGCGAATCATCTGGAAAGCTCAGCATATCTCTAACGTAATCTCAACCCACAAGCATCCATCATGAAGAGACTTTTAGCCCTCCCTTTCCTAGCGACCTGTTTGTTGGCCCAAGAGCCAAACAAAGACATCAAAGAAGGTCATTCCCACAATGGCCATGCTTTTAACGAGGGTCCGCGGCAAGAAGGGCCTTTGATGGAGTCGACCGGTAACGTTCATCTGGCCATCACCTCAAGCTGGGATAAAGGGCAAGCCTACTTTAATCAAGGATTGGGGCAACTTCATGGATTTTGGTATTACGAGGCAGAGAGATCTTTCCGGGCGATTTTGGCGCATGATCCAAATTGTGCGATGGCTTACTGGGGGCTTTCGCAGGCCAACTATGAAAATGAAAAGCGGGCTAAAGAATTTATTGCTAAGGCGGGCGAGCTTCTCAAAAAAGAGGATTTTAAGATCAGCGAGCATGAACGAGCTTACCTCAATGCGGAGGTCTCCTACCACGATGATAAGAAAGAAAAAGATGCGACAAAACGACGCAAGAATTTTATAAGGGCTTACGAGGACATTATTCTAAAACACCCCGAGGATTTGGAGGCAAAAGCATTGTTGGTTTGTCGGCGTTGGCAGTTCAACCGGAAAGGTATTCCGATCACCAGTCACGTCGGAATGGATGCGATCCTCCAACAGATTTTCGCAAAGAATCAGAACCATCCGGCCCATCACTATGCGATTCACCTTTGGGATTATCGGAATCATGAGCAGGCGCTTGATTCAGCGGCGCGGCTAGGGCAGACAGCTCCAGGCATCGCGCACATGTGGCATATGCCTGGTCACATTTATTCTAAGTCCAAACGCTATCAGGATGCCGTTTGGCAACAGCAGGCTTCGGCGCGGGTTGATCACAAGCACATGATGAAGTGGTTCCTTTTACCGGATCAAATTCATAACTATGCGCATAATAACGAATGGCTTTCTCGGAACTTTTCTCACCTAGGAATGGTGAGAGCTAGTATCGATATGGCGAAATCTCTCTTGGGGAATCCAAGGCATCCCAAGCTAAATAATCCGGGGCGTGGATCTGCTCGTTACGGAAGGCGTGCTTTAATTGATTATCTGGAGAAAGCCGAGCTTTGGCAGGAAGCACTTGAGACCGCGAATTCACCGTGGCTCGAAGTTTTGTCAAAGCCCGAAGACGACCTTTCTCGACTTCGTTTGATTGGCGTTGCTCAGGCAAATCTTGGTCAACAGGTTGAACTGAGAAAAGCGATCGAAGGAATCGAGACTTACTTGACGAAATTCAAGGAGGATCAAGAACAGGCAAAAAAAGCCGCTAAGGAAAAAGCTGAAAAGGAGAAGAAGAAAGAAAAAGAAGTCAAAGCAGCTGAAAAAAAGGCCCACGATCAATTTCAAAAAAATATCAAGAAGTTTGAAAATGTCGTTGTTGAGCTAAAGGGCTACCTTGCGGCGATGAACGGGGATTTTAAAAATGCAAAAGAGGCACTCTCAAAGAGGCCTTCACAGCAGTCCCCAGTTCTTCGATATTTGTCTTACGGTGATCATGAGAAGGCGGCTGAACTTTCAAAAGCACAGATCGAAAAAAAGGACAAGCAGACCATTGTTTTAGCCAAGGCAATTCATGCGCTTTATCACGCAAAGAAAGATGACGCGGCATGGAAGGCTGGTTTTGAGGACTTGCGTAAATTTGGTTCCGAAGTGGACCTTGAATCGCCTGTTTTTGCCCGCCTTGCTCCGATCGCAAAGGAACTTGGTTATCCAGCCGACTGGCGGGTCGCTCATAAGCTTGCTGGTGATCTTTTGCCGCGTCCGAAACTGGACGAACTTGGACCACTTCACTGGACTCCGCCACCGGCTCCTGACTTCAATCTTCCGGACCAACATCAGAAAAAGGTTTCTCTTTCGGAGTATCGGGGTAAGCCGGTGATTCTTGTTTTCTATTTGGGTGCGGGATGCCTTCACTGTACCGAACAAATGACCGCGATGGCGGATCGTTATTCTGACTTTGAAAAAGCGGGGCTTTCGATTTTGGCGATCTCAACCGACGACATTGCTAATCTTAAAGATTCCCAAGATAATTATAGCAAGGGAGACATCCCGTTTCCAATTGTCTCTGATGTGGCTAAGAACGTTTTCAAGCAATACACCGCCCACGACGACTTCGAGGATCAGCCGCTTCACGGAACCTTTGTTCTGAATGGTAAGGGGGATATGCTTTGGTCTGACATCTCCGCCGATCCTTTCATGGATATTGATTTTCTCATCAAGGAATCTAAGCGTTTATTATCGCTTCATAAGTAGAATTAGCGCAGGCAGAAAAGAGGCGATTCTTTTACTTGATATCGTCCTATTTACCACGGACGAAGATCATGCGTTGATTATCGAGAATGAAGTCAGAATGTGATTTTGGAATCAGCTTCGTACCTCAAGCTAACTAACGTTTCACCGCGAGCTTAAACAGCAAAGGTCGGTGGCGTGAATATCAATGTAAATAGGGGCCTATCTGTTCACGGAGAAGTGTGAGGGTATCGCTTGAGGATAGCAGGCTTTTCCTACAACTACTTCCTCGAGCTGTTTTGCCACGGTTTCCCAAGGGCTCGATCAATGACGAACCGAGTCAGAGTTTCGGATTCAAACCATCCGCTCCACATGTTGTGGCCCTGATCTTTGATAAGTTTGACTTTCGCCGGCCCGCCATACTCAAGATATCTGTCGACCAAGATTTTCGTATTTAGATGATAAGGGACAACCTTGTCGTTATCGCCGTGAATATGGAAAATAGGGACCTTTGCGGCAGCCAAAGATTGCAGCCGTTCGGTGGGGTTGTTTTCGTGAAGCGCTGCTTTCAGCTCATCTTTTGTCATGTGGTAAGCTCCCGCTGCGCGCGCAATACCGGGATAGCTTTCAAGATTGCAAACCGGATAAATCCCGGCGACGCCACTCACTTTCCCGGGGTGTTCGACAGCCCAATTGTAAAGCATCAGGCCTCCTCGGCTTCGTGCCAAGAGACAGGGTTTTTTTGCGAAGTTTCGCTGCCTTGTTAGATATCCGTAGAGATCGCTGAAACCCTTCCGGCCATCCTGACTGCCATAAGACTCGCCAACATCAATTCCTGCGATTGCGATTCCCTTGGCCAGAAATCGTTGGAACATCCAGATTTCGGATTTGGCGGGGAGACCAGGCAGGGTGGGTGCATACCAAACCCATGGCGCGTTATCTTCCACCTTTTCGGGAAGGATGACGAAGGCATTTCGACCATTGATGCGGAAAGATTCTCCTGAGAGGGGAAGTTTCTTGGTGCCTGGGTCGATCTGGATATCTTCTAGGGCATAAAAGTTTTTTGCGTTACTAGAGAAGAGTTTAAAGGAAACCGTCGGCCCTTTTTTTTCGAAGTAGTCACGGGTAAGCTTTAGGACTGAAGCGTAGTCGGCGGTCGTTCGCGTGACCGGCCAATCGCTGCCAAAGATAATACGATCTTCGCCAAAGCATTCTAAAGCGAGATCTAGAATGGGTTTGTAAAATGTTAGGTCGAGTGGGGCTGGTTGAGATTTTACCCGCCCAAATAGGGCGGACACTTTGCAAAAAATGTTGGGGTGTTTTGCCACTGCACGAAATTTTTCAACCCAAGTAGGTGCGAGTGGATTGCCATCAAGGCTCACTCCGCCCAAGTGATTGATGATGATTTTCAGATTGGGAACGCGGTTTGCGATATCGGCAGCGTCTTCAAGGGTGTATTTACCAATAAGTATGTCGACAGTTTTCCCTCGTCTGGCTGTCTCTTTGAGGTCTCGAAAGAATTCTCCGGTTAGTGTTTTTTGGGTTCGTCCTGAAATCCGATAGCCCAGATAGCGATCGTCCTGACAAAGTTTGTCAAAGAGCGGTTGGAATCTGTCGGTCCCGATCACTTGGGAGAGGTTTCCAACGACGCCACGATAAAGCGCTTTTTTGTGGGCCGTTACATCTAGGTTCCATTGATTGTCGGGTAGGTGCTGTCCGGCTTGCACTACAACAACTCCATTCACCCCGTTTTTTTGAGCGATCGTCTCGTGATCCTCTGGCATGAAAGATCGATAGAGGGCGCGGCTATCTTTCGGGACCCAATAAATTCCTTCGGGCCGATCAAGGTGCCAGAGGTGAACATGGGTGTCGATTAAAGCCGGCTCGTATGCCTTGATGAAGGGAGTTCCAGCGGCGAAAATCGTTAGGAGTCGGACGAGTGGTTTCTTGATATTCTTAGTTATCATCGGGGCGTTTTACAGTGAGCTTTCCCGGGCCGGCAATCGCTGTATGTGTTTCGCCAGAAAAGATACCATCACCCTGATCGACGCCATTAATGAAGAAGCCAGCGACAGTCTCATCCGATTGCAAAAAGAGTTTGTAAAGTTTATTGGGGTCTGCACCTCCTCCATTAATCCTGAGGCTACCAACTCCCTCAAGAGACAGCGCAGCAGTGTTAGCGATAGTATCATTTAGGTTGGCTTCGATGATCAATGAACTGTTTTCCTTAAGGTGGACATCACCAGTCCCGAAGGAAGCGTCTGCGGCTGCAACGATGTAGAAGGGTTCGTTCTGAGTTGAGTGAGCCATGAGCCCGCCTGAGAAAGTGTTGGTAGTTTCAAGGCGGAATTGGTTTCGATTTACCCCATTGATAATGAGTTTTCCGCCGCCCTTTATTACCCCGTTAAATTTTCGGATACCATCTTGGCCGTTTGTCGAAGTCCCTCCATAAATGCTGGCATTCTCAATCAGTTCGATAGGGCCGAAGTTCACCTCTTCGGCTGTGCTTAAGATGAGGCATGAGTTCTCATTCATTATAATGCCGCCAGGAGCTTTTGGGAGCGTATTCAGATTGCTTGATCCCCACAAAATTAGCTGGGAATTTTTTCTTAAAATTAGGGAGCCAGAATAGGGTGCGGGTGGACTGTTTTCCACTTGCGCAGTCAGACCTTCACTGATGATCACGTTTTCATTCGGACTAGGAATTTGGCCCCTCTCCCAGTTTGTGGGAATACTCCAGCTATCCCTATTTGAGGAATTGCTCTTAACCATAGTTGCTCCGAGGATCGCAGTCTTGAGAAGGAATTCATGGGGCTGAAGTGCCTTAGGGGTGAATCGGATTTCATCCAGCGCGATCGGTGTTTTATTGCCCAGACTTCCAATGCGGAGGGGATTAGTTTGCTCGCCGGAGATATTGGAGTGCGCAATTGAGGCTGCCGCAACTTTGGTCCCGTCAAGGAAAAGCGCCATTTCACCCTCGTCGTTGCTGAACTTATGATTCCAAGTGATCGCGAAGTGATGCGGTTTTTTATCGGCAACTTTCACTGCTTCGGCGAGAGCCTGAACTCGCTGGGTTCCAGAATCGTAAAAGAAAGCCATTTGGTCCTCTTTTTTGCCGCGAGCGGGCGGACGTAAGTCGATGTGCCATCCCCGGTTGTCTTCCCCTTCACCTGTCCGAGTGCCAAGAAGGAAGATGGGGCGCCGAAGTTTGTCAGCGATAAACCAACCTTCAAAAGTGTAGGAGCTTTCGGTGTTTAAGGCAAAGATTCCATCAACTTTCTCTTCCTGCCAGATTCCTAAAATCAAGGCTGAATCATTTGCTGCCTGATTAAGCGGAACTGGGTCTGGGGCTATGGCGCGAGTTCCTTTGCCTGGCCGCACTAGGAGTAATTTAATTTGCCCTGAATTATCCACTAGAGAACTCTCGGCGGCTTCTTTGTTCATCCGCCACCAGGTAGATTTTACTTTCTTCTCGTTAACTTCGACCACGGATTCCAAATCGGTCGGTATTTCCTCTTTCTTGGGTTTCGTTGGAAATGGTTCAGGATCTTGAGGATCGGGCTTTTCTTCGGAAGAGATCTGTTTTTCGGGGAGTTTGGAAATTGCCATCTGCGGATCAATTACCTCGCGTAGTTCCTTCTTTTTAGGCTCCTTCTTTGTGGGCAATTCATTCTTTTTGGTGAAAACCGTTTTACTGTTTTGCAATGGTGAGGGGCTGTCTTCTTTCGTCACCCAAAAGATTAATAAGGCGATGATTAAGATCGCAGCTGTGCCCATCGCGTAAAGTGGAGTGCGAGACGGTTGCGCGCTGGCGAGCATTGTGCCGCTGTTGCTTAACCGAACGATTGTAGAGACTTGCTTGAGATCAACCAGCGCAGCCGAGTCGTGCGAGACCTGCATGTCAACTAGGCTCCCACCGCTTGAAACTACAGCTTTACGACCCTCAAAAACTTGTTCGTAAACTCGTAGGAAGTAGGGGCGGAGGGCAAGAGAAGTTGCGTCAAGATCCCGCCGGTAGGCCACAATATCAAACTCGACATGTCGAAAATCGATTTCGCGTTTTTCGACATCATAAACAGCGTAACGCGAGCTCAAGTCATCTGGGTTTCGGGGCTCTCCGACCGACCCTACGTTGATGATATATCGTTTTTCTGCATCAAGTCCGCAAGTCGTGTCCAAAAGTTCTTGGACCGACCCATCTGCGGATAGCTCGAACATTTTGGGCAAGTGAGTATGCCCAACAAAGGTCGCGAAGTGTTTATTCGCAGCAAAGTTCTCTTTCGCTATTTCGACATTGTCAATGTAGTCGAAACGCCCTGGTTCTGCGATTTCTGCGTGTACGAATAGTAATTCTCCCGCTTCGATGGCGAGCGGAACCGCAGAGAGGAACTGCTTCGCGTCAGGTGAGAGTTCGGTGATGCTCCACTCGATTGCTTGTCGGGCGTGATCATTAAAAATGGAATAATCCATCATGCCGACGGCTGCAGCATCGTGGTTTCCGAGTACAAAGTGATCGGTGACGGATCTAACGGCCTCGAGCACTTCGGCTGGCTTGGGTCCATACCCTACAACGTCGCCGAGACATACGATTACGTCGACACTCTGCGAGCGGATATCCGCAAGCACTGCTTCCCACGCTCGGATGTTTGCGTGGATGTCTGAGACAATGGCGTATCGCATAGCATCAAACCTGAATCACCCCACCGGGGGAATTCAGTATCGGAGATTAGCAGACTGAGCGAACAAGTCCCTCCTTATTTCGATGAAAACTTCGCTTTTTCAACAGTCAATTTGTGGCTAAGTTTTCTCCTGCATCGCTTATGGGCTTGGAGGAAGCATCACATTTAATTTCCGAGACCCGTCGTCATCTCGGAGCGGGCCTTTGACGTGAAAAGTTTTAAGCTGGCGTGAATTAGCCCCAACCCTCAATTTACAAGACAACGTAGTCGTTTATATTCAAATTGACGGGAGACTTAAATAGCGTCGTATAAACACACGATCTTGACGCCCTTTCACTAGTTTGCTCCGTTGTGTGAAGGTTAGTCTTCAAAAGACGGCCTCAAGAAGAGAGTGATGAAAATGAAAAGAATACCCATCTGCATGAGACTCATTTCGGAAGCTGCTTCTCTAGCCACGCTAGGTAGCCTTAACAACCGAAATCATTCCGGCGGGATCACTAGCCAAACTTGAAAGATTAGAAAGATAAACCGAGTTTACAAAAGGACCATTTACACTTGTGAAGCACCTCAACACCATCTTTACCTCTTTGCTGCTGGGCCCCACTCTGGTTGCGCAAAATTCTGACGACAATTATTGGGCCTATCAGCCTGTGCAGAAAGTCTCTATCCCCCCCCTCGAAGATTCGTCAACCCGAAACCCGATTGATGCCTTCATTCTTGCCGGGCTTCGTGAAAAGGGGATAAAATCAAATGAACGGGCTGACAAAGTCCGGTTGCGTCGAAGGATCTCGTATGACTTGACAGGGCTGCCCCCCGAAAAAAAGGAAATGTCCTGGAAAGAGTTAGTGGATCACACACTAGACTCACCTCGTTTCGGTGAAAAGATGGCTTCCCATTGGCTTGACCTGGTGCGCTACGCTGAGACCAATGGCTTTGAACGTGATAGCGCAAAGCCTGATATCTGGCGTTACCGCGATTATGTCATTAAATCTTTTAACGAGAATAAACGCTATGACCGTTTCATTTTGGAGCAGTTAGCGGGCGACCAACTTCCCGATAAGACCCTTGATAGCTGTGTCGCCACTGGATTTATGGCGCTCATGCAGCGAGATGACGAACCAGCGGATCGCCCCCAAGCTCACGCGGATCGAATTAGTGATATCGTTGATGTCGCTTCTGAAGCCTTCATGGGTACTACGATGGGGTGTGCCAAATGTCACGATCACAAGGTTGATCCAATCTCCCAAGCCGACTATTTTTCGATGATGTCGTTTTTTGATGGTATCAGGCAGGATCTGTTTAAATCGGCAAATCATACTTGGAATGACCCCGAAGTGATTCGAAAGCGCGAAGAAGAAAAACAGGTCAATCGGGGACAGATCGAGGAGCTTTGGGGTAAAGTTGATCGTCAGTTATTGGAGCCTTACTTGAAGCGCTCGAAGAGTCCCCGCGATATCAAAACTAGTTGGGTGTTTTTGCCGAAGGTGCCTAAAGCTCCGGGGTGGTCGCTCCCATCATTCGATGCAAATGGAGCAGGCTTCAAGAAGCTTGATAAAGTGCCCCGCAACAAGATGGTGACTCTCCGTTCGGAGTTTGGGCTTCAGGAAATTCCCAAGCAATTTCTCGTTTATCTTAAGGGTGAGTTGCAACATCTCCAGATTTTCATCAATGGTGCTCCGGTTCACGAGGGAGTGATTGAGAAGATTCATGGTGAAATCTTCGTTCCACTTCCGATCGAAGAACTGACGACCGGTAAAAATGTCATTGGAATCATCACTAAGTTTAATCGGAATCGTCCCGAAATCAGGATTACCCGGGAGCCCGTGCATGACCTCAATGGTGATCAATTCGCTTCTATCCACTCCGGAATGATCGCGCGTATTTTCGGGGATGGTTTTGGTTCTAAAATGAAGCCATTACAGCAGAGGCGGCGTGATCTTGAACGACCGATCCAAGGAGTTCGCTATCATGGTGTTCACGAAGAAGGGCAAGTTGCCGCGCCAAGGATTCATACTCGAGGCAGCGTGCACGCTCAGGGCGACGAAGTTCCCATTGCTTTTCCCGTAATGCTAGATTCCGCCAGGCTGAAACCTAAACGTAGCCGTCTGGAGTTCGCTAAGTGGATCACCTCACCAGAACATCCAACGACCGCCCGCGTATGGGTGAACCGTCTGTGGCAATATTGTTTTGGAGCCGGGTTGGTCGAAAGTTCAAACGAATTCGGCAAGCTCGGAACTGGAGTTTCCAATCAAAAACTTCTCGATTGGCTTGCAGGGGAGCTTGTGAAATCAGGGTGGGATACAAAGCACATTCTCAGGCTCATATTGAATAGTTCGACTTATCAGCTTTCGTCAAAAGGACTGAACGACAAAGATCCCACCAATCGTTTGCACTGGAAGTATTCTTCTCGTCGTCTCACTGCTGAGGAGATTTGGGATAGTTACCTTGTGCTCACCAAGCAGATGAAATTTGAAATTGGTGGTCCCCCTGTCCGGCCAAAAATGCCGGACGCGGTCCTTCAGACTTCATCGCGCCCTAGAAATGTTTGGCCACCTTCACCAGGAGACTCAGCAAATCGCCGCGCAGTTTATATTCATGTGAAGCGCTCTATTAAGCTTCCTTTGTTGGCGAATTTTGACTCGCCCGAGCGCGATTTTTCCTGCCCCTCACGTTTTGCTACTACCGTTCCCACGCAGGCTCTGACCATGCTCAACAGCGAGCGTATGAATGAGTTGTCAGAGAAGTTTGCTGCGCGGTTGAGTGGCTCGCTTGACGAAAAAATCCGAGAAGCATTCCGCCTCGGGACTAGCCGTGAGATTACTGATGGAGAATTTCACGAAATCAAAGGGCTAGCGGCTGACCTCAAAGCCAAACATGGGGTTTCGGATGATCAGCTTATGTCGCGAATTTGCCTTCTTATTCTCAATCTCAACGAAACTCTCTACCTCGACTAATCATGACTGACTTTTGCGGACAAACTAACCGGCGGGAATTTATATCTACTGTTGGAGGAGGCTTTACCTCGCTCGCTCTGACGGGGATGATGGCCCAAGGAAAGAAGAAGGAGACTGATTTTTCCCCTAAGGCAAAGAGCGTAATTTTTCTGTTTATGTATGGCGGGCCATCGCACATCGATACCTTCGATTACAAACCTGGAATGAAGGGGATGGATGGAAAGACGGTGAAGGTGAAAACCTTTGGGCGTGGTGGGAAAAAAAATGAAGGCCGTATCGTTGAGCCAAAATGGAATTTTAAGCAGTATGGCCAATGTGGTAAGTGGGTTTCTGATCTCTTCCCACATCTCGCGACCTGCGTCGATGACATCGCCTTTCTCCATTCGCTTACCGCAGAATCGCCTATTCATGGCTCGGCGATGTTAAAAATGAATTCCGGATCGCTCATCAGCGGAAAGCCTTCGCTCGGAAGTTGGGTGAACTATGGCTTGGGTAATATTAATGAGAATCTTCCTGGCTATGTCGTGATGCTCGATAAAACTGGTGGTCCTATTTCTGGGGCCAAAAACTGGTCGTCTGGATTTATGCCTGCGAACTATCAGGGTACGGTTCTTCGCTCGAAAGGGGATCCTATTTTGGATCTCAAAAACTCTCGTGGCATGGGACGTGATGAGCAATATCGCATCATCGAATCGCTCAATCAGCTCAATGCTGGCCATCTTTCACAACGTCACGGGAATACGAATCTACAGGCTCGCATTGATAGCTACGAACTCGCGTTTAAGATGCAATCAACTGCGCCGGAAGCGATCGATTTCGATCAAGAGAGCGAAGCGACCAAGAAACTTTACGGAATCGATGAAGATCGCACCGAGGACTTTGGGAAGAAGTGCCTTTTGGCACGTCGATTAGTCGAGCGAGGCACGCCCTTTATTCAAATTTATTCAGGTGGTGCTCATAACGATGATAATTGGGATGCGCACGGTAATCTTGAGAATAACCATAATAAGCATGCTGGGAATACTGATAAACCAATTGCAGGGCTTCTTAAGGATCTCAAACAACGAGGTCTCCTCGATGAAACTCTCGTCGTTTGGGGTGGTGAATTTGGTCGCCAGCCCACTGCTGAGTATGCCAAAGGCACGGGTCGGGATCATAATTCGGCCGGCTTTACGATGTGGATGGCCGGTGGTGGAATCAAAGGCGGTGTAAGTGTGGGGCAGACTGATGAACTTGGATCGGCGGCGGTGGAAAAACCTCTCGAAGTGAAGCATCTTCACGCTACTGTTTTGCGTCAACTGGGGTTTGATCCCAACGCACTCCACTTCCACAACGCTGGCTTGAACGAAAAGCTTGTGGGAGTTGAAGGAGCTGATCCAATTTCTGAGATTATCGCTTAGCCTTTGACCTGAATGCTATTTTAAAGGAAGTCGGTATGCTTCGGCGGCGTTTTTCCAAAAGTAGCGCTCGCAGGCCTCTTGTCCTTTAGCCGAGAAGTATTCGTTCACGAGCTTTACGAAGCTTGTGTAGTCACCACTATTTTTTGTGCACGGCCAGTTGCTGCCGAAAATGAGTCGCTTGGAGCCAAGATTGCCCCAAAGAACATCAAGCACGCTCCGGTAGTGATCAATTTCGTGGGGAGCAGGTTGGGGGATGCTTCGCTGATAGAGGCCCGAAATTTTGCACCACACATTTTTATTCTCGGCTAGTCTCTCGACAGCCGTGATCCATTCCCGCGGCGCGGACTTACCGTTAAAGTCATAACCGAGGACGTGGTCGACTACGAGGTTGAGATTTGGGACGGCACGGGCAAGTTGGTCTACTTGTTTCACGGCCTCTATTCCGCCTCCATTGACGAGGATATCGACAGTAAGTTTGTGTTTGGCTAGTCCGCGCAAATTACTGATAAGCTGTGGGTTGGAGTAGTTGATTGTTTTTTTACTCTTGCCGTTTCGTAGTCGGATCCCGACGAAACGCTTATCCCTTTTGAGCTTCTGAATCGCAAATTTAAAGTCGTCTGAATAAGGGTCAATATTCCCAACAAGTCCCACGAAATAGTCGTCATCTTTTACAAGGTCGAGAACCCAACGATTGTCTTCAATACGATCACTGGCTTCGACCACGATCACTCCGGTGGTGCCAGCAGGTTCTGCGACTTTGTGAAATTCGTCTGGAAGATGCGGCTTGTAGAGAACCTTATCATTTTTCGGAGGCCACGGGATTCCATCCTCTCGGGTGGGATCGTAAAGGTGAATGTGAGTGTCGATCATGTGCTTCACCTTGGGAAGCGGGCGCTCATCAGCAGCGAGAGTGACGATGACAGAAAGGAAGATGGCCAGTGTTTTCATGAAGAGTAGAGAATGGTTAATTTTACTTCTTTTGGAAAGCTTCGTGCTTTTTGTTTCCGGTATAGACGGGCTTTGGTGTCTCGCCACGTTGTCTGCGGGAGCTTGGGAGAAAAGTGCGGAGGAACGCTGTGGTTCTTTTATTCCGGGAGCTCAAAGATAGAATTGTGGATGAGCCGTTGGAAGGCCTGGCCGCTCTTATCGGTAAGCTTGAGGTCGATAGCCATGCCCCATGTGGTTTCAAGATCGGGAACGGTGAGGGTGATCTTTTTTCCATTGAGGGTGGCGCTGGTAATTTCCCACTCCCGTTCGTTAAAGTGCTTGGATCCATAGTTCTTGGTTCTTTTGAGATCCCAAGCTTTGATGCGAAAACTGGCTGGCTTCACCGATTTTTCGTCAACTTCATCAGAGAGAGTTAAGATGACGGTATTTTTGGAAGCCTCGATCTGCGTGGGAAGGTTGGCTGGCTTATCTAATTTTCGGATGCGATAGAAGCCTCCGGCTTTGCGCTGGGTGCCGGCCCAGGCGAACATGCCGCAACCGTAAAGTTGGCCGTCGCTAGGGTGGAAGCGCCCCCGCATAATTCCGGTCGGAAACTGGTTTAGCGGGAGTTCACAAAGTCCGCCCTGACGTTCATCTCCAATTTTTTCGTGTGGAACGACGTAGATTTTCCCGTAGCCGTAACTGAGGTTGAGGAGTTGCCCGTTCAATGATCCCCATTTGGCATCCTTGGGAACCCAAAGCAGTTCGGAGGGCGATCGATCAAATTGATTGGTGATCCAGCAAAGAGGATTTTTCATCGCGGAATCGGAGGTGTTGGTGACGGGGGAGTAGCCGTAGATGTTACCAAAAAATTCGTTGGGTCCGTCGCCGTTGACCCAGTTAATGCGATTTTTAGGATTCCAGTGACCTTCCTGATCGGTGACGATAAAGGTGCCGTCCGGATTGAGACAGACGCCGTTTGCAGCACGGAAGCCGGTGGCAAGGATGTCGGTTTTCGAGCCGTCGGGCGAGATTCGGAGGAGGGTGCCGTGATGAGGGACGAGCGAGTCTTTGGCGTGGCGGGCGGACTTGGCGTAGTAGAAATTTCCCTTATCATCGGTTTGGAGGCCCATCGCAAATTCGTGGAAGTGCTCGGTGACCTGATGGTCATTGTTGAGGCACTCGATGTAATCGATAGTTTCGTCTCCATTGGTGTCGTGAAGTTTTGCGAGTTGATCACGGCAGGTGACATGGATTTTGTCCTCTATGATTTTAAGGCCGAGCGGTTGGAAGAGACCTGAGCAGATACGCTTCCAGGTAAGAGTGCCTTCGAGTTGATCAATTCCTTCGACGATCCAGACGTCGCCCATCCAGGTGCAGACGGCAGCACGTTTGCCATCGGGATAGAAATCGAAGCCGCTGGTGCGCATCCAGGATTGGTGGGGATTAAGATTGGCGACAGGGACCGTGAGAGTGTCGACCGCGAAGGGGCCGGACTCGTCGCCGCGTTGGATTTGGGTAGTAACGGTGGTCGGAGCAATGAGTCGAGGTTCCCTGTGTAGATGTGCCGAGGTTGAGTTTTCTTCAATGACTCTTCCATCTATTGTGTGAAGGAGGAGAGCTTGAGACGATGGCTCGAAAATTCGGCAGAGTGACTCATCTTCAATGACGTAATTCTTATTAGGAAGTTTTTCAGTGGCTTTTCCGACTCTCATTTTGAGTTTCGATTTTCCCGCGCCGACTTGGATTAAGCGGTAAAAAGCTCCTTTGTCTGCGGTGCTGATAAAAGTTTCGGTGATCGACGTTTCTCCAACTCGGTATTGGATGGCTGTTCCATCCTTACCAAGAAAGATCCCCTTGAAGGTTACCCAGTCTTTCGGGAGCGGTCCGAAGAGACGGCCGTCTTTTCCCTTCACGCGAATGGGTTCCCAAGAGCCGGTTTCAGGATGGGCCCAGCCGGGGCGGTCGGGGTTGGTGAGGATGCGTTCCCCGACGATGGAAGTGTGGGTGCCGTGGGAGCCGTCAAAAGCGATGCCTCTCCAGTCAACAAATTGGTCCCCTGTATAGATTGCTGCAAGGCGCATCGTATCGTGATCGTAAACCGCCCACGAGTTTCCTTTCGAGATGCCGCCGAGTCCAGAGTCGAGGCGAATAGCGAGCCCTTTTTGGGCAATGTTGACCTTCGTGTCGAGAGGGCCGGGCTCGATCTGGTAGGTCCAGAAGAGATAGTTTCCGAAGTCCATCATCTTGTAGGGTGGTGGAGTTTTTTTGGATTCTTTTTCTTCGAGCTGCGAGATGCCGCGTGGAAGATTTTCGAGGTAGCTGTCGTCGATCTTACTAAGCTGGGATGAGTTATGCTTTTTAAGATATTCTTGTCGGATGTAGTGAATGACGTCGTATTTTTGACGGGTTGAGAACTGAGGCATGGGCATCATCATGCCGTATCCTTTAGTGAGGGTTTGATACATGCGGAAGGGGTCGTGCCCGTTCTTAAATTTTCCTTCGTGGAATTTGAGGGCGATGGGAATGGATCCTTCCTTTTGATCGGTGCCGTGACAAGTGATGCAGAGTTGGTTATAGATTTCTTGGCCGCGCTTGAGGGAGTTCTTATCCCACGCTCTTACGATTTCGCGATGGTCTGAGGTTTCGAGGGGCTGCATCCAGGCTTCGTGAATTATGATGCCTTTGTTTTTCTCGAGTGAGATAATAGTGCCGTAGCCAGGATGATTGCCAGTCTTGACGAGATTGGGTTGTTTTCCTGCGCTTTTCCTAGGCTTTTTCCAGTGAAAGTCGGGGGTATTGAGTTCATCGATTTTCTTTTTAGCCGCCGTGCCTATTTCTTTCTTGGAGAGTGAGCGTTTCCAGAAAAGAACTTGATCGATAGAACCGTCTTTAAAGTCCCCTCCAAAGTCTTCAGTTGTCGATCCGACTTTGAATGAGTGGCTTTCCTTATCTTTGGAGGTGAGACCAGCAGCGTGGGCAACTTTTTTGCCATCGAGATAGAGGGTGATATTGCCTTCATGATCGCCGACAAGGGCGGCTAGGTGTTCCTTTCCATCATCAATGCGATCTCCTCCTCTAAGCATGCCTTCCCAGCCAACGTCATAGCTCAGATGACCATCCTGAATAAAGAGAGTTTTCCCACCGCGTTCCCACTTTCCCTTGGCAGGAGCAAGCGATACGAGAGTTCCTTTGGTGGTTTTTGTGTTAAAACGAGCCATCAAGGTGAAGGCTTTATCCAACGGGAAGTCTTTTCCGGGGAGTGGTTTAAAAGCCATATTTCCATCGCTGGCGATCGTTCCGGGAACTTCGATGCGCTTGGTGGTTGGATCCCCGGAAGTGGACAGGTGAATGAGGGCAGATGAATTGGGCAGGTGCTCGAAGGTGAAGTCGGCGGTGACTTTTTCACCTGCTGGAACTTCGACAGGGTGGTCGCTAAACTTGACGATGAAGTCGGACTTTGCGGAATAATTTAGGAAAAGGCGAAAATTGGCCTGTAAATCATGTTGGGCTAGTTGATCGACCTGTTTCGTAAGGAGAGATGTTTTAGTCTTATTGACCGGGACGGAAGTTGGGAGGAGGCCCTGTGCGGTAAGCGAAGGAAGGGCGAGAAGGGCAAGAGTCGCGACGAGACCATTTTTCATTGGTGAAACGGTTGCAGATTGGTGGCCGATGTCAAAGCAGAAGAGGCCACTTAGATGCCAGGGAAGGCCCTCAGGGAGTGGCTCTATCTTTACGTCATCGCCTGCCAAAAAGAAAGGGTCTCACCGAGAAAGGAAATACCACTTGGTTTCCCAGTCCGTTTTATGGCACTTGCTGAATCCTCCTGCTTCAAGGAAGAGATATTGGGTTCCGTTGATCGATTGATTTTTTAATTTGAGAGCTTGGTATTTGTCGATGTCCATCAAGGTCTCGCCAGACCAGACGCTGGTAAACGGTCATCCATTGATCGTAATGCCATCTGTATCGTCTGTCGAAATCAGGCGATCAACGACGAAATGGGGCCGCGTTGCGGAAGTCCCTCGCGTTCGAGAGAGAAATCGGGATCACCGAAATGATTAATAGGATCTCCGTAGGCATTAAGAAAAGAGGTGTAGAGGTTTCCAATGGTGCCATGACCAGATTGCCCATAGTCGGGCATTCGAATGTAGTTTCCAGGAAGGGTAAGGCGTCCTCCACATCCACCCACGATGAGGAAAGGCCATTCGTGCAAAGCTCCATGATGGGCTTCGCCAGCATCGCTCAGGTATACGATCATGGTGTTGTCGAGCATCGTGCCGTTTCCTTCTGGGACAGAGCGTAATTTTTCCGCGAGTTTGGCCACGAGGCTAATGTGATAGGCACGAATAACATCACGGCATTCTTCGGCAGACTTCCCATTAGAGCCGGTGCCGTGGCCAATTGCGTGCACGTTCTGTTCGGTCAGTCCAAGTCCGGTGTAAACATGTTCGAGGTTATCCATACGGATTGTGACGCCATTACTAAGCCCCGTGATGAGACAGGATGCGGCGAGTTCAAAGTGGGAGGCCAGCCGGTCAATCCCGAGCTGGGAAGAAAATTTCTCTGTTAATTTTGGGGCGCCATTACGGATAGCCTCGGTCATAGTGAGCAGCTTCTGGCGTCGTTCTTGGAGGTCTTCGAAAGCGAGGAGGTAGTGGCTGAGTTTATCTTGTTCGGCACTCGGAACTCTGTTTCGCAGTTGTTTGATATCGTCTGAAAGGAAATCGAGCATTCCGGTCTCAAGATCGTAGCGCTTACGACCTTTTTTTGAGCCGATGGCCGAGCCAAAGAGTTGGTCAAAGGCTTGGTCTGGGCTTGCCTGATAGGGGAGCTCACGCCCCGGGGCTAGTGCTGAGAGACCGGGATAGAGAGTGCCTTGCGGGATGGGATCGCCGGCTCCGCCTACTGCCCGTCCCCTCAGAGCAAGTCCGACATGTCCGAATGGGCTTGAATGCTGTGATGAAAGGCGAGTGTCGATAGTTGCGCGGAGTGGACGACCGCTGGAGGTTTCACTTGGGGAAGCATGAACGCCCATCGCACCAAAGTATGAAGTGTGGCCGGCCAAGCACATCTTACCAGAGAATCCTTGAACGATAGCGAGTTGGTCTTTGAATGATTCCAGGGCACGTAGCGAGTCGGGAAGAGCGACTTCTTTTAAGGATACGCGTAAAGGGGTGCTTCCAGTGGCTTTTTTGCCACGTAGTAATTCCGGCGTGATTGCTTTTGGTGTGAGGCCGCTAGATTTGACTAAGAAGACAAAGCGTTGAGGAAAGGCACTAGTTATCCCGTCCGCAGTGGCTGCGAGCTGCCCGAGTAACGGTGACAAGAGGGTTCCGCTACCTCCAAACGAAAATTGTTTGAGGAAGGCGCGTCGCGATGTGAATTGGGGGTTCATTTTATTCCTCTCTTTTTTCGAAAAATGAATGAATCGGATGATAAAAGGGATATGAGCATGGCCCGAAAACTACCGCCACTTTTTACATAGGCTTCATCGGCTGCGATCAGAGTTGCTGAGTCACTTAACATTTCATTTCTTCCCATCCAATACCGGAAAGCATGGCGGATGAAGGACTGTCTGACGCGATCGGACTGCCCGAGTCGTTTCATCAGCTCAACGGCATTTTCAACCTTGCCGTCGAGCGATGCGACACCGGTTGAATCGAGTTGGCCGCTGGAATCGATTGGTTTTCCGCTTATTTTATCGGTAGTCCTGAATCGCCCAAAATCATCATAGGACTCAAAGGTCATTCCAAGTGGGTTCATCTTTTTGTGGCAGCGCCAGCATTCTTGTTGCCGGGTTGCTTGAAAGCGTTCTCGTAAGGTCTTGTGTGGATCCTCTGGAACAACTGCGTCCACTGTGATCGGGACATCTGGAACGTGATCTGCGAGAAGGCGCTCTCGGATCCATTTGCCTCGTGTGATTGGGTTGGTATCGGTATTCTTGGAGTGGGCAATTAGCCAAGAAGGGTGGGTCAGAAGTCCGACCCGCTGTTCTTTGTTCAATTCGAAAGGCTGTTCGATCGGGCAATCGAAT
>DCQM01000037.1 GCA_002323895.1 Akkermansiaceae bacterium UBA1518
GATGGTATTTATGCGTGAAAGTCTTCACTACAAAAGTCGTCGGATCGCCTGCTGACTTCGTTTCGACCTTCTTGGTGAATTCCAACTTGAACCCTTTCGGAGTGATTTTCACTTCCTTGATCTCAAAAGGCATCTTACCAGACCACTCGAGGCGCTCTAGAGCAAAAGGCTTCAATCCCCGCACAGGCCATCCACGATTTGTTCCGCCGGCCAATAGTCTCCCCTCAGGAGTAAACTGAACGTTTAAAATTCCAGTCGAGAGCTCCTCACGAAAAGGATAACATGCCCCCTGCCAAACTCCATTTACTTGCTCAGTGGTTGCACGCATAATGAGAGACTGAGTGTAGTCTCCAAGAAAGATTTGATCTTCGAATGGCCCAAACTTCCCCTTCGTCTTATCTAGCACGAATCCGGTGATTGAACGCCCCATACGGATATAGGGAAAGATCACCGCGTAAGGGACCAACTCAGCAACCTTTTCCTTCTCAACCAAAATACTTGAACCCGACTCTGGGGTCACCGGCTCCTCCAAACCTTGTGCATATTGATACCAATTGTAACTCGCCGGGTGCCCCATAAACCCACCCTCCTTAACAAACTTTAAACTACACGAGGAATTCCATGGCCCCTGACTCTCGATATAGAAGACCGCCCCTTCTTTATTAAATCCAATCCCGCCCGGACTCCGCATCCCACTTGCGATGGGGATACTTTTCCCTTCAGGAGTAATTTTAAAACCCCAACCACGGAAAAGCGCTCGAGAATGGTAAGATGCTGATAAGCCTAATGCAACGTAGAGGTTCCCCTCCTGATCAAACTTCGACCCAAAGGCATACTCGTGATAATTGGCATAACCCCAAGCATCGGAAATTACCTCAAAAAGATCAGCTTTACCATCTCCGTCCGTGTCCGAAACCTTAGTTAACTCGGCACTGTGAGTTACGTAGAGCGCATCATCCTTCCATGACAGGCCGAAAATCTCATCAAGCCCGGTTGCGAAAATCTCATACTTAGGCTCCGGCCGCTCGTCATCGATGCCCGATACAAAGAAGATATCGCCCCGGCGCGTTCCAATTGCGATTCGACCATCCGGTAATTGCTCAAAAGCACCCGCCTCAATCACGAGATCCTTTGGAATCGGAACCTGCACCACCGGATAAAATTCTCGCTCCCGATCCGCTGTGCCCCAGCGATCACCCACCTCTTCGGCTGTCATCGACGCCGTCAGGAGCGCCGCTATCATTGTCACTTTAGCGAAGAATTTCATAATCAATTGAGTAAATGTTTTTTTCACGCCCAAGTGGAATTTTCATGAGCAACTCCTGCTCACCATTAACACCGATAGATCGCAAAACCGTCTCCACCTTACTTCCAAGTGTCAGTCTCAGATCAGCTGTCTTAAAGACCCCGTCAGATTCGCTTACAATATGACCAGTAAGTGCTCGGAAGTGAAGCACACCTGGTTGCTTGGCATCAAAATTAAACCTCCTTACAAGGACCTTCTCGCTCTTTGTTTCAAAGCGATCTTCGATTGCGATCTCTCCACATAGATAACGAAGGGTAGGATTCCCATTTTTTCCAAGGGCATAACCCCGAAAAGCATAGCCTAAATTTTTAGGATAAAGAGGATCCGGATTCACCGGATTCTCCTTTGTCATCACCGGCCTCAGAGGCCACTTTAGCCCGTTATCTTTCGGCCGCAAAAAAGCGACATCCTGCGCAAGCTGAATCGGTCGCTCCGAGGGATTAAAATCACCCGCTCCCTGCGACCGCCAATTAGCCGTGAGATACTCGCCCTTCCAAATTGCGGACAAGGCTCCGTTCTCCAAATTAAAAGCATAGTTCAAGCCGCCCGGGAAACCCACAGCAAGTCCGCGAAACCCTGCGACTCGACTTCGGCCACGATAAATCCTCACCTTTTCATTGACCTCAAGCTTGTTCGGCTTCGATTGTAATCCTTTCGGATCACGTGCTGATCTTCCAAGTGAAAACTGATGCCAAAGCGACCTCAACTGCTCGTGGGTGTCACCTCCCATGATCTCTGTCTGCACTGCTTTTCCGTCCGGCCAGTAGTTCGGCATAATGATTCCAGGACGATGCTTCGCCGGATTTTTCATGAACTCGTAAAACCAACCTGGCTGGAGTCGTTGGTAAGTCAGGATCAAATCGTAACCTTTCATCCCCGGTGATTCTTTCCCGTTGTAGTTGTGGCATGAAATACAATTCAAGCCTTCCGTTCCGAGTAATAAATGCCCGCCATTCCTAACCATGGGTTGTTCTTGGCGATTTGGCGGAGGCAAATCCACCTGTGGTAATTTATCTACCTTCGCCAAAACCTCCGGCAATCCTTTTAGCGCCCTCCGACCAAACTGCGGCATCCGTGTCTTCATGTAAGGCCGCACCGAGAGACCGTCATAAAGAACTTTATTCAACCATTCTGGCTTTAACTTACCACCGATCTTCGTCAGCGGCGGCGGGATTCGGGCGGTATCACCAAGCGCTTCTTCAGTGGTATGGAAAAACTCATTAATCTCTTCTGCTACTCCACCAAAATCATCACGGGCATGGCATGCGATACAGTTCAGCTGGGTCAGCTTCATTTCAACACGGGCTTCGTCCGAAAAAAACACCGGCTCATCCAAGGCCAAAGCAATCGCCTTAGCCTGATCATCAGACAACTGATAATTTGCACCTTTGCCAGTAAAGCATCCCTTCTTCAAATCGATGTTCTGCAACTTCGGCCCTTTGGCGGCCTCAGCATTCCCTATAGTATGACAAGCCACACAATTATACTTTCCGAAATTTGCCTTACCCAACGCAACTAGCTTGGCATCCGGCTTCACCGGCTTTCCAGCCTCCCCTCCCAAAAATGCCTCTAACGCGCTCGCTTCGGAGGAGGAAAGATTCATGTTTGGCATCCGACCTGACGGTCGAACCTTAAGGGGGTCAAGCAGGAATCTAGCCAATTCTCCCTGCTGGTATTTCCCACCGATATGTCCTAACGATTTTGCCCTTTCAGAATCTTTGCTCTGGGGAGCATGGCAGGAAATGCACCCGACTTCGTGAAAAATCTCCCGCCCCAACTTGGCATCTCCAGTCTTCGCTTTGACTTGCACTTCCCCAGATGTCAATGACATCAAATAATGACTGATCGACTCACTCACCTTCGCCTTTTCAGCGTCTGGCAAACCACCCAAAACATCCGGCATGGTAGTCCCAGGATTAACCTCGTGAGGATCTTCCAGATAGCGCTTTAAATACTCAAGGTCCAACCGCGAACCCGCTTCACTCAAGTCAGGCGCCAATTTCATCGTGGTTGCGACCGGCACCTCGTGACAAGCTGCACACCGTAATTCCTCAATCAGGAGATGCCCCGTCTTAGCCTCATCAAGCGGATGGCTTCCATTAAGACCCGGAATAACCGGTGCCCCTAAAAGAATTCCGCCATGCATGAGTGATAGGACAACAGCCTTGCTCAAAAATCGCATGCCCAAGCCTGCCACCCGCACTCCACTTGGCAATCATCCATTTCACTGAAAACCTACCCACGGACGGGCACCATTTATGGTTGGAAAGGGATTTTTGGGTCACGTTGTATCGCCGGATTGAGTATGAGATTTCCATCCTTATTCTCAACCAAGACACCGGAAATAATCACAGCCTCTTCCACCTGAACCGCCTCTACCATCTTTTTCATTTTACCAAAATAACACTCGGTTCCAGGCAAAAGAATAATCCTCTCTTGGTTCTTAGGACCAGCTCCCAGTCAACTGCCCAAGACCGCTTCAGTCATTCTTAAAACTTGCACCGCCTCCCTGACTTGATGGACCCGATGAATCATGGCTCCCCGCTGGCGAGTGAGAGAGGTCAGCGCCTGGGTCGGAAACTCCCGGCGTGACATTGCTGAATCACCAAGCAATTTCCCAATAAGGGACTTACGCGAGAGCCCCATGAGAATTGGGCGATCATGAACTCGATAATCTTCCACACGGTTTAGCAGTTCTAGATTGTGCCTGAGAGATTTTCCAAACCCAATGCCAGGATCAAACACGATCCTCTCGGACTCAATTCCGGCAGACACCAAAGTTTCAAATCGCTCCTCAAAAAAGTCGCCGATTTCAGAAACAACATCTTCGTAAGTTGGCGACTTTTGCATCGTGCGCGGATTCCCCTGCATATGCATCACGACAATACCACAATCTGAACCAACACAAACGTCAATCATAGCGGGATCTTGTAGCCCCGTCACATCATTCACGATCGCCACCCCGGCAGCCAAACCAGCCGCCGCAACTTCCGCCTTACAAGTATCGATAGACACCGCCACCGCTTCATTCGAAACCAACTTTTTGATTACTGGAATGACTCGCGAAATTTCATCATCCGAACCTACTTCAGCTGCACCAGGGCGGGTGGATTCACCACCTACATCCAGAATATCAGCGCCCTCCTCGATGAAACGGCGTGCCGCCGATAAAGTATCAATCGGGTCAAGGTGCAAACCTCCGTCCGAAAACGAATCTGGGGTCACGTTGAGTATCGCCATGACCAGCGCCGTGTCATCGAGATCCCAACTGAATTTGCCAGCCTTCCACAAAACCCGGGAGCTTTGCGACTCATCTTCTGCAGGGTTGCACTCGGTCATCAGTTTCGGCATAATCTTGCTCACACCGCTATCATCTCAATGAAAAAAGTAATCTACTTCATCATAGCCTCATTATTCGCAGTAGGATCGGGCTTTTCAGACGAAGATCTTTGGGAATCCAAAGGGCCGCACGTTCGTATCAAAAAGAATGATCAGGATGGCTCATACGTTGTCTTTGAACGCTCACCTGACGACCGGCGACTTGTTAAAACAACCAAGAATGAAAATGGTGAAGTTAAAATGAAGGCCACCTATACCCGAGATACCAAGGGATTCCTCAGGTATGGGCAGATTCATGATGGTCAAGGTATCCTCATCTACCGAGTGCAGTATGGTTACGATAACGAAAGTGGTCAGCTTGTAGCTGAACAGATGTTCGACGCCCGGGTAAAGCATTTCTTCCCTACTCTCGATAAAAACGGCCAGCGCAAGGAAATGCCCATTCGCCGAGTCTACTATTTTTATGATTCTGAAGGAAATCAAAGTAAGGCTATTTCACTTGTCCCAAAAGCAGGAAAAACAGCGCGTGAGACCTTTAAGAAAACCAATAAGCCACTCGATCTTTACGGTGAGGAAGAGGATTTCGACCCCAACAATTCTACGCGCCCCAACAGCCCCTTCGACGAAGAAAACAAGAAAGAGGCTCAATGAGTCCTGAACGAGTTTTTCAAATCCTGACCATCTTGGGATTGGCAGCTGGCGGCTGGCTCTACGGGGACTATTGGAAAAAATCGAGTCTACCCCCGTTAGACAACGATAGAGCCGCGACCTTACGCGCTGAAAACTCTGAATTGCTGCAGCGGGTCGACACTCTTGAAGACGAGCTCGCTCAGGTCCGCTCCATGCTATCTAATGGCCCTTTCCCAGTCCCAGATGAGATTATCGCTTGGGTCGAAAAAGACTATGATATGGTCTTTTTGAAAGCTCCCAATGTTCGCTTAGCCTCCCCCACCAAAATCAGGGACGCCGCCCACGCAAACCTCCGCTTAATCCATGGCGAAGATGATCTAGAAAATGAAGGGCTTGCTTGGGAGCTCCTTGGGCTCCTTCCCCCGAATCAACGACTCTTCACCCAGCTCCTCTTTGTCAATAGCAGTGGAGTCAAAGGGATCTGCGATCTTAGTGAACAGAAAATTCTCCTTTCGGAAAACTTCGATGCCATGAGCGTGCCCGATCGTTCAGTTTTGGTTCGCCTTCTTGGCCAACTTCTAGCCTACCAAAACTACCCCAAGAAAGAATGGGGCTCGCGCGATGAATGGCAAGCATGGGAAGCTGTCCACACAGGTTCTGCCGCAGCTCAGCAAGCGAGATTTCTTAGTCGGAACCCCGCCGTAAACGAAGGTGGTTGGAATGACCCGGAACCCGCCCGGGAGCAACTCCTCAACGATCTTGAGCCTGCCCTTCAAGGGTTTTGTAACTTCCCATTCATTGAGGGTGCCGATTTCTCTCGCTATTTCTTCATCGATTCCCGTGAAGCCTGGGCCGCGATGTTCCGAACCCCCCCGAGCACTACCTCCGCAGTTCTGCACCCAAATCAAAAAGAGCTTGGAGCAGTTGAGATCTCTTTTCCAAGTTCCGGACCAGAGATCATACACGAAAATTCAATTGGAGAACTAGGTCTCCGATTATGGCTTGAGCCCTTTACTGGCATGGACGAATCCGGATTACTGGCAGAGCAGTGGCGTGGAGATCGTTACCAGTTACGCCGTCGCCCAGACAAGCAATTCACTCTCACTTGGAAGATTGCGTTGGCGGATGAAAAATCGGCCAAAAGCCTTAAGGCAGAGGTGGAACGCTCAATGATCCCAAGCTTTCACGGGGCGCAGTCGCCGCGTAAGACTGAAGTGACGGTGTCAGACACAGTCTTAACTTTTACTAACTCGCCGAAGAAATGAATTCGGCCAAACGGATCAGTTTCAGCGGCCGAGTTCAGGGAGTGGGATTTCGTTACACCACCAAACAGCTCGCCCTCGGATTCGATATCGTTGGTTCAGTTCGAAACCAGGAAGATGGAACGGTTGAACTGGAAGTGATGGGAGACGCGGAGGAGGTAAACGAATTTATTACCGAGATCGTCGAAGAATCCGAACTCGCCGGGCTGATTAAAGAACACCGCATTTGGGACATTGACGAACTCGTAAATTGTCGAGGCTTCACAATCGCGAATTAATCTTTGATGACGCGATAATACTTATGAGCCAATGCAGAGGCCGGACCGAAGGGATCGTAGGTTCCCTCTTGCCCATCCGACCAAGAGAGCGGTCCTCCATCTCCGACAAAAGACGGTATCACACTGACCCAACTACAACCATCCGGCGACGTCTGGACAGTGTATGTTGCACCGGCTTCCGACATGAGCCGAATCGATAGCCCACCATTTTTGCTAGGCCCGATTTCGAGGTCCAAATCGGGACCACGAGGAGGATCTTCGGAGATCACACTCCAACCGATATCCTTGAGAGCAGCAGCGTCTACATTTGTAATTTCAAGCCGTTTGACATTCTCACCCACATTAAAAACGGGCTCCATGAGAAGATCCTGCAAATTACCCGCCCCCACCGTTCCAAAATATAAAGGTGTTCCAAGAGGAAAGATCTTTGAATGATATTCACCATCCCTCCAATGATAATCTTGTGACGACGATTTGACGATTTCGAGCCCCACTACCTCCCCACCAGTATCAGCTTCGAGAGCCGCCACCGAATTTTCACCTACAAACCGATCCTCCACAATCAAATCACGGAACTCAGCAACCGACCGGGCATTTAATCCTAAGCAATGGCCGATTTCGTGCACCGCAATGCTATAGAAATCCAAAGACGCGCCACCCTCTGGCCGCAAAAATCCAAAACTCCAATTCCGGTCCAAATCAAATGAAACAGTTCCGCCGATTACGGTAAGTGAGCTCACGCCAAGATTAAAACCGCGATTAAGAAAACTCTCCGGATCAGCGTAAACCGATGCTAAATTTCGAGCTCCACCAATCGGAGCTCCGCGGCCCGCGCCATCCAGCTTTCGAGCTCCGGCATATAGAATCCAAACATTCTCATCTAGCGAAAACCCTCCAAGATATTCATCAGCAGCGGGTTGCCCCACCTTGAAATAAAAATCACTCGCTTTACTGGCAGCGGCACTCAGCACATGATTCTTGCCCGTGCCCGGATGAATAATTTCAAATCGCCCATCAACTAGCTCCTCATCCTTCATATCAACAGGAAGAAGAGTTTGATTTATGATCCGACTCCACCGGGCGGCGGCAGCCTCGATAACGACCTTCGCGGCCGGGTTGTTAAAAAACCCCTCGCTATCGTATCGGTAATCAACCTTGATCTCAATTCCTTTCAAAGGAACTAAAGCAATCATGAAGACTACGATAGATTTCATCCTTATAATATAACCGAATTCGGAACACTGACAACCAGGTTGTTAATTTTTCTTAAATATCAAGGTGGGTCCTCGCTCTCGGTGGAAGGTTGGTGGTGCTTTTTCGAAGCAGGAATTGCCCGTTTTTTTCTGTCTTCGACCTCTGAGCTCCTAAAATTAATATTTATAAGGTGAAAAAACGGCCGTGAAATGGTGGCCCCAAGATGAAACCTCATTTAAATATGAGTTTGTGTGATATTCGATCATGGCTTCAGGAAACACCCCGATAACGCAATTTTAAAAGCGCCCGAAAGAAAACCACCAAACCTCCCGAAAGAAAAAGGGCTGGGAACCATATCGAATATCCTGGAGCCTTCGTTTCGTGCTCGATAAGGACCTCCGTTGGATCATTAGGATTCACGAAAGCTGCCAACCTGCTTCCCACCGGAAACTTCTCAACGAAGGGCACTATCTTATTTTTTTTCTTCAAATACGGGTTTTCCCGACGTTTTAGCCGCTCTCCCCGGTAAAATTTCCCATCAACCCGGTACTCGTAAACCAATTTATGGCGATATTCCTTAGCCTTCCCGATCTGGCGGTCCTCTAGCTCGGAAACAACCACAACAGCAGGATAACTTGGCCATTCTTGTGTTTCTTTCGCCCGGATGTAACCACGACCCAGAACAAAAACAAAAAAGCCGCCCATCACAGCCAGCGCTAGGCCGATAAACGCCAAGTAGAGATATCCTCCGATGCCCTCATTCTTCACACCCGACCCGTATCATAATCCTCCACTCTCGCAAGACCCGTGCTTGCACCTGAGCAAGATTCCGGCCAAAACATCCTTATGAGCACTTTTGCAGAAAACGTGATGGAAGACCTTAAGGTCGCAATGAAAGCCAAAGACTCGGTAGCTCTCACCACTCTTCGCGCTCTCAAAACCGCCCTCACAAACGCGGCCATCGAATCCGGCAACAAAGATAACGTCATCGAACAAGCCGATGCCCTTGCCATCGTCCGGAAACAAATCAAACAGCGTAACGATTCAATCGAGCAATTTGAAAATGCCGGGCGCTCCGAGCTCGCCGAAAAGGAAAAAGCAGAAATCGTAATCCTCGAAAAATACCTCCCCGCCGCCATGAGCTCTGAGGAAGTTTCAGCAATTGTGGCCGCAGCCGTCGCCGAAACGGGAGCGACCAGCCGTTCCGACATGGGGAAAGTCATGGGTATCGTGCAAGCGAAGACCGCCGGACGCGTCGACGGCAAGACCCTCTCCCAAGAGGTGATGCAGCACCTTTCCTGAAGGACGAGTAACTCAGCTCGGAAAATGGACCAATAGCCCCAAGTAATCCGAGCTGAAATCACACCCCAACTCAATGAGCTTCGCCGCTATAATCGTCGCTTCTGGATCCTCACAACGCATGGGCTTTGATAAGCTCGCCGCACAGTGGAGGGGTAAGACGATTCTTTGGCATAGTGTTCACGCCTTTTCTTCCCTCAAAGAAATCGCCCAAGTCATTGTTGTTACCCCGCCCGATCGTTTTGCTTGGCTGGCCGACCTTGGCCCAAAACTCAACCGCGTTAATGGAGGCAGGGAACGGTCCGACTCAGTAGCTGCCGGCCTTATGGCCCTAAAAAACGAAATTAGCCACGTTGCAATTCACGATGGCGCCCGCCCACTCGTTTCACCAGAGTCCATCCGTGCTACTTTCGCTGCTGCTGAAGCAACCGAGGCCGCGAGCCTCGCACGCCGGGTTACCGAAACATTGAAGCGGGCTACCCCGGAAGGCATCACATCGGAATCAGTCTCTCGGGACAACCTTTGGGTCATGGAAACACCCCAGATTTTTTCGAGAGCTCTCATCCAGAACGCTTACCAAAGCGTCTCCTCCGGCGATACTAAAATCACCGATGAGGTCTCTGCTCTTCAGCTCCTTAACCATGGCACCACCCTAGTGGAGAACCCCTCCCCAAATCCAAAAATTACGATTAAAGCAGATCTTGATGCCCTCCCATAATATCCGATATATCTAACGAGATCTCTGCGATGAAAAACAATTCCAAGCTATTACGATGGCTCACCCCACTTCTTAAAGCGGGCTCCACGTGCCTTAATCACAGTATGACAGTTTTAGGCAAAGGACTTTTCTTACTCATCAGCTTTCTGGTTCTGCCATCATGCTCCACCGGTAGCGATCCACAGCACTCCACTAAACAAGCCATTCTTATAGAGTGGCCTACCATCAAGTCCACTATCTTGGCTCAAAGAAAAGTTGGGTATCCAAACTACGATCCAAAATGGATCTACGTGGTTGATCCGGCCACCCAGCGGATGAATGTCGTCTCTTTGAAAACTGGAGAAACCTACGAAACCCTTCGGTGTGGGACAGGTAAACGCGGCCTTGGTATCTCACATGCCCAAACTCCCCCTGGCTTCTTCACAATGGGCGGTGTGCGCATTGCTAAAAATGCAGATTCTTCCATTCAAACCGGTGACTCGAAAAGGGGCGTGAGCGGAATCTATGCCGAGATTCTTTACCCCCCAACCCATTCAGACCCCACGCTGCGGGGCTATGTTCCAAACGGCGTCGTCATTCACTCTTACCACCCAAACGCTAGCGAAATGCTTTACCAGCGCCGCGCCCAGCGAAAAATAGGCCGTATTCCCTGCACAACCGGCTGCCCAGTCCTCGAGATCGACGAGGCCCCGAGACTGGTCTCCTACCTTAAACAATCAGCCGGCAAGTTCGACCCTACCGCAAACCCCAACGCCCACCTCCAGGCCCTCATTCGCAGTGGTAAAGTTACCCAATACCACCGAGACCAACTCGGCGATCCCATCTACATTCTCAATCGCCAGTAGAAATTGGCAGGATCCGCTCAATCCTTTCTTTGGATGCCTTGGCTTTTCAAAAATTCCCCAGACTCTCGTTTCCCCAGAATTTCATTCAATACGCAATCTTGTTTCCTCCGCCGTTTTCGAAAAACCCTTTTTTGCTCCCTTCGGAACCATTTTGCCAATGGAATCAACTGGCCAAAGGCATAACCATCGATTGCGAAGATTTGACACCTTCCATCCGCTTTTACCCGTACCGACAGATTATCAGGTCGCGCTTCTACAAAGACCCAATGCTTGTCGAGCTGTTGCCAAAATTCTTCTAATGCTGCTTCACACTCGGGAGTTAAACCATGTTGCCACACATACTCTTTGAGCGAGAGAGAAACCTTTCCGTCGAAGTCTGTGATAAGTGCCACTTCCAGCACTGGCCCCAAATCTGAATCGACCATTTCATAGGCATGAGCCACGAAGTCCCAAGCAGGAGGCCCCACTCGCCGGGATAAGACCCGCGAAAAATGCAACTCTCCCTCATTCTCATGATAATACCACTTTGGACGCACGAATCGCGCCACCAAATTTGCCCTCTTCCATCGATCACATTTATGCCAGTCCTCGGTCATCAACTTGAGACACCGGTCACTTTTCTCGGGGTGGAGATAAACCTCACGATGATTCCCATGGGCAAAAGGACGTTGGTCACTTAAAATGATCACTTTTTCAATATCCATAAACACCCCGAAATGGCAAGATAAGCCCCACTGCAAATTTTCTCTTTTTTGTAACAGATCATTTGTCGGCCTGCTATACATACTGGCAAAGCCATGTCTTCAAAAACGAAACTCCTTTCTACCATCGCACTCCTCGTTTTCGCGCTGGCTGTCGCGATCTTTTTTATTTTTCGCAATGACAATCCTACGAAAACCGTCCTCACCGCAGAGCAGCTCTCCCGCTTTGAGGAAGGCATGTTTTATCGGACAATAGTAACCTCAACAGTTCAGGGACAAGTCGAAGATAGAGATTGGGGCCTCGGAAAGAAAATCACCCTCATTCACGAAGGCGAGACCGATTTTGTTCGCGAAGTAAAATCCGTTACCCAGGATCATACCGAAGTAGTGGTCGGCTTAGAAATTCTCACAGCCCGCGATCTTGAAGTAACACTGGCTCTTGATGACGTGAATCTCCATCTCCCACCGGCCGTCGGAATTCTAGGCAGAGGAGCACGCAAAATCTTACTTCCCGGCCCGGAAGGTATCGCAATCGACATCGCCACTGATCGCGCCGCGGAATGGTTGAGAAGCGATGTCAATCGCCAAAAAATTCTCTCTCGGATTAATTTTGCCGTTAAAGGCATGACCGGACAAGGCCTCGAAGAGCACCTTTTAGAAGCTAAGCTCCAACCACTTGAATCCTATGAAGGTCTTACAGCTGAATACACCTACGAAGCTGGTGAAGGGCTCGTTGATTTTCAAACTAAGGCCACCCTTTCTAAGGAAAAAGAAGATCGGGTCAAAAACTTTTCAGTCTACAGCGAAGCTTACCTTCTTCCTGATACTGATCCCAATGGTCCCGATGAATGGGATGTTGATGTCAAGACCATCGCCCACCTACTGGCGCCCAGTAACGATCTTGATGTCAGCGGCACCCTGACCTTGAAGCGCGACTCGACCTACGGCGATGAAACACGTCTAAAAATCGTAAAAGGTAAGGTTGTCTTTTCTGGCTCCACCGACAAAAACCAAGTCCTTGGAACTTGGGCCGCGCGCGGCTCCCTTTATTACAACCTGAAGACTCACAGTATTGTCGAAGGCAACCTAACCGGAGAAGTTTCGCTCGAAAGAAAGAGTACTGACCACGTTCTCTTCGAGAAAAATTTTAAAACTGAGCCCAGCTACCGTGTCATTATAAAAGGTTACGCTACTAAGGACCCTAACGAAGCTCGCAAAGAAATTACTGGCGAGGAAACAGAGCGATGATTAAGAGCGCAATTGGTTTGCAAATTGAGGGGCTCACGATTCGTCAAAAGAACCTTACCATTCTTGACCACCTCTCACTCCACCTCGAGGCTGGTTCGCTGACCGGGCTCATCGGACCAAGCGGAGCAGGAAAAACAACCTTGCTTCGGACTCTTGGACTGCGCCCCCCCAGCAAAAAAAATAAAGATCTCGGAATCGTTTCCATCATTGCGGGAACCGAGGCGACCCGGATTTCTGGAGCCAATCACCAGTCTCTTCTTGAAATCCTATCCTATGTTCCTCAACAAGATCTTTTCCCGGATTACGCCAAAGTCGGTGAGGTCCTTGAAGAAGCACTGACCTTCTCCGGTCACGATTCCAGTCCCCTTTCAATTCTAGAGTCAGTTAACCTTTCAAAGAATTTTCTTGGAAAGGCTGTTTCACAACTTTCCGGCGGAGAAAGGCGCCGTCTCTCTCTAGCACGGGCCCTTTGCTCCGGACCTCGCATTCTTCTACTCGATGAGCCCACAAGTGGCCTAGACCTGCCGGTAGCCCACGAAGTGATGCAGCTTTTACGGGAGCTTTGTGATCGCCACAAACTAACTATCGTGGTCACCAGCCATCTGCCCGGAACACTCGTAGTTTGCGATCGTCTCCTCGTGATGGAAAAAGGGGGAAAGCTGAGAGCTGATTACCAAGATGTTCCAACCTTGCTTACCACCACTGCTGAAGCGGATCTATTTGAAAAAAGCACCTCAATTACACCAATCAAATCTTTTGACTATATCGACTCGACTGACGCCAGTCTTGATTGGTGGAACCTCCATCACTTCGGAGTGATATTCCGACGCTCTGCCCGCCAGTCTTTCCGTGACTACGGAGCCGCAGGCGTCACCATTATCCTACCCATTTTTCTGGCTGGGCTAATCGTATTCGCACAATCACTTCACGGAAACAACAGCCCACGCTTCATTAACTTCTTCCTTTCGATCGCAGCTCTATGGATTGGAATGTCGCTCACGATCCGGGAAATAATTTCAACCCGTGCACTTTACGCGATTGATGAACTTAGCGGACTCGGGAAATTCTCCTTTTTTCACGCTAAATTCGCCTTTGCTACCTTAATGGTGCTTTTTAGCACTCTCCTTCTTTGCGTCTCAACTTGGTTCTTCGTTTCGCTTTTTAACATCGACCCAAACGCAGTGGAATCTTCAGACTGGTTCGATGCTCGTGACTTCATTTCGCACTTTTTAGTGCTAGGCATCGTCTGCATGTCGGGAACCATAATCGGTCTTTTGCTGTCGACCCTAGCCCGCTCTGAGCGGGGCGCCGTTGCCATGATGCCTATCGTTCTCCTTCCCCATGTTCTTCTCAGTAAATACGCCACCGGCTTCGCTGGAGAAGCGAACGACGCACGCCTTACCCATCCATTCCACAGTCTTGATCTTAATGAGATCGACTACTCCGGCTTTACCTTAATCGAACAAGGGAATTTTTGGAGTAGTCTCTTCGCATCCACTCGACACGCTACCTCAGTTTTTGATCAACTCGGTTCCTCTCGATTTTCCTTTAGCCAGATTTTTGGACTGGATTTTTGGGCTTTGATCATTCTCGTCACTAGTCAGGCGCTTCTGACTCTCATCATCTTCTGCTATTCCGCAAACTCTGCCATCCGACGAATCAAATGAGCAAACTCGACCCCATCGATAATGGAGTCCGGCGCTTCCGACCGGGAGTAATGATGGCACTCTGCGTCTTCGTCTTAATTGGCAGCGCTGCTCTAGTCTTTCAAAAGGTTCAAAACAAACAGGGTGATTCCGATTCACCCCTCCCGACTAGCAAAATCAGCAAAGAGATTGAGAGGGTCCGGGGTGACCAGAGTCCACCGCCCATCCGACCATCTATCCATCCACTCGAGGGTAGACACCGACTCTTTCTCGCTGATGGCTGTCTCTACCGCTATCAGGAACTCAGCTTTACCCGTAATTTTAGTAATCAACACAATCATCCCGGCGCGGTCATTCGGGAAGGTGATCCTTGCCTCTGGAAGTTCGTAGGAATCTCCGGAAAAGAAGATGTTTATCAGATCTTTTGCGCCGATCCTAATTTTCCTGATCTTCACGAACACAACCTAACTTACACTCGTTTCCAGGAAGACGGTGTCCCACAGAATGACCATAGTCCCTTTATTACTCTCCGTGAAGACGACTACTGCGAATGGCAGATCCGCAAAGCGGGACCCAAGGACCAATACGAAGTATATTGCCTTAGCGGAAACAGCCCATTTAAAGACGCCAGTCTCGCTTGGACTGATGAGCAAGAGGATCTCTCTTCAGATTTACTCTCCGCCACCCTCGGAGAAAACGGCAATCCGTCCTGGTGGATCCTCCCAAAAGGTGAAAGCCCAAAAATCCCGCGCCGATCTTCTCACATGATTGTCATGAATCGGGGTCGGATTATGCATCAAGACGATTCATTGGAAGACTTTGAAAAATACGGCCCTGAAATCTTCCGTGTTCAACTCAAAACAGCCGACGACAAATTTGTGAGAGCTGCGAAAGCGCTTGATTATGTCCAGCTTGTAAAGGCAATTCGTGATTCTGATCCTATCGTCAGCCACCCTGATTTTCCAGCACTCATTGAGATGAATCCTTTAGCTCTTCTCGAAGGAGAGATTTCACTGAAACGTAAAGATCCAATGTTCCCCTTTATCATTCCTCTCAAAGTGGCGCTCTACCCACATCTCATCCAAGAAATTAAGATGGAAAATACAAAATTTTGGAAAAACGATTGGGAAACCCTTGAGGACTTTCAAAGCCACCTCGACGAATCTGATATTGCCGACGGTCGTATCTATCAAGGCAACAGATTCACCTACATATTTATTTCATGGGATCCATGAAGCCCCTTGCGAGAAAAGCGCAGAAAAAGACGTAAAAAAATAGGGATAAGAAGATTAGTGAGATGGAACCTAAATTGACCAAATATTGGTTCGCGATTTATATGCTCGCCGCCCTCTTGATACTCAGCGGCTTTTTGAATCTTGGCATCTATTTTGGACCATTGTTCGAGGCATGGTTATTTGCACAGCTTGTTCCAGAAATTTGGCACCCGGCGGTCGATGACCTGGTTCATCGGCTTTTCTTTGAAGAATTTCGGGCATTCCTTGTCACCACCGGTTTTGGGCTAGGAATCATCATTGTTGGAATGACTCTCTTCCCCTTGAAAGAAAAACTCTCGACAATTTATGAAGGAGAACGGTTTCCCGAACTCAAAAAACAACGCCATCCTCCCCTCTGGCGTCAGGGTTTGGAGGAGGTGAAACTAGCCTTTCTCTATCTCCTACTACAAGGGATGAGCCTCTTTCTCGCCGTCCAAGGCTATCCTTTTTTAGCGACTCTTGGAGCGACTCTCTCGATCGCCTACCTGATTACCGCAATGGCCTTGGACCATTGTTCACCATTTTTTCAACGTCGTAATCACAAGATCCATGGCATTATCTGGATTCTTCTGCGGCACGCACCCATACGCACTACTTTACTTGGTCTTATCTGCATCGGGCCCGTCATTATTCTCGAGCGTCACCTTTCGGCGTCACTTGAACCAACAGCAGCGATCGCTATTCTCGTCTTTACCGAAGTTCTTGGGATGGCCTGCGCAACCCTTCTTGGGTGCCATCTCGGTTCCGCTCTCTTGAAAGAAGAAGCGACTCTTCCCAGCCAACCTCCTCCGAAATTGTGGACCTTTTCCTACCGGATTACGGTTTTGATTCTCACCATTTGGCTCGGAGTATTTTTTAGCTGGTGGGGAAATGGTGTATCCAAGCAGTCCCAAATCATGAGATGCCAATACCAACCTCTCTGGAAAAGAACCGAATTTAAGGTCCGAGGAACCAAAGCTCTAGTCAGCCTTCCACTACGAATTCAAAATGAATCGTCCAAACCCCTCGACGTTGGCAAACTCCAAATTGAAATGGAAGGCGAAGGAATCCTCGACGGAGAGGTCATCCTAGCCGGATCAACCATCCAGTCCGGTGAGACCTCTATTATCTTGTTGAATTTTGAAGCTCAGCTCACTGAGGAAGCACTTTTGGACCTTCCCCGCTTTCTCGAAGCTGAATATTCCGCACATTTGAAATTCGAGCCTCCTCTATCAACGCCAATCGCTCTGGAACTTTTCCCATAAAACTAAATAGCTTTTTGGAGCTAAATCCACTCTTTTAAGATATTGAGTGAGTATCTAACAGAAGTTTCGGCGGTCACCCAAACAAGTTTTAGACTCAGGGGACAAAATTTAAAAGAGAAGGGCTCATAATGCCACCCTAGGAAATTCAGATCGTCCAAATCATCCAGATTGACCGTCTGAGAGGGCCGGACAATTGAACTGATTTGGCCATTCATAAAAAATTTTCTTTTTCCGCGATAAATCCAATTTTAGCGTTTCAGCATGTCCAGCGGAATTAGCATCGTTTGCGAGCCCGAAATTGAAGATCTTGAAGGTTATTTTGAGGAATTGGCAGCAGTTTATGAAGAACTGGCTGGCCTTCTGAAAGAGGAGGGACTCGACATCCTCCCCTACCTTTTCTGTCCAGACAGCGATCTTTCCGAAGAAGAAGCTGACGCTGCCGGGTATACCAGTGAAGACAAAGCGGTCATGAAAATCATTGTGACCGAAGATTTCCATGACGCCGACGAAGTTTACGATGACATTAATACGGCCGCAGATCTAATCCGCACGATGGATGATGAAGTTTTTGAGAATGGTAAAGAGGCTCTCATCCAAGATCTCGAAAGCCTCGCCGAAACACTCGAAATTCCTGTTGAAGAGAAAGTCACCGTGCAACTTCTCCGAGCGTAAGTGGGGCAGACAAATAGATTCTAAAACAAAAAGCCGGATAGTCTTAAAACTGTCCGGCTTTCTTTTGAGAAATTAAGTCGTTCGACTAAAAACGAAAACCAATCGAAAGATCATAAGCGGTAGTATCTTCGACCACAAACTGGTCAGTCAGGAGTGCAAAGTCTTCTCTCCAGAGATGCCTGATACCAATCTGTGCGAAGAAACTCTCCCCAAGCTTAGTTCGGAATCCAGCAAACGCCTGCCCTACAAAATTTCTATCGGAGTCAACCGAGAAATCAAATGCATCATCTAAGCTAACGCGTTCAATACCACCTCCGACTCCAGCATAAAAAGAAATCGCACCGCTCAACTTAGCTTCTAATTCGTAATTCAGTGTGAAGTTCGTAAAACTAATTTCTCCATTCTCATAATAAGGGACCCCTGCAAGATCTAGAAACTCGAGTTCGGCATCATCTGAATGGCGTAAAAATTCAACGGATAGAGTATGAGAAACGGCATCGTCCTCGTAAAAAGTCCCTCTTAGTTGCAAAAATCCATAGCCTTTATCAGGATCTTCCATAAATCCCCCACCAAGCATGATCCCGCCATTTATTCCAGCGAACTGAGCCTCGGAAACGGCGGTGAGCCCAACGATTCCCACGATTGTCATCAATGTTTTTTTCATAATCTATTAAGAGTTCATTTAATCTTTCGTCTCATACGAGGATGCTCGAACTGAGGTTGGTCGTGACGATCTCCCATTGTCTCCCCAATCATTCCGATCAACATCCCATACTTCTTGATCGACTCCGACACCCACTCCAATCACCGGAGCGACACCCATTGTGTTTGAATTTAAGGTAACATGTGCTGGGACCAACTCCTTGTAGCGATCACGATAAGACTCTGAAGCATCCTTCACCGTATAGATCGCGAATCCAGTTTGGCTCTCAAAATTTGGGATTAGGGCGCCCTTTTCAGCATAGATCTTTGTCTGATTGACTCCTCTTTTAAAACCAACAAGCGCTCCTCCAGCTTCGACAAAATAGCGGTTCCTAGAGCTGTAAAAAACCTCCAGAGTACTCCCCTTGGTGATCAAAATATCACTTCCCAGCACGGTCTTACGGAGCGTCTCCCCTGATGGGACCTTCAAATCAGCACTAATTGTCCGAGAGCCAGAACAACTCGCAAGAAGCAAAACAGATCCAGCAAGGAGGACAAGACGCGAAACGGACACGCTTATTAAAACGGAAAACCCTGACTTTTTATTCATGAGATATATCAGTTTTCAAATTTTCCATAGTCTAATTTAAAGACAAGCTTTTTCCACGATATCTATCAATTTGAAATTCTTCTATACTGATATTTTAGAGGCAAGATTGAATTGCCGACGGATTAGTATAGTCGTCAAATCGAAAATCAGCTTCAATCCTCGGTCCGATCCCAATTAACTTCCAACCGAGATTACGACTCGCCTCGATATCCCATGGAGCATTCCCAAAGTAGGTCACTTCCGAGAAACGTGCTTGATGAAAGCGAGCAGCCCGATCAAGAGCCTGGAGCATAATATGCTCTCGAACAACAGCATCCGAGGAGCTCGCTAGAGGAATATCAGCAATTTCAAAACCTGCTGTCTCCAATTTATAACGCGCGGAAGCTTCGTGGGCCCCAGTAGCAAGAGCCACAGCATAATCCGGCGACTCAACTAGAGCACTGAAAAAATCAATGGCTCCCGGGATAGCTTGAAACATCGATTTTGGCTGTCCTCGGAGACCATTTACAAGGTGTTCGTGAAACGCCTTGGTGAGCGCCCCACTCATCGGTCGATCGCAGTAGCGCTGGGAAATTTCCTGAACTACTCCGCTGTCGGTAACAAATTGATATTGGGACCAGTCGGTCTCAAAATGTTCCACTCCCAAAACCTCGCGGACCGACCGAATAAAGCATTCGGAATCTATCGCGTCGGTTTGCGTAAGCGTTCCTTCGATATCAAAGACAACAAGTTTCATCAGTCGTAATCGGAACTCGTCATATCTTCAGCAGAGCCGCCGACAAGCCGCTTACCTTTGTAAATCATCGAAAATTTTCCGCCAGTTTCTTCCGCAATCATCAAAAGTTGGCCTGCGGGAGTCCCGGGAAGCTCAAAGGCAATTGTATCAATTGGAACTCCCTCTGGGTTAAATTCTTCCATCTTTTCTAGAACATAATCCGCATCCGTCGGTTCTCCGTCAGAAAGAAGATATACAATATTTGGTTGCGGACTCATCGAAAAAGCCATTTTAAGAGGAGGATACCAGTTGGTTCCACCTTTAGCCGGCATTTTTTGGATCGCCTCAACTACAACGCTCTTAAGGCGCTCGGAAGCAGGATACCAGTTCACCTCTGGCACTGTCCCGTTTCCCCGAAATCCTTTCATGTAATGGTTAGGACCTTCGGTGTCGATGGTCCACCCGGTGGTTGAGAAAAAAATCACAGACACATTCATGCCAGCCGGAAGAGAATTGATAGATCGAACGAGCTCTTTTTTTAGTGCCTGAATTCGAGTTCCGCCACCACCTTCGGCATCCGACGCCATCGAGCCTGAGAAATCGACGATGAAAACCACATTCCTTCCCTTTCTCCTGCTACCAAAAAAGGTGGCACCGCCACCGCCATCGCCATCACCTTCTCCAGTTCCAAATCCGGGACCAAAATCCTCTTCCATCCCAAATAAACTATCAGGATTAGCCGTTACTGGAATAGGCACAGCCACTGGTGATTGAGACTGAGACGCGATGACTTTAGCCATTGAAGAACTCGCTCCTGGCGGCTTGGGCTGGGCATTATTAGTCAATTCCTTCATCCTGATCGGAGGTTCCTCCTCCGGGCTAGCCGCCTGATAGGTTACGATCTGGGGAATATTCTTCGTAGTTGGAATCAGTGCGATAAGCGCAAGAATAGCAATCAAAACACCAAATCCGAGAAGCGCGGTCACTGCCGACTGGACGGTTTCGCGACGGCGCTGGCGATCCACAGCCATTTTGACAGCATGGCTATTTGCCGCCAGTTGCGCGGTATCAGTTTCAGTCACATAAATGTCACTCATCGTCAGTGGAATAAATTACTGGAGGTTGAACCCACTGGCGAGGAGATTAAATAACTCTCCCCTCCCCTTCGATGAAAAACGCCCTGCCGGTAACATCCAGCAGAGCGTCCAAGATTAATCTTCTAACCCTAATTTACCTCATGTTAAAGTGAATCGAGCTTCGAGATTCACCATTTTCCATGCGGGTGTGGGCCGTCATGTCATCGAATTGAGCAAGGGCTGCAAGGAGCTTCTCAACCAAGGGGAGATTCTCATTGAAGTCATCGCGCATGTATTCATTTTCAAATATCTCTTCGGAGTTTTCCTTGAGTAACTTGACCCAATAATCGGCCATTTGGTGTGCGGCTGAGAAATTTATGCGCGTATAACTTCCCTTACGAACAGGAACCTCCCCACCCGCGATTAGATTTTTATCGATTTCAGCAATGAATTTTTGCGACGTCGAAAAGTAGAAGTGCTTATCAGACAGTCCCACTACTGGACGAGCATCCTTGGTCGAAAACTGGATCGCGGTGCTATAATAAGTAACCCCTTCCTTCGTATTATCGTCGAATTCTTGCATTGGAATCTCGGTCCCCTGGACCTCTTTGAGGTTTTTGAGAATATTGCTGATTGAGCCTTCGAGCTTTTTCCAGGCCGCCGCGATTTTTTCACGATCTGTCACAGGAGTTACGTAGGCAATTCGAGGAATGACCCCCTTTTCAATGATCACTCCTGGGACTTCCGGAACGCGAGGAAGGGTTCCTCTCGTATCGATAATCAAAGCGCCTTCATCACCAGTTCCCTGGGCCCAGTCAGCCGTAAGAGCTTCCCAAATATTTTTGAGGTCCCCTGCTGCCAACTCATCGAACATTTGAAAGGCTTCGCCGAATTCCGGGCTAATACTTGTGCTCTCAAGGTCGACATCAGCGACCCGTGATGCCATCAGGTAAGTTGCTTGACCAAGTGAGTCCAACATATCATGCAACTTGGAAGTGAATTCGGGATTCGATCGTTTGTTGCTAAAAAAGACGACACCATCCATGTCACCCAACCCTGCAAAATTGTGGGCAGTTTCAGTATCGATAGAAGCAAGATTACTTCCGCCATGGCTTTCGATTTTAAAACCATCTTCGATGAACCCCACCGTGCCAGTGCGGCCGTATTCGAACATATCGAAAATCTTGCCTTCGACTCTAGCAACGTGCCCAAGGAGGGCCTGAATATCGCGGGTGTCGCCAAATGAATCTGCCTCGGCAAGTCCAGCTTTCAACCCCTTAGCCATCGATGACATTACTTCGTTTGCTCCTCCAACGGTTTTCATAGCTTCCTCCTCACCGAAGACTAACATGCGGATATCCTTATCGAGATAGTCCTTCAGAAAAGACATGCCCTCGTTTGCTAAAAGTGAATCTTCGGGCTTTGCTGGAAACTTGAGACCATCAAGTGAATTCCCAAGATAGACAATAATGTAGCTCTCTTTTACGCCGATTGCGATGTTGAGATTCTTTTTGGCTACGGCAGCCAAAAACCGATCAACCATAGCCCGCGATCCGAAAAACTCGGTCATCTCCTGCCTAGAATTTTCATCGGCTAAATCGGCCAATTTCTTTCCATTAATCGTCATGCCATTCAGGGCAACACCATCTCTTTCCATCTCAATCTCGTCAAAGGGAGCATTTTCGTCCAAGTCGAAGAGGGAAAGAACTCCTCCAATCATCATCTCAGAAATTTGGGTGCGCATCTCTTCGTCGCTCACCTTGAAACCAATTGTTACAGGAGGCATGTGTGACTTCTCGAAAATCTGAACACCGGCCTCCGGATCACCCAAAATTGAGCCGAACATTGACATCGCCAGACCTTGCATTTGCATTCCGCCTGGCTCAGCGTCCTCATCCATCGCCAAAGCAGCCATCTTCAGCATCATTTTCATTTGATGAAAAGAGGCCGAATTGTTGATCGCCTGAAGATTTAGAGCTTGATCACCAGTGGTGTCACCAAAGGCCGCGAAAATCTCTTCGCCCACGACAGCCTTGAACATTTCAAACTCTGGAATCTCCTCAAGTTCGTCGAGATTCTCGCCTTGATCAGCCATCATTTCGGCCATGATCTTACCCAGCTCAGTTTTCAAAAGCCGCTGATACATATCATAGCCCCCCATAATTGAAAAATAACCCTCAGTTTTTTTGGGAAGGTGAGCAGCGAAGCCCATTTTTTTGACGACAGCCTCTGACATTGCTAGGCCAGTTGATGCTTGGGTTGGCTCATTCTTGATCAAATGAGTTGCTGCATCTCCAAGAGAGGGAAGGGTAAATGCCCCCCCCGCGACTGCGGTGAGAAAGATCGCTTTAAATTTCATAGTTGAGGTTGGTTATACGTCAAGAATCGGGGTTTGGTTAATTATAAAAATCGGAGAATTTTGCACCTATTGTTCATTTTTATTATTTCCTTTTTTTTCTCGGGCCCAAACAAAGGTTTAGAGAGGCGTTTTTCGCTGATCTAGGGCATTTAAAATGGACAGTCGGCTAGAGTGAGAGGCTGTTCAATTCTCAACTTTTCCCACGGAAATGTGGGGATTCTGTGCTCTTCAGATGAGAATTCTGTGAATCCGACCTCGAGACAGGGACCAGCTTAACTGTGATCGGAGAGATTTTAACCGCAAAAAAATTGCTCAGTTGTAATAATATGAGTTCTCAATCGGAGCCTTAATCAAAATATTACTAGGTCTCCGCAAACCCCATTGCCCAATAAACTTTCGTGCTTTCTTAGAATAAGAGGCGGGCAATCAAACTAGATTTTGTCAGCTTAAAAATAGCCCAACCTAATTTTTCGTTTTTTTCGTTCATAAAAGTTGCAATTTTCAGAAATTTGTGAAAGTTCAAGAATGTCGATGACAACCTCCCGTAAAACTGCCAATCCGGAGCTTTTTCCATTCGATCTGGTCCGTCCTCACATCGAAAAGGTAGAAGCTCTCATCCGAGACCAAGTCCGTGCCTTCGATCCAGGTGTCGAACCCTACATGGAGTATATTTGTGACACAAGCGGCAAGCGTATTCGACCAGCCCTTACAGTTCTCACCGGCGGAGCGACTGGTGGATTGCAGGATGAGCACGTGAATCTAGGAGTGATCCTAGAACTCATCCACATGGCGACCTTGGTTCACGACGATATCATCGACGGAGCCTCTTCCCGTCGCAAAGTCCCTACTGCAAATGCAAAGTGGGGTAATGGCATGGCGGTTCTTCTAGGTGACGCCCTTTTCTCACACGCTTTAAAGCTTTCGACTGATTTCGAAAACCCTGACCTGAGTCGCGCAATCAGCCTCGCTTCACGCGAGGTCTGTCAGGGTGAAATACTTCAAACCCAGCGTCGCTTCGACCTTACTCTCACCAAGAAGGATTATTTCAAGATGATCGAGATGAAAACAGGCGCCTTGTTCGCAGCGGCCTGTCAGCTCTCGGCCATCATCTCTAAGACGCCGAAAACTGTGAGCAATGCAATGTTCGAGTACGGTATGAAGCTCGGGACTGCCTACCAAATCTATGATGACGTCGTCGATCTAGTCGGCTCCGAAGATCAAATTGGAAAAACGCTCGGCACCGACCTAGAAAAGGGGAAACTTACTTTACCAATTCTTAACCTCTTAGAACGAGCCAACCCAAAACAAAAGGAGCTCCTCTCAAAACGCATCATAGAGCACCAACCACTTGACCTTCCCATCCTTGTCGGCATCGCCGAGTATGAGGGTTCGATGTCAGATGCAATCGACACTGCAGCCAACTTCGTTTCCGATGCTCGCAACGCTTTGAGGCTCCTTGGCGCGTCTGAATCAACTGATGCTCTCCGAAATATCACCTTCTTTGTGGACCAACTTCTCGATGGCTGCCGATAAAACCTTTTCAGTTTGCGGTTTCACGCTAAAGCTTAAGGGACCATGGATGACATTAAAATTACACTTCAAACCAGTGAAGGGAACATCAACCTCACCCTCTTTCCAGACGACGCCCCAGTAACGGTGTGCTCATTCCTCCACCTTGCCTCGCGCGGGTTTTACAATGGGCTGACCTTCCATCGTGTCATTCCAAATTTCATGATTCAGGGCGGCTGTCCTGACGGGACCGGCAGGGGCAATCCTGGCTACAAATTTGAATGTGAATGCAAACCACACCGCCGCCACGATAAGCCAGGTATTTTTTCGATGGCGAATGCTGGACCAAATACAAATGGTTCACAATTTTTCATCACCCACTGCCCTACTCCGCACCTCGATGGAAAACACACCGTTTTCGGGGAAGTGAGCGAAGGGCAAGAAATCGTCGATTCAATCAAAGGCGGGGATCTCATAAACGAAGTCGTGATTCATGGCGATACGACTGAGCTCTTCGAAAATCACAAAGACCGCATCGCTGACTGGTCCGCCTGATCCCCCTTGCGCCCCTAGATTCAAGCCCGCTCGGTAGCTCAACCGGCGGGTTTTTTGTTTTCTGATTCTCAAATAGTGGGCTCTAACTCAAAATATCACCTTGGAAATCAGCAAAAAGACAGGAACCTTCCCTATGGCAAACGAAGTCAGATTTTGCTGAGTTAGCCCAGAAGTCAAATCCTCAGGATATCGGGAAGCTGCACAAAAAATTCTAATAGAAAAAAAGGAATCACCTCTCTTGGAAAAAATTGCCAATCAGAGCGTATAAATCACTCTCACATGAAGACTTTAAGCCCCCTCATTATGCTCGTGCTCTGCACGACAGGCTTCGCGTCTTCTCAAATCCACCCTGTCGTCGTTGAAAACTGCACTAAATGCCACGGTGGGGTAAAACAGAAAGGTGGCCTTGATCTTCGTACTATCACTGCCGCTCTCGAAGGCGGCGAGACCGACACTGCCCTCATTCCAGGGGATCCCGAGGCAAGTCCGCTTTACCAGGTTGTTCAAGTCGATTCCGACCCGCACATGCCGCCAAAAAAACAACTCCCGGCCGAGGAAATCAAAGCACTTAAAACTTGGATTACCGATCTGAAAATCACCCCGCCAAAAAAGCTTGTCCTCCCCGATTACCGCAAAAAACCCGCCATCATTATTGATCAGCTGATTCGCGCCAAGTGGCAAGCTAACAAAATCGCTCCTGCTCGCCGCTCAAGCGACACAACCTTCGTGCGTCGCGTCTACCTTGACCTACTCGGCCGAATCCCCCGTGTTCCCGAAATCAATTCCTTCCTTGCCGACCAAAACCCAAAGAAACGGAATCTCCTCGTTGACCACCTTACCAACACCAACGATCACGCTAATCACCTCGCGCAAGTCTTCAACATCGTTTTCCTCGACCGCGCTCACCTCCGCAAGCGAAGCCACGGCAATCGTAAACTCTGGCTCGATTATCTTCACTGGGCCTTCAAAACCAACCGGCCCTGGGACCAAATCGGCCGTGACCTTGTCCTTGCTCGCCCAGCATCGGTTCAAGAGCGTGGCGCCTCATGGTTTATTCACGACCAACGCGACGACCACAGCCAGATCGCCACTCGCGTCTCCCGAACTCTCCTTGGCAAACAAGTCCAGTGTGCTCAGTGTCACGATCATCCTGTCGCACCCGAAATCGAACAGCGTCATTACTGGGGGCTCGTCGCCTTCTTTAACCGCAGTCTCAATGTTAAGACTCCCAAAGGGCCCCGCGTCGCGGAACGCGCTAGTGGTGGCTACGACAAGTTCGCGAACCTCGAAGGCAAAGCAGACCAATCCCAGCTCATTCTCTACTCCAACAAAATTATCACCGAAACTGGCGGTAAAAAAACCAATGAATCCGCAGAACTCTACTCCGTGAGCCCGCCCAAGCAATGGTTCCGCAAACTGAAGAAGGACGAAAAACTAAAAAAAGACCTCCCTACTCTTCCCATCCCTAAATTCTCTCGCCGCGAAGCGTTCGCCCAATCCCTCACCAGTGAAAATCCAGACTTCTCGCGCGCGATCGTCAACCGCATCTGGGCCCTCATGTTCGGACGAGGCCTCGTCCACCCCGTCGATCTTATGGACTCCGCCCATCCTTCGAGCCACCCCGAACTTCTCGCTTGGCTCGCGCGCGATTTTTCAAACCACCAATACGATCTCCGTCGCCTCATTCGCCAAATCGCTAAATCCTCCTCCTACCAACTCGACTCCCGCCCCGCTCCTTCAGCAGGACAACCCCCGCTCGATTCCTTCTTCGCTCGGGCGCTCGACAAACCACTCTCTGCCGAAACTTTCACCCGATCCCTTCGCGTTGCACTTGGCCATGAAGACCCGGACGACGAAACCCTTCGGAGCCACTTCGCGACAATCCTCCCCGACCTTTTTGCAGAGAATTTCTCTCCCTCGGTTCAGCAGACAATGTTTCTTACCAATGCCCCCTTGTTTGATAAAACCATCTCGGAAGCCCCCCTCCTTAGCCGTCTTCAAAAAATCGAAAACCCGCAGTCTCTCATCCACGAAATCTTCCAATCTGTGCTTTCCCGCGAACCAGAGTCAAGCGAACTCCAACGCTCACTCTCCTTCGTTAAACCAAAGAATAAATCCTCAATCCAACAATTCGTCTGGGCTCTCCTTACCAGCGCCGAATTTCGCTTCGCTAACTGATGCCCACGCCCGATCCATCTCAAAACTGCGGTTCGCCGGATCATAACCTCCACCGCCGCAAGTTTCTGCAAGGCCTCTCCGCCGGTGCAATCTCGTCAATGAGTTTTGCCGGCCTCTTTGGAGCGCCTGCTTTCGCTGAAATCGCCAAGAAAAAACAAAAACACTGTATTCTCCTTTGGCTCTGTGGCGGACCGAGCCAGTTTGAAACCTGGGACCCCAAACCCGGCACCACCACCGGCGGCCCGTTTAAAAGCATTCCTACGAACGTTCCCGGCACCCACTTCTCCGAGCTCCTCCCAAAGTGTGCCTCCATCGCCGACAAGCTGGCAGTCGTCCGCTCCATGCACACCAAAGCAAAGGAGCACACTGAAGGGATCAACCTACTCCAGCGCGGCCACGCCCCGAGACCCCCATTTACCCGCCCCACCATGGGCTCCGTCCTTGCCCAGCAACTGGGCCAGCTTGATTCTAAACTGCCCAACTTCATTCTCCTCGACCCCTGCCCAGAAGGAAACGAATTTAAAGGTTTTAAAGCCGGTAACTGGGCCGGATGGCTCGGCGCGGAATATTCACCTGTTCGGGTTGGCGGTGAATATAAGATTCCTGACGCCAACCGTCTCGACTCCATCACGGAGGACGATCATGAAGCCCGCGAAGCCCTTCGAAAGTTCTTCAGCAAAAAATACGAAAATGATCGTAAGTCCTCCGCCGCCGGATCGTGGAATGCGACCTTTGAGCGCGTTAACGGCCTCATGAGCTGCGCCCATCTCTTCGACCTTGATAAAATTCCACAAGCCGACCGTGACCGTTACGGACCTGGCGCATTTGGCCAACACGCCTTACTCGCCCGAACTCTCGTCGAAGAAGGCGCGCCCTTTGTCATGGTTGCCAATGGCATGCCGTGGGACAGCCACGTTTTCAACCACGAGATCTACCAAATGGTTGTTCCTGACCTCGATAACATCATCTTTCAACTCACCAAGGATCTAGAAGACCGAGGTATGCTCGAAGACACCCTCGTCATTGCGATGGGGGAATTCGGACGTTCTCCCTGGATTAACCAAGCCCGCGGACGCGACCACTTTCCCGACGCTTGGTCACTCGCAATGGCCGGTGGAGGAGTCCAAGGTGGAGCCCTTGTCGGAGCCACCGACAAATACGGCGCCGAAGTTATCGAGGATCCCTTTAACGAAGAAAATCTTTTTGCCACCATCTTCTCCGCTCTCGACATCGACCCACACGCCGAGTTTAAAATTGATGGATTCCCCACCTTCCACCACGTCGAAAATAAGGCAGCCCCCATTTCACAAATCCTCTCATGAACTCTCCATCGCTCAAAAAAGCCAAGGAGATTAAACTCCCGTCACACGTTCTCGACCTGACCCTCGGTCCCGAAAAGCTCTATGCCGCCTGCCTTGACGGTGGCATTTACGAGGTCTCCACGACCTTCAAACTCCTTGGCGATAACTTTAAAAGAATTGCCCGCCATGACAATTACGCCTCTGGCGTCAACTGGTCCGCCTCGCAAAGGACCCTTATTTCAGCTAGCTATGACGGTGATCTTAAGTGGATCGACCCCAAGGAAAAGAAAGAGAGTCAGACCGTCAAAGCCCATAACTTCTGGTCTTGGCAATCCCGGCTCTCCCCCGATGGGGAACTCATTGCCACAACCACCGGACAATACCTTTGCGGCGGCTACAAATACGAACCTGCTCCCGAAACAGAGCCCTCTGTAAAGGTCTTCGACGTTGCCACCGGCGAGCTACGCCACTCCTTCCCGCACACGCCACCCGTCCAATCTGTCGCTTTTTCAAATGACGGTAAACTTCTCGCTGCCGGAAACCTCATGGGGGAAGTCATCCTTTGGGACCTGACACAAAAAGGTAAGGAAATCGCAAGAATCAAAACACCTGACTTCACAGGCTGGGGCATCATCAAGGGCCACTACTACACCGGGGGTGTCTTTGACCTCCACTTTGCGCCCGACGACCAATCACTCTACCTCGTCGGCATGGGCTCCACCACTGATCCCGCTGCGGGAAACGGGAAACAACTTTGGCAAAAGTTTACTTGGAAAGATGGCCCCAAAAAAGAAGGCGCCGCCGCCGATGGTGAAATCGGGCAAGGCCTTATGGAAACGCTCGCCTTCCACCCGAAAGGCAAGTTCTTCCTCATGGCTGGCCGCCTTTTTAAAGGCAACTGGAACGCTGCTCTTTTCGATCACGAAAGCGGCTCTAGACTCTACCAGAAGAACATCGGCTTCCGCATCTCGACCTCCGCCTTTACTCCCGACGGAAAACGTCTCTTCCTTGGCGGCGGCGCCAACCAAGGCCGCCCTAACGAAGAAAAGAAATGGGGCCGTATCGTGATCTACGATGTCAGCAGCTGATCGATTCCGACAAACCAAAAAAGAAAAATTTTCGGCAACCGAAATTCTCTACTCCCCGCACGGTCGCCGCGTCCCTGATTCAAGATAGAGGAGTGCCTTTTGATAGCTGGCTCCAGTTAGAAAATGGTCCAGATTTCCATCGATTACACTCCGGTGCGCTTCGTGCCAAGATATGATCGCTTCACTCACACTCTTGAGGGCCTCGAGGTGGGCTTCCGGATCCCGGTCACGGAATCCATGATCAGCAATCACCGTAATCCGCGCTTCGAGGAGCTTTGCTAAATCGGGAAAATTCATAGGAATGCTTAAGTCTCCCGTTAAAAGATTCCTCGGCAACTGAATTCGAAAACAAAACCTTCAGATTGCCTAAAAGGAGCAAACTGGTCATGTTCAATAACACCCTTCTCCAAAGCTCTTTCCCTCAACCAAATTCCTAATACCTTCAACATAAAGTGTAAGATTTCAAGCTTGTGAATTTCCCTCCCCAACTCTCTCGTTCGGTGCTTTCGATGCTCCTCGTTTTTTCTGGCATTCTAGATGGCGTTGATTTCAGTCGATCCACTGGCGATCTCGTTTACGAGGACGATGAGGGAAATACATTACCATACCGATTGTTTCTTCCGGAGAACTATGATGAGAATGACGAGTATCCCTTGGTCCTATTCTTTCACGGCGCTGGAGAACGAGGACGGGACAACAAATCGCAGGCCAATGGAGGAGGGCATATAGAGAATCTTTTCAAGGCAACGCAAGGAACCGTCTTTAATGGTCGCTACAAAGCATTTCTTCTAACACCGCAGTGTCCGAGTAACGACCAATGGGTCAACTGGCCATGGTCGCGGGGTTCATACACAGATATCGAAGAACCAGAAGAGGGTCGTTCCATGCATTCCGCATTGGCGATTCTCGATCAAGTGATTGCGACCTATCCGGTCGCAATTGATCAGATTTACGTGACAGGCTTGTCAATGGGAGGCTTCGGCACATGGGATTCGCTGCGTCGTCGACCTGGGAAATTTGCTGCCGCTCTGCCGCTATCAGGTGGGGGTAACAAGAGCCAGGGCGCCTCTTTCAAAGATGTAGCGATCTGGCTCTACCATGGCAGCTCCGACACAGTCGTTCCTATCAGAGGTGCGGATGAGATGGAGAATGCAATCGCAACCGCTGGCGGGGCTATTGAATACACGCGGCCCAACACAGGCCACTCAGGTTGGGGAACGTTCTATAATAATCGAACGTATCGTAATGCGGCTGGGCAACCGGTCCTCGAATGGCTATTTTCGCAGACACTTGGAGGGCCATTGCAACCTTTCGCCATCACTAAAATGGATGTGAGCCAAGTCGATGGAGAGACTGAAATAGCTCTAAGGTGGAACTCACGGCCTCGAACGAACTACGTGATCCAGAGGCTTCAAGATAATGGAAGCTGGACTGACCTTCCGTTTGCTGTGAAGACTTTGGGAGACACAACTTCAACCCAATTCCGTATCTCGTCGGAGATTGAAAACAGTATTTTTAGAGTAAAAGAAGGCCTGCCATCTGCCGATCTTCTTGAAGATTGCAATGTGCGATGGTTAGTAGCCTCGGACAATTCGATTCACGACACCTGGAATGCCCGAGTAGAACCAGATGGTGCTAAATTTTTTACTGGGGTTGGGCTGGGGGTTGGATTTGAAACTAGACCGGATGTCTTCGATCCGCTCATCGAGACCTACGTGCTCGACGAGATGCTAAATCGGAACGCTTCAATCTATCTCCGCTACGAATTCAACCTGCCGCCAGATCGGGAATATACCGCGCTAGATCTAGGGATGCGCTACGATGACGGATTTATAGCGTATCTCAACGGCACAAAAATCGCGTCTGGAAATGCTCTCGAGAATAGCGGCTGGGATGCTCGGGCGACAAGGTCGCACCCTGATTCGAAGGCGATCGAATTCGAAATTTTCAATCTGTCAGAATTCATACCTATACTCCGTTCCGAGGGAAATGTGTTAGCTATTCACGGGATGAATAGTTCTCCAAGGGGCTCAGATTTTCTCATTGAACCAAGACTGATCGGCGAATTTGGGGGATCTTAGGAGTAGCTTTTAAATCCCGAGTTCAATCTTTAGGCAACTTAGAAAAGATCCCCAACTTCTCTTCATGATCCACCCCGGTTCGGTATTAGCTTTTCTTTTCTAATAGAAAGAAATTAGCCTGCTTAGTCTCTACTTCTGTGAAGCTACGGCGACACCCTTTCTTGCCTTCAGAAGCCCTCTCATTTAAACGCCACTGTTAACTTATGAAGATCCTAAGCCAAGCCACGCTAAATCTCCTCCTCATCATTATCGGACCACTAGGTATAGCCCAACAGACAGATCCATTGCCTACCCCGAGCGAGATCTCCGGTATTACGGGAGGGGCAGACCCATTCTTTGAAATCCGAGAAGAAGATAACGTCTACGGCGTGCTCGATGTCGCCATGGATGGAACAGTTCTCATGTTCAGTCTTCAGGGCGAACCTCACCCCGACAAACGCCGTGGTAGCAAGATTTATCTAAAACGCTCAGAGGACGGGGGAGCCACTTGGAGCGAACACCAGCTCATCGGAAAGCCGGTTAAGCTTGATGTCGAAAAACTTGGAATTGGGCCCTACGACGGCAAGGGCTGGGGCAACGACAAACATCACCGTATTGCGAGCCTTGGCACCTCGGTTGTTGATGAAACTACCGGGGAAATCATGATTTTTCTGACTGCTCTGCATCCTGCGCTATCGATGTATAAGAGCAGAGACAATGGTAGGACATGGGCACTTGAGGAAATCACTTTCAAGAAAGATTCCCGTGGTTTTTTACCCATCCCAAATGGTGCCTGTGACCCCGGCATCACACTGCGAAAAGGCCCCCACAAGGGACGACTCCTTGTTGCCTCTCGGGTCATGCCCAACTACAATAAACATGAGGAAGGAAAAGGATACACCAACGCGGTTTATAGCGATGACCACGGCAAGACCTGGCACCAGAGTGCTCCCTTTCCTCTCGATGGAACCGGGGAGTCCGGTCTGGTAGAGCTGCGGGATGGCACGATCTATCTCAACTCCCGCACTCATACCCGCAAAGGAAACCGATGGGTAGCCTTCAGCGACGACAGCGGAGAGAGCTGGCGCGATCTCCACGAAGACGACGAACTCTTCGATGGCCCGCCCGATGTATATGGATGCAAGGCTGGTCTCCTTCGACTCGACCGAGATGATGCTGATATCCTCCTCTTCAGCAGTCCCTCCTCTAATCTTCAAGGACGCAAAAACATCCGAGTCTGGGTGAGCTTCGATGGAGGAAAAAGCTGGCCCCTTAATCGTCTCATCAAGCGGGGACCAGGCAACTACACTTGGATGACACAGGGGCGTAAGGGCACCCCCAGCGAGGGCTTCATCTACCTCCTCTCCGGAAAGGACTGGATGGCCCGCTTCAACATGGCTTGGCTCCTCGACCCGGGAGAGCCCGAGATTGTTCTCAGCCAGCGCCAAATCTATCGCTTTGCTGACAAAGACCTCTTTCATTCGGCCGAAAACGCCGAGTCCTTCACTAGCGGAGAGCAAATAATGAAGGGTAGTCCGGAAGGTTACCGTCTAATAAAAGGCAAGGAGGAAGGCAGGATATTGACTCAGCGCCTCGTCCTACCATCTGGAAAAATGAAACTAAGCTACCACGCCCCAGAAGGAGGGAAGATCCAGCTTGCGATCATGGACGAGAGCGAGGCCCGCCTTCGCGATACCAAGGCGCCGATAGGCTCTTATCAGCTGGATAAAGCCATCGATGACTGGCAGGGTGGCCCAATTGATGAATGGGTGGGGAAAACCGTCCAATTCCAGTTCAAACTTCAAGGTAGAGCTGAGGTCTTTGGGTTTGCTTTCGATGGAGTTTCTGCACCTGCCAATCATACCGCCAGGATTGGCCCTTCCAATGACCGTTTCGTCCTCCCCCCTCGCCACGAATATATCATGACCCAGAATCCTCCCTTCGTGAAATCGGTCGAGAATGCCGCACCCTTCTCGGTCATCGAAAATCGCTTGCAGGGAATGAACACAGGCTACCAACTTCAGGATCCCAATCGCAATGGCCATGTCCTCACTAATAAGCTCAGCCTGCCGTGGAAAGAGATGAAGGCCTCATACGATACGGGCTCAGGAAGTATTACCATTTCTCTCTTTGACGAAAGCGGCACACTCCTTAATTCCAGCAAGCCTCTTACGGGCGGACTTAGGACCCGACAACTCGTAAGGTGGAGCAAAGGGTTCACACTCAATGATCAAGTTTCAAAACCTGTAACTCTTCGCTTTGATCTTACAGGTGGAGGGAAAATCTACGGCCTGCACTTCGATCAGGTATTCTGGGAATGACTTCTCGGCCGTCAGAAACCATTCGCCTCGCCGTGTAGTTCCAACACCATTATAAAAAAGTGCTGAGTCTCTTCCGCTATGCCGCAATAACTTTCTTCTCCTAACCTGCATAAAACAGCTTCCTGCTAGCAACCTAGAATTTATCCTGATAAGGAGTACTAAAGCAGATCCATGAACCTTAGAAAGATTTTCCTCATAATCACTCTGATACTTTTCCCCGTCCTGAATGCCGCAAAGGCGCCCAACGGTAAAGAGTTCCCAGCTCATTGGGGTGACCCACCGCTTCTGCAAACCAGAGACCTTCGTTCGTTGCCTGGTGGCTATGGACGCGGAAGTGGCACCCTTGCCAAATGGATTCAGCAGAACCTAGACAAAGACAAATTAAGTAAAAGTCCATTACCCCCTCTTAAACCTGGGGTTCGTTTGGCTGTCACCCGCGCCAAAACACCCATTACGATTGATGGGAATCTTGACGAATTCACGACAGCCGTTTGCACTCCGGTTGAGTATTTCCATCCGGACCAGAAGAACCGGCCGGCTCAGTTCTTCTACCTCTGGGACGACGATGCCTTTTACGTAGGGCTGCGGACTCTAGACGAAAAAATCTTTTCGCCTGTCGACCCTCTTTGGGAGGGAGATGCCGTTGAATGGTATTTTGATACACGCCGTGATTCCACCTTCCGTGATCAGAAATGGGGAAAGGGAGCCGTCCATTGTTTTTGGACGGCTATGAAAAAAGCTGAGCTTAACCCACGCTTTTGTCTTCGCCCTGGCTATCTTGATGCCATTTCAAAGACTGGTGTTGAGGTGAGTGCACGCCGATGGGAACGCGGCTTGGAAGTAGAGTTTAAGCTCCCTTGGGTGAACTTCCCAAATTTCACGCCAAAGATAAATGAGGTGATCGGAGTCGATGCAGAATTGTCCTACAGTGACGGCTCTCAGAGATCCTATCGGAGCTTTATCTTTGGGAGTCCACTATCGGTCGCCCAACCGGGCAACTTGGCACGCGTCCAACTTGTCGATACCCTTCAGGAAGACCACTGGGCACAATGTACGCCAGTGATGATGCCCATTCGAATCGACACAGCATGGTCTCAAGGGGGAAAGCCAAAAGTTCAAGCTCGCATCGCGCTGCCAGTAAATCATTTAGAAAAGATTGGAAAGATCATGTTTCAAGCCTCCGATTTATCAGGAAAGTTGCTAGGTGAATTTGAAGCGAGAGAAACAGAAATACTCGGATCAGACCCCAATTTCTCGAGGAAGATTGCGACTTGGCCAGCGGATCTAACCGCGCCCGGGAGCTATACTGCGGTTGCCGTAATTTATGATAAAAATGGAAAGGAACTCGGACGAGTTGCCCCACGGTTAGTCAGTGTTAATATGAAGCAAGGATATTGATCGACCAAAAAAACTAACAGTTAAAAGGCTAAGTTAGGAATCGGAACTCGATATAGGGAGCCCTTGCAAAGGCCAATCTTACCGATCTCCAGACAGGTCCCAGCACCGAATTTCCTTATCGTTGCGGCAGTATAATCGCTTGTTTGCTAGAGCGGGATGAGACCAAACTAAGAGGCGCCCTGATACAGTGTGCGTGGGATCAATGATACTCATGCGAGACACCTCCTGATATTTTTTCGGTGATAGCTCGGCCACGATCATCTCACCGTGGTCGTTAAAAATGAGTGTTCGCCCCGAAGGTTCATGATGAACAGTAAAGGCTTGCAACCATGGGCCCCGTCCCGACCCATCAGCCTTCCGAAGCGGCTCCTCGGCGGCCCAAACTCGCCTGCCAGTTTCGATCTCAATGCAACGAAAGAGCCCCTTACGGCCACCTGAATAAACGAAGCCGTCCCGCACATAGGCCGTGTTCATTACACCTGCTACTCCCTTACGCAGATCTCGGCCCCACGCCACCTTTGCAGACCTCCCTTCCGAATCCACCCGGATCGCAGCGGACTTCCCATTGAAGCCCATGACATAGACGAGGTCCTTCCAGACACGGGGAGCTCCAACTGCCATTCCATATTCAGGTTTGAACTCCACAGACCAGAATACTTCGCCAGTTTTGGGGTCTAATCCGTTCACATTTTCAGCATCCCATACCAAGAGCTGCCGATGCCCGTTCACTGTCTCGATCACGGGTGTGCTATAACCAGGAGATCGAGCATTCAGCGCTTTCCACTTCTCCTCTCCGGTCTTCTTATCAAAGGCTACTACTGTACTATTCTCACCTCCAACAATGCAAATAAGAAGCTCTCCATCTATAAGCGGGTGAGCAGATGTTCCCCAAAGCGGGGTTTCAAACTTATATTCGCTTATAAGATTCTTCCCCCAAATCAGCATTCCATGCTCAGCATCATAAGCATGCAGGGCCCCTTCCGCACCGAGCGTGTATACTTTCCCATCATCAACCAGCGGCGTAGTGCGAGGACCAATAGCGTAAGGAAAAACGCTCGTATAGTTGGCTTCATAAATATCGCTCCACAACAGTTTGCCACTCTCCTCATCGAGACAAACGATTCGTTCCGTTCCCGGAATCGTAGCCCGCACGAAATTGACGTTGGTTCCTGGCTTCAAGTCTTTTGGTTTGTAGGGTTTTGCCTGTCGGTCCATTACATAAACGCGTCCGTTTGCCACCGCCGGGCCGGAATAACCACTCCCCAGTGGTGCGGACCAAAGGAGCTTTGGCTGATGCTTCGAAAATTCGAGTGCTACTCCCTCCTCCCGCCAGATCGTGTCACGCTGTGGTCCGAGGTACTGCGGCCAATCATTAACGGTGAGCGGATCGGTCGAATTCCCTTCGTCTCCAAAGGCCAGCCCTACCAACACCATTAGGAATAGAGTGTAAATTCGAGCTGTAGAGAAACGAGTAAAGAAGGTTTTATGAGTGATTGAATAGGTTAGATTCATAGGCATGTCATATCCCTTCTTTTGAGATCATCGTTACTCTTAGGACCTTGCTTGCGGTGAAAAAGAGTGGAAAGGAAAATCGATATGCCCAATATCCTATCCTCATACGACCATTCTTTTCAGAACCTCGAAAAGTAAGAATCAGATTACAAGAGGCACAAATCAGCGTATCTTTTTCCTTCCCAGCCTACAAAAGTTTCCTAGTAGTTTAGGATTCAATGCGGGTTGAACGTCTGTTCCTCAGCTTTTCTCCTCTGCAAGAACCTTGCCAGCCTTGACTTCTTTGAACCTAACGCTTGGCTTTTTATTACTATTCAGATTTTCAATTGAAATCCGGTGCTCTGTTCCATCTCTCAGTAACACTGAGAGCTCAGTTGCCGAAAGGGCCTCAACAGTTTGGATCATAGAAGAACTCTCTTCCTCAAATGGCTCTATCACAGTGAGAAATTGAGCTGATTCCCCTTTACTGCGGGCGCCATAAGTGTGCCGTTGATATTTCGAGACTTGGCCATGAGGATAATCCGCGCCAAGTTCAACGCTCAAACCTTTAACGTTTAAATCCGTCAAATCGATCCGGACTTCACCTTTGCCATTTGGTTGGGCGGGGAGGGACTCTCGAAACGGCTTACCCGCGATGACGACGGGCCCTGCTCCATAATCTTCACCAATTTTAATTTTTTCGATATCTAGGCGCCCATCAACCTTGGTACGAATACCGTTGAGAGTCAGTTTTCCCTGTTTTAGGAGTTCAGAAAACTGGAACTTTCCTCCGTTAGTGAGAAGGAGTTGGCCACCTCCCCAGAAAAGGCAGTCCCCCTTGCTTAAAATGAAGCCTCCTCCCTTGCGACGGTCTTCATTTTGAGTTCTCAGGGTGAGCGTTTTGGCATCACTTGGGATTTCAAGATCGATGTTTTTTCGACCAAGAATCCATGGTGAGAACTCGTCTTCAGCAACGATTTCGCCATCAATCTCGACGCTGAATTTCGTCCATCCGGCTCGACGACGAACCTCGGGAGCAGCACCCACCATAATCTCTGAGTCTTTCGGCCAAGCGGAGTACACATCGGCATAGAGGTCACCTTTTTTGCCCTTAAGAGTTCGCCAGTTGAGATGGGATTTGTCATCGAAGATAGTGCGGAAGCGTGTTCTAGAAGTGCCGCCTTTTTTCCACCATTGGCAATTCGTGATCAGCTGGGTGGCTAAGCGAGGATTGGTGCCCATCTGCTCCGTATGACGCGTTTTTTGAACTCCCTCACCTTCGATATTTTGGAAGCCACGTATTTGAAGCAAGTTATCAAAAGTGTGTTTTTCTTTACCTTCGAGATAGTCGGCGAGAACGATGTAATGGTCAGTAACGATTGCTAAACGACGCTGGAGAATACGTTCGGTCCAGTCGCCGATATTGGCGACTTCAATTTCTTTGCCCTCTGAGTCAGTCGCAGCCGGCATGAAAACATCCTCAGCAGCAAGACGCTCTCGACCATTAAGAATTGCAGTTTCACCTTGCTTACGGTTTGGGCGTCGCATTTGCAGTCCAAGATAGGGTGGACATGACCACCGGGCTTTAGTCTCGACAGCTGCCGCTTGCATTTTTGGGCCCGAATGAAAAAGAAGACGGCGCGATTCGACGGACTCTTGATTACGGCCATCCACGACTACCATGTTGTGATTAACAGACGATTGCACAAACATTCCATACATGAAGCTCGCATAGGAATACCACAACCCATGCCCGCTAGAATAAAAGCTTCGGTCATAGCGACGCATCGAGTTGAAGTTGGTTCGATCAAAGTGCCCATGGTAAGCACCATGCGTCCCATATTTGAGGCTCATCTCAATCTGTTCACTTGGGTGGCGATCTGGTGTTTGAGATCGTAGAGTGATAAAACCAATGCCATCAGAGTAGGCTGATCGTGTACCAATTTCAGGCGTATCTTTCGGCAGCTCCGGGACACCGTACAACAAGCTTCGCCCGTCCTCTCCACGGCGCTTGACTAGAGCTGCGAAGGCTGGTTTTCGCCACATCATATAAGCGATCTCAAAACCTTCGTCGGATGTAAGACTCCACTCGCCGCCATCATTGGCTGCATAAATTTGCCCGTCGTGTGAAAGGTGATCAATGAATGAGTCCCACAACTGATCGAGAGTGATATGTGGCACTGGGTGCTTACCAAACTTCTGGAATGGCTTACCTCCAAATTCCTGCTTGCGAGTCTCTACGTCGTCTGTGAGGCGACGGAACTCCTTGGAGTATCCTGGGGCGAAGTATTGATCGATCATATTAACCCCGAAGGGTTCAGCGGCGAGTGCCATTTTACAGATATAACGCGAAACCCAAACGTTATAGTTGACTGAACCCTCATACCACCAACCATCTGGCATGATTCCGTTAGCAATGTTATCGTAGACCCCATCGGTGGCATAAAGAAAATGTTCAAACCAAGCGAAATCTTGCACCGTCAAAGCTAAAGTAAAACCACACCGTGCTTGCTGGAGCTCAAGATTAGCAACGCCACTTAAGCTGATTCCATGCATGCGCTCGCGCATCTCTAGTTTAACGCGGGCGTGATCGTCATCGGTGAATACTCCAGAATCAGCAATCATATCGTAAATTTCACAAGCTTGAATGAGATCTTTCCCACCAACTTCGAAATGCACGCCTGGCTTTGCAAGCTCGGCGTATTTTTTATCGCGGGATATTTGCCAAGCGACGGCATAGGGCCAGCGTGATCCTGGCCGATTATCCTTAGCTTCATGTTTGAGGTAACGTAGGGACGCTTTTTTCGCCCATTCATAGTTATCGATTTTTTCTCGCACTTCCTGCCAACGCTCTGGTGTATGAACAAGGTATGGATGAGAAAGTTTTCGGGCTGTGATGAACTCGATTTCGCCCCCCAGCTGGCCATTCGCAAGGGCTATGATCTTTTGGCGCTCGCGACCGCCTGGTGGCACTCGATCAGTGACGTTCACACGAATTGTTACCGCTTTAGTTTCGCCTGATTCCAATGTGAGTTCATCTGGTTCAACCGAAGCAAACATTACGTGCTTGCTGTAAGGGTTATGTGCGAGAGTAACAGACTGCAAACGATCGGAGCAGTTCATCACTTTAAGCTCATATTTGAGATTAGCGTTTTCTTCTCCAGCAGACGATCGAACCTTTGAAAAAAGTTTTAAGAGTGGGGCTGCGATTACTCGAACGCTTGGCACACTGATAGAGCCACTTTGGTTGTCGGCGAACCTGCCGCGGATCTCAATCTTTTGAATCTGACGGAAGGTTTCTCCGAAAGGGTAAAACTTATCAAAGGCAGTAAAGGGCAGATCGATAGTTTCTGATTTCTTTGATCCGATAAAACTGAACTTGGCTCTACTCGTAACCGGTGCGGTCGTGCGGTAACTCGATTTAGCTTCATGTTCTCGAGTGTGGACGATGACTTCCCCATGAAAAAATCGGCCTTCGCCCGCAATAATCTCTAGCCGTAAACCATAATGCTGAGACCAGTCATAGTGCTGCTTAGCATTAAAGATAGCACTTCCCGGCATCGTGATAGACCTTTTCGCCCCGAACCCTTTCCATTCGCCTGGCACGTTGAGACCTTCTTTTTGATAATTTTCGTTACCGAGATTGAGCCATGGCTTAAGTTTATCTTCGCGCTCTGAACCCTTAGGAACTTGACCGCCAGCAAGCCCAGAAAGCATCTGGGCTTTCCCAATGACGGAGCTGCACAGCATAACGAAAGTGGTCACAAAAGTAAAAGAGATGACTCTCAAATTAGAAAGGTCCACCCGAAGACACCGATCCTGCAAATTGAGGAAAGGTTTTCTTAAAGCCATCATACAAAAGCTCATTAAGAGCTAGTAAATTTGCTTCAAAAGAAAAAACAACCTTCTTTCTTCGCCAACTGCGACTTCTATAACCACCAAAAGAAAATTCCTATTATGTCCAGAAGAAGATCTGAACAGTTGCCCTACAGAAATAACATCTGAACAGTTGCTCTTTGAAAAAAATGATACTTTATCACCGTAATTAGCGATTAGTATTTAAGAACTTCCATTCGGAGCGTTTCTCGTACCCGCAGGTGAACCGATTCCTGCTGAGGCAGCACACGACTTCATCCACCGTAAAATAAAATGAGCCGACACCTTTCTAATTTGCTTCTTTTCCTCGTCTTAATTTCAAGTTCTTGGTCCAAGCCTTTTCACGTTTATTCTCCAAGTTCTAAAGAAAAATTGCTTTGGGTTGTTGAGGCAAACCCTCGAGGAGAAAACTTGGAACTTAAAGTAGCGAAAAAGATCGAACTCAATTTCCCAGGCCAGGTCATCACTTCTCATCCAACCAAGCCCCTGCTCTATGTCATTGCAACGAGCGGGGATCCCGGAAAGGTTCCGGGAGCAGTTGTGTATCTGAACAATGATGGTTCTTACCTAAAACATAAAAATATAAATTTTAACGACGGAGCCTGCTTCCTGAGCCTCGATAAGGAAAACAGGCACCTCCTCGGAATTAGTTATAGAAACGGACGGCTCAACGTCTACCCACTCGATCAAGACGGCATTCCCGGCAAAGCCGTCACAACGATTGACGAAGGTAAAAGAGAAGCTCATTGCGTCCTTCTTCCGCCCGACGGAAAAAACATTTACGTTCCCTATGTTAAGGAAAACCTAGCCCTCCTGCAATATGCCTACGACGGCAAGACCGGAAAGGTTACTCCGCTCGAAACCAAAAACGCCAAGCCGCCCCTCGGATCGGGCCCACGACACATGGTCTACCACCCCACCCTCCCCATGGTTTACTTTAGCAACGAACAGGGTATCGGACTTTCCTCTTACCAACGTGAAATTAACGGCCAACTCAAGGTAGCACAGGACATCAACATCCTTCCTTCCGGCATGTCCAAGATCGGCTTGAGCGCTTCAGATCTCGTCATTACCCCAGATGGAGAATTTCTTTTCGCAGGTCTTCGCGGCCACAGTCAGGATTTCAATCGTATCTCCCGCTACCGCATCCTGAAGGACGGCCGGGCCGAGTTCATTGGCCTGACTATGGCAGACCGCATCCCTTGGGGGCTGACTCTTTCACCAGACGGCAGATTTCTTCTCGTTTCCGCCACCGCCGGGGCCAGTCTTACGGCCTATCAAATTACTCCAGATGGGGATCTTAAGAAAATTACATCTCTGCCATGGGACCCAAAAATGTCAGACTTAGTCGCTCGTTAAAAATTGCAACTCATCTCAACCATAATTCGATATCAAGCATGAAAAGACTAACTTCTCTCCTCCTGTGTGTTTTTACCTTCTCGGTAAGCGCTTACGGTCAATCTCTGGTCCAACCCAATGCCAAAGTTAAGAAACTTGGCGATGGAATGAAGTTTACCGAGGGCCCAGTCTGGTTACCCGATGAACAAAAACTTATCTTCTCCGATATTCCGAACAGCGTGCTTATGCAGTGGAAAAAAGAGGATGGCTTATCCGAATTTCGGAAAAGTGAAAGCGCCAACGGAAACATTCTCGACTTGGATGGAAATATCATTTCCTGCCAGCATGGTGCCCGAAATATCATTCGTATCGACAAAGAAGGAAAAGCCACACTTCTAGCCGACAAATTCAACGGCAAACGCTTCAATTCCCCCAATGATGTAGCGGTTTGGAAGGACGGCACCCTCTGGTTTACCGACCCACCTTGGGGGTTGAGAGAACCGCATGAAATTCCTGGTCATTGGGTCTACAAACTGCATCCAAAGACTGGAAAAGTAGAAGCTCTGATCAAGAATTTGGCCATGCCCAACGGCATTGTATTCTCACCCGACTTTTCGCGCTTGTATGTCGCAGATACCGGGGGAAATAACCGACACCCCGATTCCAAATATCACGACTATCCTGCTACTGTGACATGCTACGCTCTAAACAACGAGGGAACGATTGGGGGGGAACTATTCACCATTCAGGAAGGGAGTGACGGCATGGCCGTGGATGTGAAGGGAAACCTCTACCTGACTCAGGGAAATATTCAGGTCTACAACCCCAAAGGTCAAAAAATCGAAACCATCAAAGTTCCACAGAACCCAGCCAACGTCTGCTTCGGAGGTTCTGATTACAAAACTCTTTTTATAACGGCTCGCACATCTCTCTACAGCGTAAAGATGGTGTTCCCGGGTGCAGTGTCCAAACGGTCGGTTTCCCAAAAGAACAGGAAGTAAAATTTAAAGATGAGCTAATCCGAGATGAGCTTGAACCTCTTCTGCGGCTTACCGTTGACTAATGCATTATCAGGTTGATCTCGACTAACCCCATCTAATGGACAGAAGAGATAGTAACCCAACTAATTCAGATTCGGTTATTTCTTTTTAGCCTTGATAGGGCCGTAGGGATCTTTCGGTCCCTTAGCGGGATCGACATACTGGGCTAGATCTCGCATCGCGATAACGGTGCAACCTTCGCTCTTTAGATATCGAAGATACTTTTTGAAGTCCTCCGGATCGCAGTTCACCCAAGGATGCTCGAGGCCGGGCACCCCGTGGAAGCAAAGCACTGCAATTTTTCCTTCACGAGCCTGTGCGACCGCCCACTGTAGATCCTTCATTCCCCATTCCGGCCCAGCGTATCCAGTAGTCGGAACAAGGAGTGGATGGTCGCTTTTCGGATCGTAGGCAGGGCCACGCCCCCCACGTCCACCATCCACGTATTCGGGCCCAACACCACGACGCGCGAATTGATAGTTCTTCTTCGCCAAGACCTGCACCGCCGTCAGGCTGTGAGAGAAACCAGGGTAGCAGAAGGTCGTAGGCTTCGGTATCTTGTACTCGACACAGCGCTTCTCGATATGCTCAATTTCTGCGGCCACTTGATCCGCATCCAATCGTGCCACATTCGGATGACTCCGCGTGTGATTCGCAACCTCAAAACCCATCTTGTCGAGCTCCGTGATTTCTTCCCAAGTTGTGTAATGGTTCTTATTTTTTAGGAAGCCTAAGCCCTCGGTCACAAAAAAGGTGGCCCCAAACCCGTATTTCTTCACCAGCGCTGCCACGAATGACCGATCGGACTTGTTGCAGTCATCAAAGGTCAATACTACAAGTTTATCTGGTATAGACTTCAATGCCGCTCCTTTTTCCCCCGCATTTGACTTTGAAAGAATAAGTCCAAAGGTCGTGATCAAAAGAACGGGAACCAAAGACATCTTCATGTCCGGCGAGGTATCATTTCTCCCGCTCCGAGACAATCCAGCTTTCCTATTTGGTGAAATTACCAGTAAGTATGAAATCACCATCACTTTGTGATTCCCCAAGGCATGGCTTGATTGCTTAACTAGGAGGATGAAGGTTGAGGTCATGGACATCTCATTGATTCCTGTAAAATGAAGGCTCTAAAACCAATAGCGGTAGCTTTAATCGGGGTAGCTTCCGCGGCAGCTAAACCACTCGAATTGCAAAAAGGTGACGTAGTGGCCTTCGTAGGTGGTGCTGACTTGGTCAGGATGCAGGAGGATGGTCGGCTCGAGGCCGCATTAACTCTCCGATTCCCTGAGGCCAAACCACAGTTCCGCGACCTAGCATGGGAGGGCGATACGGTCTATTTTCAAAATGCCGTTCGTGAACGCTGGCGGACCGAGGCCTTCGGCGGGTGGTCCGAACAACTACGGCGGATCAAGGCGACAGTTGTTATCTTCCAGTTCGGAAAAATGGAGTCTTTCGATGGGGTCGCAAAAATTGCTCAGTTCACAGAAGCCTACGGCAAACTGATTGATGATTTAGCAGGCGAGGGAAGACGAGCAATCCTGCTAGCACCATCTCCTTTTGAATGGCCAGCAGCGCAAAACCGCGCCGCTTTGGCCTCCTACACCGAAGCCGTCGCAACCCTCGCAAAAAATCGAAAGATCCCTTTCATTACAAACGATCAAGCCAATTCGGTAAAAGCATTCATTCTCGGCCTGACCGGCAGGAAAGAGCCGAGGGGAAAAGGCTATGAGCAAATACGCTCCACCGTGCGTGAAAAACACCGGCTCTGGGTGGAGTACTGGCGCCCCACAAACTGGAAATGTATTTTTGGCGATGACAGCAAGCGGATCTTTTCCAAGGCCTCGCATGGACGTCCTTCGATCCAGGAAGAATGGGCGACCTATCCAGCCCTTATCGAAGCCGCAGAGAACGCGATCCAAAAAGGAGCTCCCTGGAATGCACCCGCCCCTTCCGCTTTGACAGGATCGAAAGAAGCCAATCTTAAGAATGAGCTAGCTTCATTCGAGGTGTTGGAAGGGTTCGAAGTTAATCTCTTTGCAGACGAGTCCAAAGGCATTGCGAATCCTTTGTCAGTACGTTGGGACGCGAATGGCTGTATGTATGTGGCCTGCTCCGACGCTTATCCGCAGATCGAGCCAGGAGTGCAAGGTAATGATAAGGTCATTACTCTGCGTGATACGAACGGCGACGGTAGGGCTGACGAATCGATGGTCTTCGCGGACGGACTTCGCATCCCCACCGGGATGGAAGTCGGCCCAGATCGCGTCTATATCGGGCAGGGGACCGAGTTGCTCACGCTGCGCGATACGACAGGCGACGGGCATGCAAATGAGCGACGTACTTTGCTCACCGGTTTCGGCAACGGCGATTCACACCAAACCAGCAACTCTTTTGTGTGGAGTCCGGGTGGTGAGTTGTGGTGGTGTCAAGGCGACGGGATTGAATCTCGAGTGGAAACTCCCTTCGGTGTTTCTTCACTGTTTCAAGCTGGAGTATTTCGCCTTCGTCCAAACGAGTTAAAGCTCGATGGACTCCTCGATGATTTCATGGGACCAGGAAATCCTTGGGGGATCGCGTTCGATGACTATGGACAATCATTCGTGATCGATGGTGCAGGAGGCGTTTCTTACCTGACTCCAGCTTCAATCCCTGCCAAACGCCGTCTTAGATTACCTCGGATTGGCAAGCCTGGTGGCTATTGCGGAATTGATTGTCTTGGGGGAAGGACTTTCCCGGATGGAATGCAGGGCGAATTTCTGATTGGCGACTACAAGAAGAACCAAATCAGCCGCTTTGCGACGAGCGATGACGGTGCGGGTTTCAAGCTCGATTGGAAAGAGCCACTCCTACGCTCGAAACACCGCAACTTCCGTCCAATTGATGTAAAAGTTGGTCCAGATGGGGCGATCTACGTCGTTGATTGGTATAATCCAATCACCTGTCACCAAGATGATTTCTATCGCCATCCCGATCGCGACAAAACACACGGAAGAATCTGGCGAATCGCTCCTAAAAAGGGTGTCTTAAGGCCCCCTAATCTGGTGGGAGCTTCGATTTTAAAACTACTCGAGGCACTCAGAGCTCCAGAACGTTGGACACGACTCAAGGCGAAACAGGTCTTGGTGGGGCGTGAAGTTGCACAGGTTTTACCCGCAGCTAAGAAATGGGCAAAAACTGCACAAGGTCGCGACCTCATGGAGGTGGTCACATTATTAGAAATGCTAGACCGGCCTGATTCTGAAATTCTAAAGCGTCTACTAGCTTCGCCTGATGATCGCGCGCGGGGCTATGGGGTGAGAGTAGCCGGTCGTTGGGGCGAGCATATTGAAAATATCGTCGGACTACTTGAACATGCGGCCGAGGACAAACACGCTAGGGTTCGGATGGAGGCCGCTCTGGCGTGTGCCGCTCTACCGGATGCTGGAACCATCCTGGTGGCAGCAACGGTTGCGGAAGAGCCACGGGATCGATGGATCAACTACGCCTTTGCACAAGCGGTCCATCACACCAAAGAAAATTGGCTACCGGCCTTCCAGAGAGGTGAACTAGATTTTGGTGATCGACGCCGTGGGCTGACAGCAGTGCTTGGCGCAGTGGAATCGAAACATGTATTGGAGGAAGTACGAAAGCTCCTGCTTTCTAATCAGCCCGACGAGAACGCCAAAATGGCCCTTGCACGGGCTCTAGTAGCAGTTGGAGAAAATGATGATCTCCAAACCGTTTTTCAGTTGGGTCAGCTCGACGCAGCAACGATCCGTGCCATCGCATCCCGGAAACGCCCCAAATTCGACGTGTCTGGTTTTTTGGAGAGCCTCTGTGCCTCAAAACATGTTGAGGATAGCATCGCAGCAATAGAATTAGCTACGAAGTGGCGTATTCGAGAGCTCTACCCGACAGCAATACGTCTCGCTCAAAACTCGCAAGCTGACCCTCAGTTGCGATCCGCTGCGATGCGCGCGATGGGAGCTCTCGGTAACCAGAAAACGACTTCATTGCTAAGGATCATGGCAGGAAATCCAGCGAACCCCAAACCAGCAGCAATTATTGGCCTCCTCGAAGTCGATCGGGCTGCAGCTGCAAAAAGCGCTGCCAACATATTAGAAGGAACGACCCAAAACGAAGCAATTAGGAAGATCCTTAGCGCCTTTGCTAGTCGTGAAGGAGGCGGCTTACTTCTCGCAAAGGAATTGGTAAAACTAAAAATTAGTCATGCGCAAGGAAAACGACTTCAAGACGCGTGGATCGCAACCGGATTTGTTCAGGAAGCGATCACAGAAGCACTACAAGCGATCACAGGTTGGCCCGCCGAAGGATTGAAATTTAACGAAGAAGTCGTTCGCGGGATGGTAGCGGCAGGGCGTAAGGGTGACCGCGCTCGCGGCGAGATTCTCTTCGAGTCAGCTCGGGCTGGTTGTATCGCCTGCCACAAGATTGGAAACCAAGGGGGAATGATCGGCCCAGAACTGAGCGCAGTCGGCAGCGGGGTGCCAGCAGACCGCATCGTTACCGAGGTACTTTGGCCCGCCCGCCAGGTGAAAGGTGGATACGCACTAAGCCGAATCACCATGAGGGACGGACGTGTCTTGCAAGGATATCTCCAAGAAAGCCGAGACAAAAAACTATTACTACTTAGAGATTTCGCTGGGGCCGGAATGCATGAAGTAGAAGCCGAAATGGTAAGCAAGGAGGAACCGATCGGAAGCCTTATGCCTCCCACCGCCCAATCACTCTCGCGAGATGAACTCTCCGACTTGTTTGCTTACCTTTTCAGCCTAGTTGGAAAATAGGGTTCATTTAGATGAATTCATGGGGCAATCATGGCTTAGCCACCTCTTACAAATCCCCCCTTCGCTAACCCGACTCGATTTTCTCGTATCCAGATAGTGAACGGTGTCGAGAACACTTAGAATTTGCTACTTTATCCTTAATTATCCCGGAAGATTACTGAAAAACGGACCTACAATTTGCCGTATTTCTAAGAATGGGTAGAGAACCAACCAATCGCCGGAGTTTTATTAAGAGCACAACTGCCGCCAGCGCTTTTACAGGATTCATTCCATCACGGGTCCAAGCAAAATCCTCTGCTGCCAAATTGAATATCGCAGCTATTGGGATTGGTGGCAGGGGCGCTCCAGTCATCAAAAGAAGCGCAGGAGAGAATATTGTGGCACTTTGCGATGTCGATTTTGACCGCGGAGCTGAGACTTTTAAGCAGTATCCCAAGGCTAAGAGATTCAAGGATTTCCGAGTCATGTTTGACAAAATGGAGAATCAAATCGATGCGGTAATTGTAGCAACGCCTGATCACACGCACGCAGTCGCCACGATGGAAGCGATCAAAAGGGGAAAACATGTTTACACCGAAAAACCCCTAACTCATACGATATGGGAGGCGCGTCAATTAACAGAAGCCGCGCGTAAATACGGAGTTGCCACACAAATGGGAAATCAAGGCCACTCTTCCGAGGGAGCACGCCAAACAGTTGAGTGGATCCGTGCCGGAGTGATTGGCGAGGTGCGCGAGGTTCATTGCTGGAGTGATCGCCCACTGAGGGGCACGCGTTTTGAACAGAAAATGTACTGGCCTCAGGGTGTTTCTACCCGTCCAGTGGAGAAGCCTCCTATTCCCAGCACTCTCGATTGGGATCTATGGCTAGGCCCCGCTCCCCATCGGGAATATCACCCCAATTATGTGCCATTTAATTGGCGAGGTTGGTGGGACTTTGGAACTGGCGCTTTAGGTGATATGGGTTGCCACATTATCGATCATCCATACTGGGCCCTCAAATTAGGTTATCCTGAGAGTGTTGAAGCAAGCAGCTCTCATATTAATGACGAAACCGCTCCACTCGCTTCTATCATCACTTACCAATTCCCAGCGCGTGAAGGCATGCCCCCGGTGCGGATGCATTGGTATGATGGTGGTCTTAAACCGCCTCGACCTGCGGAACTTGATCCCGAAGATGAATGGCTGGTCGATGGAGTTCTCTATGTCGGCGATAAGGGTAAAATTATGCACCGCTCCCACGGCGGAAAACCGACGCTCATTCCTTTGTCACGTATGGAAAATTTCAAGCGCCCAGCCGAGACAATTCCTCGGATCAAAGGTGGTCACGAACAAAACTGGATCGATGCTTGCAAAGGAGGGAGCCCCGCTTGTGCCAACTTTGATTATTCTGGACCTCTGACCGAAGTCGTCTTACTCGGTAACCTTGCTCTTCGCACCGAGGGGCCCTTGCTTTGGGATGGTCCAAATATGCGCGTCACAAATAACGAGTCTGCTAATCAATTCATCCAAAGAGAATACCGCAAGGGCTGGGCTTGGTAAGATAGACCCACAATGTCGTGTAACCTTAATTCCTAAAATGAATCGAATAGGAGGAGGAAAAAAAACCAAGAAGATAGCCTTCATGTTTTTCGTGTTGCTTTCTCTTTCTCTTTCAGCAGATGAAAATAATACCTTCTTCGAAAACCATATCAGACCTTTACTCACAGCAAAGTGTCTCGAATGCCATGGGCCCAAAAAACAGGAGAATGGATTAAGACTCGACTCTCGAAAAGGCTGGGAACAAGGGGGAGACCACGGCCCAGCAGTTATTGCCGGAAAACCAGAAAACAGCTTACTAATAAGAGCTGTCTCGTATCACGATGCTGACCTTCAAATGCCACCAAAAAAGATGTTGGAGGCTCATGAAATATCCAAGCTTGAGCAATGGGTCAAGCTTGGTGCTCCTGATCCGAGAACTGAAGAAACATCATCAGAAACCATCAGGATGACCCTGAAAGAGGCCAAAAACTTCTGGTCATTTCAGCCGCTCAAAGAACGACTAGCTGCCGACCCCAATAACAATCAATGGCCTCATCACCCGATAGACCAATTCATCTTTTCCGAGTTAGAAAGTCGTGACCTCTCTCCTGTGGAAGGTGCAGACAAACGAACTCTCATCCGCCGTGCCACCTTTGATCTGACAGGACTTCCTCCAACAATTGGCGAAATCTCAGAATTTATCGAAGACGCCTCCCCAGATGCTTTTTTAAAAGTGGTGGACCGACTTCTTGCTTCACCCGCTTACGGAGAACGTTGGGGCCGCCACTGGCTGGATATAGCTCGATATGCTGACACGGCAGGGGACGGATCAGATTACCCGGTGCGAGAGGCCTACAAGTATCGTGACTGGGTCATACGAGCTTTCAACAAAGACATGCCATTCGATCAATTTGTGAGAGAACAAATTGCCGGAGATATCCTAGCGAAACGTCATTCGATAAACAATCCACTTCAATATTCAGATCGAATCACCGCGACCGGTTTTCTCGCTATTGGAAAACGCTATGGCTACAAAGATTCGCCTGACTACCAACATCTAGATTTTGCCGATGTCATCGATACTCTTGGCAGGTCTTTACAAGGACTCTCAATTGGATGTGCTAGATGTCATGACCATAAGTATGATCCGATCTCCGCAGAGGACTATTATGCTCTTTACGGAATCCTTCAAAGCACCAAATGGGCATTCCCAGGCGGGGAAGAGCAAAAAAGACCTGCTCATTTCCCACCGCTAGTTCCTCCACAAAAAGTGATTGCCTTAGAGAAAGTTAAGACTGAGAAAATTGCGCTTTTAGAGCGCGAAATGAGTGAGAAAATCAAATTACGAGACGACTTAGATCGTAACGAGCGAGCGGGGGGTATTGATTTAGGATTTGAATCTCAAGAACCGAAGACCCCTCTTAGTGCTCCTTGGGTTTTCTCTGGGCCACTTGAGGTTCTCAAAGAGGCTCAGAGCCCATTCCAAGAAATTCACCCGAAAGGAAAAGTTGGGGTGAGACTTGGAAGTGGTCAAATTACCGATGGTATTCGCTATGTCTTTAAAAATGGACTGACTGCAACGCCGGGGCAGGAGATCAATTTCACCCTAGACTTTCGGACCTTAGCGTCAGAACACACAGGGGCGTTTCGGTTCTATCTTGGCCAAGGGGTCATTCAATCTTTGGCTGTTCAATGCAGCATCACATCGACTGAATTCTCGGTGGCAAATGGCAACAAATGGGAAACGGTTTGTAATCTAGAGCCCGGTAAATGGCAGACCCTGCGCATCACAATAAATCCAGAAGCGAAAAGTTACTCGGGATTTATTGGAACTGCTGAGAATTTAACTCATTTTTCTGAGAAAGAGGTTGGGCCCAATTGGAATGGAATCATCGATTGCTTTATCTGCGATGGAGCTGGTCATGTGGAGGGAGCGGCTTGTGCTCGTGACATCGATAATGTCGGGCTTCAACCAAAGACATTTCAGGCACCCGGCAGCACCCCAGTCATTGCCGAACCTCTTTCGGCCGAAGAAGCACAAGAACTCAAAATATTAACCAAATCAGT
>DCQM01000062.1:0-9798 GCA_002323895.1 Akkermansiaceae bacterium UBA1518
TTCTCAATCTCTTACAATTTCCGAAGGAGACTACAAGACCGATTGGGGGAGACAGCCTTCATCAGATAAGCGTCCTAGAGAACCACTTTGTGTCACCTTTTTTTATCAAAATTCCTCATGCTAAACCCAATTCAGCTCTCCCCCTTCCTGATTCAGGGATAATGCTTGAGAGGGATCGGAATTAGTTGTCTCAGGTTTTTACAATCCTTGGTTCACCAAGCTATTCCCCCCCTAATCTAACGACAAAATTCCGTAACTGATCGTCAGCACCAAAGATCCAAGTGTTTGTAAAAAAGAGGCCTCACAACCTGAACATTGTGAGCCCATAATTGAAAGCCGTCCCTCGTGATACGTAGGTCCGAGGGGCGGTTTTTTAACCAATCTAATTTTGGCTCGATAAAATGAGAAAGGCGATTCACCCCTCCCCTTTCTTAATTGGGGGATTCTGCTTAGAGGGAATTAGAGAATATTATGTGGAACCTGAATAGATATCTGAATTTAAGGCGTTCTGCAGTTAGCATATCAAAACTAGATTTTGACAATTGATCGCATGCGAAAAATTGAGAGAGACATTATCAAAATGAAAAATGAAAAGGATGTCTCTCCCCACTAGCTATTCTCGGTATCGCCATAACCACGATTCGCATATCGACATTAGATGCAAAAGCTAAAGACGCTTGGCACAAAATCCTCGCAGATTGTAACGATTGGGATGAACCCTCTAGAAAATAAGGGACAATGATTTCAAAAATAAAGATCCTCATGGCAACTCAGACCGGTAGCGCCGAAGAGGTTGCAGATGAAGTCAAAGAAGCTCTGGAGGAAGAAGGGTATTCAGTCGATAATCATGACCTCGCAGATGAATCAGACTTAGCATTTCTCTCGGACGCGACATTTTTGATCGGTGTGGTAAGCACTTGGGGCGACGGAGAACCGCCTGATGATGCAGTGCCTTTCTTTGAATTACTTCGCAAAAGCCCTCCAATAGGGCTTGGTGAAATACCACTCGCAATCTTTGGACTTGGTGATTCAGATTACGAGATTTTCAATGGGTGTGGAAAAGAGTTAGAAAAAGAACTCATCCGCCATGGCGCACATTCAATTATTCCAAGAGTTGATTGCGATGTTTGGTATGAAGATGAACTCCTCCAGTGGCTAAATGATTTGAGACGGACTTTATCGTCGTAACAGGCCGCTCTTCCTTCGCCTCTGAGTTCGAAGTCAACTGATACCTCGGTTATTCTAAATCTCTCTCTGTGGCACTCCAAAATTCTTAACTGATTTAAAAACTCTTTCTTAGATAGGCTCAGGATTACTCGAGTCTATTTTGAATCGCGATATTGGCGTTGCTTAGATTGGTTTGTCCTCCTCCGGTCCAAATGCGGCTTCAGCCCTTTCCCGCCAAACATAATTTCCTAGTAATCATGTGAAATTGACCGATGAAGAAGTTGCGAAGAGTTCCCCTCAATCAGGAAGTATGTGTTGGAAGAACTTCTGAGAAATTGTAGTAAATACCTGCAGGTTTATTTGGAATGAGCGAAAAAATCGTGACCTATCCCACTTGAAAGATGAAACCAAGAACCAACGCCCCTCCTCCACCACAGCGTTAACATGACTATCAAGGCGAACGGCACAGGAATAAGCTCCATCTGGATTCTGGCGATTACGGTCCTGCTTCCATCGGTCTTTTCGGCAAATGCCGCACCCCCCTCCGGCTTCAACGAAATGATCAAACCTTTCCTGAAGGAAAACTGCATTCATTGCCACGGGAAGGAAAAACAAAAGGGAAAACTGACTCTTCACGATGCAAAGGTCGACTTCACAAAGGCCGAGAATTCCGAATTTTGGCTTGAGATTCTTGCTCAATTAACAGCCAGAGATATGCCCCCGACGGACGAGGAAGCCCAGCCGACTGATTCGGAACGCAATGCGGTGATCGAGTGGATCGACCGGCAGTTGCTAACAGCCGGTTCAGGCGAAACCTATCGCAAAAAGTTACTCGCTCCCGAATACGGCAACTGGGTAAACCACGAAAAACTTTTCTCGGGTGAAATCAAAACTCCTCCTTTCTCACCTTCACGGCTCTGGCGGTTCAACACGGAGATTTTTGCCCACAAAGGCTTTGGCAAGGCCAAGAGCCCCTTCAGTTACGTCACCTCAGAGCGTGGGATCCGCGATTACGCCGCGCTATCGATAGCGGACCAAAGCACGGTTCAAATGACTATGATCGTTGCCGATTCCTTTCTTGCAGACCGCGAAAAACAGGGTGATTTTTCAGATTTTTCAGATGGTAAGCCAATTCCTGAGGGACAGGACCTTGTCGAGGTGATCCGGCGCGAGCATAGCAGAGTGCTCGGACGCTACCCTAGCAACGAGGAGCAGGAAAAGTACCTAACTTTTCTCAAACGTAGCATCAAGATAGGAGGCAAGTTGGAGGGGGTCAAAACAACGATCAAAGCAATGTTTCTGAGTCCTGAATCAATCTATCGGATGGAATTCGGCATGGGTGAAGTGGATGAGCACGGACGCCGGCATTTATCTCCGGAAGAGTTGGCTCATGCGATCGCTTATGCCTTAACAGATCACAGACCGGACAACCATCGGCTCATTCGGGAAGCTCTGCAAAAGGATCACCTTAAAACCAAGGGAGACGTGGCCCAACTCACTCGGCAAATACTAAACGAACAACTCTTAACGGGGCATTGGAACCGGAAAGATCTACCTCGGATCATGCGGTTCTTTGACGAGTTCTTTGGTTTTCACCGGGCCGGAACAGTCTTCAAGGATAACGATCGTCAGAGAGCTGAAAAGATTAACCAGTGGAACACAGACATGCTCATCCATGATGCCCGGATGCTCATTGAGCATACGTTAGAGAAAGACAAGGATGTTATCGCCGAACTGTTGACTACAAATGAATACTTCATCGCTCATCCGGGTGACAACAATTATGCCCGCGAACATTACGAGAAAAAGATAGCCGAGGTCATGAATCCGGAATTTGTCGAAGCCCACGTTGAGGTGAAGAGGGATCAGATCAAGCGGGATTTTAATTTTAAGGATATGCCAGAAAAGGCGAAGGAAGCGCTGGTTGCTGCCCGAAGAGATGCAGAGCAAACGGTTGCTATGTATAAGGCGGCCCAAGAGGATGGATTATATCGTCATCCTAATTTCCCTTTCTCCAAAAAGGGGCGAGGCATTGCCGACCTTCTTTATATTGAGCCCTACAATTTACCAAGCAACGGTCGCCACGACGAACAAAAATGGGATTGGCCTATCGAGCAACCCTTGAAGATGCCCAAAGAGGAACGGGCGGGTCTACTGACGCATCCGGCGTGGTTAACAGCTTATTCGCTCAATGAGGACAATGATCCCATTCATCGAGGAATCTGGATATACGAACGCTTATTGGCCGGGGTCCTCGGTGACGTTCCGCCAGACGTCGATGCGGCAGTGCCAACCGATCCTCACAAGACACTCAGGGAACGGATGGAGCCGCTGCGAAGCGAAAGATGCTGGAAGTGCCACCGCAAGATGAATCCGCTCGGCGAAGCATTCGAGATCTTTGATGACTGGGGCCGCTATCGGACTCATCACTACTTCGACGAAAACGGCGAAATCTACAAGCGGCGCGACAGCCAGTTCGACCGCAAGTTCAAGGAGGGAAAACTAAAGCACCGCAAGGTCGACGCCTCCGGAGAAATTGCCTTTTCGGGCGATCCCAAGATTGATGGAAAAGTGAAGAACGCAGTCGAAATGATGCAACGCCTAGGACGTTCGGACCGGGCTCGTCAATCCTTCATTCGGCATTTGTTCCGGTATTTCATGGGTCGCAATGAGATGCTGAGCGATTCAAAGACCTTGATCGAAGCCGAAGAAGCTTACCTAAATAATGGCGGAAGCTTTAAGGCGCTCGTCATCTCATTACTGAGTTCCGATTCTTTCCTCTACAGACGATAACCTTTCCCTCTTTATGATTTACAAAAGACGTCAATTTTTTCGCAAGCTCTCTCGCGGCGGGAGCGCTCTAGCACTGACCCCATTCTTCCAATCCCTCCGGGCCCATCGAGAAGGGAACGAGGCCACCTTGCCTAAGCGGTTCGTCTTCGTCGTGAAATCCTCCGGAATCGACAAGTTCAACCTCGTGCCCAAGGGCCTCGAAAATCACTTCGTTAATCCAGATGACCATAGGAAACTGGGGAATCGGGGGCGACGAGAAGGACCTCTCGTAGATGTCGCCCTGGCAGATCATAAGCTTCCAGAAAAACTAGCTGCCTTGGAAACCTTCAAGGACCGGTTGACGATCATCCAAAGTTTGTCCGGAGTGGGATTTCGGGGAAACCATACCAAGGGGTTTGGAACTCTTTCGCTTCACGATTCGGAAAAAGTAGCGGTTGCTCCTACTTTGGACTGCCTACTCGGTCAACATCTATCCACGGGTCCGTATCCGATGTATGGGATGGCAATGAACGGTCAACTGCTCGAATCGGCAGGATGGAAACCCGAAGACTCTTATTGCTATCCGAACCTCTCTGCCTACGGCGCCGCCAAGCCTGTTGCTTATCAAGGTTCTCCAAGGAAAGCCTTTTTCGAACTCTTCGGAGCCGCCGTTGCAAGTCCGAGAGAACTAGAAAAGAAAATCGCACTAAACGGAAACCTGATGGATTTCCTGACCGAGGATGCCCGCCGCGTTGAGCAGCAATTATCTGGAGACGACAAAGAACGATTTGCTCAATATATGGATTCATTCGATTCACTAAGAAAGATTGAAGAGAAGAAAGCTGCACTCACGGAGCGCATCAAAAAACACGCTCCAGAACGGACGGACCGCTTTGATTCCACTTCTCCCTCCGGGCGAATCGAATCGCACTTTGAAATTGCATCCGCCGCCTTGATAGCTGGCCTAACAAACGTGGTCACGCTGCGGCCGGACACCTTGGGCGTAAAGTATTCTGAACTAGGACTCTCAAATTCCGTTCATGCCTTAGGTCACCTCCAAGATAACAAAGCTTCAAACGGCTGGACTGGTCATCAAGCCCGTATGGAAATCGAAAAGCTGCACTTAAAGCAGATCGCAAAAATGGCGAAAAAGTTCGCCGATATTCCGGAAGGGAATGGAACGATGCTCGACAACACAATGATCGTCTACATGTCGTGCTCATCAGGTGACCATCACTGCGCCGGTCATGACTGGCCAGTCGTTCTGTTGGGCGGAATGGGAAAGAAGCTTAAGGCGGGGCGCTACCTTGAATACCCAAAGTACGGCAGCAAAGGCCACCGAACTGTAGGGAACTTTTACCTTTCCTTGATGCAAGCCGCGGGAATGCAAACTTCCAATTCCTTTGGCCAGCTGGATTCCAACCTCAAGGATCTCGACCTCGATGGCCCCCTCCGAGAGTTAATGGTAGGCTAACAGAGCCACGATGATTTTACGAGTAGCTCTACCCCACTAATATAAGCCTCCCCTAGCTTTAGTGCCTAATCGACACACTGCGCCAAAGAAACATTGTCCCATATCAGCTGCTTTGAGAGACCAAAATTAGAAAGATTGCGACACCCAAAAAAGTGGGCGCCCACAAACCCACAAAAATCCCAAATCTCTCGGCATGAGCTTTCTGTTCTGAGCCCTCCCCTCTCTTGATATTCCAGATAGTAATCGAACCAATTATGGAGAGAAGACCCAAGACAAAGCAAATCCAAGAAGCAACAATCATCCTTGGATATATCACAAATTATTCATTTTCCAAATTATTTCACCCCTCTCCTGTCCGGATTGGGTAATACTGCACAGGGGGGATTTGGCGATTCACTTCAAAAGTGCGGGGATTGAAGATTACAGGAAAACGCAATTACTTATGCTGCCGATACCAAACATTCTTTTGCTCCTTAACACTACCCTTACCTCCGTCACCACGAATGATGATGGTCGTTATGCCCTCCTCATCATTATGAATAACGTCTGAATTCAACTTAACGGAGGTTCCATCTGGCTTGCTTATTTTGGTTTCCCTATACCATTGATCACCTTTGGGCATATGCGTAGACCTCGATATTGTTCCGTCACTACTTACTGCCGTTCTTATTACGGCCTTCGCGATAGGATCGTAAAAAGTCACTCCTCTAGTTGAGCTTACCCCCCCACTTCCGAGTGATGTCATACAAGATGAGTTTTGAAAAACAGAATGCCAATAGTAGGTTGTCTTATCCTTCTTATTTCCAAGGGAGCGATCACCAATTACTGATAACACCTCGGCGCGCCACATCCCCTGCGAAGATTTCATAAAGCGGATGAAGTCCTCCTTACTAGCGGGTCGAACATCTTGCTTCTTATGATGATCTGCAAAGACAGGATTAATAGAGATTGAGGCTAGCAATACCGAGAGAAGTAATTTTTTCATTTTTAAAACACGTTCTAGTTATAATAATTTTGTTATCTTTGGGATGCTGTATTTAAGACACCTCATACCTTTATGCGTAAAAATCCCAGGAATTGTGTCATCACGACCCCTACAAGAGGTCTCGGTTAAAAAAATTCTCTAAGGGCTCAGGGGAACGGTAAGCAAACAGCTTTGACTTCAACAGTTATTATTTCACCCCTCCTCTTTCCTGATTCGGTGATACTACTTGAGAGGATCGGGATTAGTTTTCTCAACTTTTCACAATTCTTGGTTCACGAAGCTAGTGTCCCCTAATCTAACGACAAGATTCCGTAACTGATCGTCAGCACTCAAGATCAAAGTAGTTATAAAGAGAACGATTCACAAATTGAAGCTTGTGAGTTCATAACCGAAAGCCGTCCCTCATAGCTCGTAGTAGGCCTGAGGGGCGGTTTTTTGATCGAGCAACATCCTTGGCTAATAAGGACCATGGATTCTGATAAGTGGCACCACACTGATTATAGTCCCCGCAGATAGGGCCGATTTTCCCCCTCCCCTTTCCTGATTCAAAGATACTGCTTAGGGGGAATCAGGATTCTTGATAAGTTGGAAGGCCCTTAGGCATGCTGCTACACACCATATTGGAACCATCACACGGAGTGAGTAAAACCCTATGAACAAGAGGCCCATTCCGCTCTGAGGACTAGGGCTCCTATAAAATAACCCGCCATATAAATAGACGAAAAAACCACCATAGAGGACTGAGCCGATGATCAGAGTAATCTGGGAGGACTTATTCGGCATAAATAAGGCCAGTGATAAAGAAAAAACCAGAGGTCCAAGAGCAAATGGGACCATAAATATGGTTGCACTAAAACTTCGAGAATTGGAATCAATAATACCTATACCTACCAGGAGTATTACTGCAGTTACGATGAAAGCTGGCGAGCAAGCTCTATCAATCAATTTCATAGGTTCATCTTACACACCTCCTCGTGTGACCTGAAATTGATTATGATTGAGTAATAATCGGTCAGATCGATACATGGGTGCGGGCTTACATTAACTTAGATTTCAGCGAAACACTGCAAACGGATTCGTGGATTTGGATCCAGAGATACAGGGTTCAAGAAGGGGCTGCGGGGGATGGCATGGGTGCCCCGGGCACTAATCTTCTGCGGATGAATGTGGGCAATGATGCCTTAAGACCGCAGTGGGAGCAGAAAACAATGGTTTTGGCACTGGTGGTATTAAATGATGCATCTTTTTATTGCGTATAACTTGCAATAAAGGTATTTTTTCTCTGCCCGTTAGCGTGAGTTAGCTTTTTGTTTTTCATGCCATTTTGCCCGGCCTCAATAAGATCTTTAATGGGGCTGAGCAGGAGGCCTGCAAGGTGAGGTGAAACGAAACTGGCGGCGCATTCCCCATCAGAGAAGATCACGAGCAATGAAAAAGAAAATCCTCGCAACAGCAGCCGCAATTCTAGCATCCCTAGTCCCGGGCAGCCTTTTCTCGGCAGAGAAAATTAAGGTGCTCATTGCCGATGGCCCCCAAGGAGCCCACCAGTATCAAGAAACGACTCCTGTCCTAAAACAGCTTTTTACTAAAGTTCCCCAGTTTAAAGTCGATCACACCCGTTCTTCGAAAGAGTCTTGCGCAGACGGTTCCTATAAGCCCGACTTCAACAAATATGATGTGGTTGTGATGAATGAAGGATACGGGGCTCCCGATTGGCCAAAAGGCACTCAGAGGGCTTTTGAAAAATACATTGCGAATGGTGGAGGAATGGTCTCGATTCATGCTGCGAACAACTGCTGGCCGAATTGGAAAGAGTATAACAAAATGACGGCCATCGGCGGGTGGGGTGGCCGCAACGAGAAAAGCGGGCCTTACCTTTATATTAATGACAAAGGTGAGGTTGTCCGGGACACATCAAAAGGAAAGGGAGGAGCTCACGGGCCTCAGCATGAATTTGAGTTGGTAGTTAGAGAAAAAGAACACCCTATTATGAAAGGGCTCCCCCCGGTTTTCAAACATGGGCCCGATGAGCTTTATGACAAGTTGCGTGGTCCGGCTGAAAAAGTAACGATCCTAGCGACTGCTTTTTCGTCAAAAGAGAAAAAGGGGACTGGGCGACATGAGCCGGCCTTGATGACCATCTCATATGGCAAGGGAAGGGTCTTTCATTCTATTTTAGGTCATCATGTCAAACAAATCAAAGAGGGTAGTTTCGTGACCACATTTTTACGTGGGACCGAGTGGGCTGCCACCGGGGAAGTGACAATCCCTGTTCCGAAAGATTTCCCAAACCAGAAATTTGAGTGATTGAAATTTGAGGTTGATTAACTCTAAGTTAGTAATCTCTCGTCTTAAGGCAGCACACGTGCGAGCGTTGAGAGCGCTCTACAAGAGCTTTGAGACTGATGTTCGCACGCTCTCTTAGTCTCTAAGCTACCGCGATGGATGAGAAGAAATGCTTCCGATCTAAGTTTCATGGATCGCGGCTCAGGGGCGAGGTTGCACCGCGCCATAGTTCCTGCACAGTGCCACGGCTACTTTTAGCCTAGAAGTTCATATCAATTACTCAGCTTCCGGCAACCTGTGTTCATCCGGCAATTCAGAGAGCCACAGGAATTTATCATTTCGGTGAATTAACACCTCACCATTCTGCTTAATCTCGCCCGTCATTTTTAAAGCTTTTCTGTCTTCACTCGTATAAATATTACGGATCGTGATACTAGTATTTTCTTCCGCAAGCTGAACCGACTTCCACTCTACCAAGTTCTTTAAATACCGATTCCCAGACCATTCCGTAATAAAGCCATCGGGCTGAAGACCCCACCACCGATATTTCTTAGCATCATAATCATACGTTACGAATGAATATTCGATAGATTGACCAATTGACCACTGCCACACTTGGAAGCGGCGATCGACCATCTTCACGACCATCGAAGCCTCACTAGTATCAATCATCTCTCGCTTTTCAGGCCCCATAGTAATCATGACCCTCCAGACTCCTTCGCGCAGACCAACATTCGCAAGCTCTTTAATAATACCGCTTCTGTCATGCGCTTTAGCCCACAGCCCCATAATAAATTCTTTCGTAATAGTCTCTGGCAAGGGTGGGAGGTCAGAACCCTCATCACCTTGCAATGGGGTCGCTACATTGCCTGCTGTGGGCGTAACACCTTCACTGGACGCCGCTAAATCGTTGATGCCTGAACCCGCATCTGCCTCTGCATTACGATCTTCCTCCTTTTTCTCCCCGCACCCGATGAGCGCGAAGGCACCAAAAAATAATACTAGCTTATCCATCATCCTTGAATCCTAGTTCCCGAATCGTGGCGCACAATTACAAAGCGCAAGACTGATTATAGCACCTGCAGATAAGACCGATTCACCCCTCCCCTTTCCT
>DCQM01000062.1:10137-15613 GCA_002323895.1 Akkermansiaceae bacterium UBA1518
TCCTGATTCGGGGATCGTGCTTAGAGGAGGAGTAATTCCTGACTTAATGTTGGGGACCGGGGTTCAGCTAGAGTTGGTTTGGCTCAGCTTTTCTCTCTTAAAAGGTGCGTGGCAGCAAGCCGATGGCTATCTAGATTTTTTGGCTGCATTAACTAATTCGTAAAGTTTAGACCGGTTCATACCAAACTTGCTCATGAATGCGTATGAAACCTTTCTCATATTTGCATCCACGCCTTGAATCGATATATAGCTCGCAAAGTCCCAACGCCTTCTCACTCTGATCCTCTCGATTTGGCCTATCGGGATGTCTATGGAGCTTTCCGAGTCAAGATACTGGCTATCGATCTCTTGGACATTTCTCGAGAACTGGCCGCTAAAACCCGATTCTCCTTCGCTGAGAAAAAGAAACCGACGATTTGTTACGACCACCATACCGTATTTGGTGCCAAAGACTAACATTTTGGCCCTTGGCCCGACAGACCGCATCATGTGCGGTTCCCAGCCTATCACGATTTCATTATCCACCTTCATAAACCAAATTTTAGGGTCTTTTGCTATTTAAACTATTACAATTCCCGAAAGAGATTGTAAGACTGTTTGGAGAGGATAGCCATACTTCCTCATGCGTTCAAGCGGCTAGCTTCATGTCACTTTTTTTTCTGAGAAAAAGCGTTTATCCATCAGCAAAGATTCAGCCCTCCCCTTTCCTGATTCGGGGATGCTACTTAGGGGATCGGTGGTTCACAAATCTATGTGACACAAAGCCGGCCTCTAGCGCGCATGAAGGGGTGAGCGGTGCTGTCTACGTTATAAATTGTGTGTTATCAGCAGCCGCCATTGCCGCCACGCTGACCACCACTCACAACATCCAACCCAAAGTCAGTAAGGCCTTCATCGGATTCCTGCAGCTCTTCCCAGCCGGTTTCCAGTTCTTCTTGGGTAAACTCAAAGCCGGTTTCTTGGCCTAATGCGACGAGGTTAGCACCGGCTTTTACTTTATCCTGACGTGGAGAGACACTAAAAAAGAGCGACAGCAAAGGCCTCCCCTCTCAAGTTGATAAGGTAATCTCCACCCCACCCGCTTTCTCTTTTAGGTGGTGAGGTGGAAGTTTTGGGATAATTTATTTAACTAGAATCTTTACCACGTGATCAAGTCCTTTACTAAGAGCTTGTTGAATTGGGGATTGATTATTGTTTCCAGCTTTTAGTTTAGGATTGGCGCCATTATCCATAAGTAACTTGACGCATCTGATTCTTGGTTCGTTCCACTCGTGCCGCCCCTCTTGCATTTGCCAAATTGCGAAATGCATTGCCGTAAATCCTCCACTATTTTGTAAGTTTGGATCGAGTCCTTTTTTTAGAAGAAACTTTAACATTTCTGGTTGTCCAAAAAAGCATGCCTCATGGGTCGCATAAGCGCCTTGACCTTGTTGCGCATTTAGATCGGCTCCGTTCGCCAATAACAATTTAGCCGCATCAATTTGATTAGTTCCAGCAGTAACAAGGAGGGGCGTTTTCTGAAAGTTTGCTGCCTTATTTACATCTGCTTTATTATTCAGAAGAGTTTTGACTACATCTAAGTGACCTCTTGATGCAGCATAAGCAAGAGCATTATAGGAACCACTAACGTGTGCATTAGGGTCAGCTTTGCTGTTTAGAAGATTGTTGACTTTTTCTTGATCTCCTTTTTGCGAAGCTAGAAGAAGGGCTATTTCTGGATCGCTTGTTCTCTTATAAAATCCAGCTCGATTATTGTATATGAACCCAGGAGTATCTGCCAAAGGTTTTACTGTTATTCTCAGTGAATCTTGTGAAGGTATGAGGGTCCCCTCCAAAGCTGGTTTCAAGTTTTCTAATCCCTGAAGTTCCGCCCCCACTGTTGGATTAATTTTATTTAAAGTGAGATTTCCAACCCCATTTTTCCCACTGTTTCTAATGATCTTATTATCAATATATAACCTTACCTCTTTATCCTTTTCGGTAACAGCTACTAAATGATGCAATTCACCATCATTAATATTAACCATTTTATTAATGGCCATAGCGCCACCTACGTAACTAATGTTATCCGAAAACTGATGACGGTGTATTCGCCATTTCCCAAAACCTGTATCTCCATTTGAAATAAGAGTTTGCCATCTATTGTCTAGCTTATCGGCACTAAACCAAAACGAAATAGTAATGCTCCCGCTTTTAGGTGCGTAATCAACAGGATTCCCTCCTAACGTTACATATTGATTTTCTCCATTAAGCTCAAGAGCTTTACCGATTTTTCCTTCACTGAATCCAGGAGAATTATGTCCACTAGCATTTCTTTCGTTACCACTTTTATCGTGTAAATCTCCATCAAAAGGCCAATGTCCAATAAGAGATTTTGAGCTACCTCTTGGCAGTTTTTTTCTTCCTTTACCTTCATTCCAAAGGTCAGAAACCTCCTCATCATTTAGAGCTTTCCCCCATATCATAAGCTCATCGATTTTACCATTCCACGCTCTTTTGTTGAACCACCAATCACCATCAGGAACTGAAGCCTTTTGGGTTCTATTAGTTAGAACATATTTTGCAGATCCGCCCATTATAAGTTGAGGGCTTAATGTGAAGTCGCTACTCTCGAGGTTGGTGTTATGACCTTCAAAAGCGATAACATTTTTTCCAGCCTTAAATGCTCCCGCATAATCATTTAATGAGAAATATTCAGGTCCATTAGCTTCATGATTATTCACTGTAACTTCCCCAGTTTTTTCATTAATAGTTAAACTTTTTGAGTTCATTAGACGCCTGCCATTTACATACAACACGAAAGCATCATCATAATCAATAAGGAGGGCTAAGTTATCAAGTTTAGTTCCTTCAGGTAGCGTGAATTCTTTTCTAATGAAAATTTTAGAATATTTATTTTGCATATCTTCGAGTACAGTTTCGTCATCATTGTCACCGTATCCGAAACCTGCTTTCCCTTTTTTCCAGCCCGCTTTCCTACTGTCAAAGGATAATCCGGTCCAACTATTGTTTTCAGGAGTAATACCACTAGCTAGGTAATCCCATTCCACACCTTGATCGATTATTGTCTTTTGTTTACCTGACGACTGATCTCTTAAACTAATGTCAGCAGATCTTTCAAAATTTTTTCTGCCATCCCATCGGTAGAATGTGGATTTTACTTTTCCATTGGAAATGTTTTTAATCTCATAAGAATCACCTTTAAACGTAATCCATTCACCTTCAATTCGTTTCGAAAGGATACCATCATTATCCGAAAGGGCATTGAGTGTGAGAGCTCCAATTGCACAAGATGCTATCATGTATTGTTTTTTCATATTACTATGGGTTTATGTTAAAAAAGTTCTCTTTTTGACTACTTTTTAGTCTTCTTTTTCAGTTGCCTCGTGAAAGTGGAGGTAGTTGAACTATCCGGGTCTTTCACCCTCACATTTGTCTCGCTCCTCTTATCAGGAGATTCAGTTTTCCGAGTTTGTAGCACCTCATAGGTTTTCCCTGAAATGGTCTCAGTATATTTCCATTTTTCTGCGCTCTCACCGATACCGATTAACTCCGAGGGACCAGTGTAGAGTTTGCCTCCGTCGTATCCAGAGTGGCTGGAGAATATTTTGTTTCTTTTCGCGTCCCAGGTTTCCATCCCCGACCCAGTGCTTAGAATAGCCCCGTCTTTCGTTTTCATTACGTGGGAACTTAAAATCTTACTTCCATCAGCGCTCATCTGAGTAGTGCGAGTATGACTATACTCAATACCTTCCGGGATACCTTCCCACATGCTAGAAGTTCTTCCCGTATAGGACCATATGCCGAATGCCTTTTGCTTTTTTTTCAGCGATAGATACTCTTTCCAGCTAGTAGGCAGCTTTAGATTACTATCAGTCTTTTTATGATGGTCAGCATTGAGGATTGAAACACTCATTAAGAGAGCTAGGATATATACAGAGTTTTTCATAGTTTGATAATATTTGGTGGATGAGCTGTCAGGCTTCGACGCCTCTTTTTACCTAGTGGTCATTTTAGTGTTTTTACAGTGGTATTAAAAGATTACGTCCATAATCTTAACATGCGAAATTTGATTAAAGATTGTTCCATTATTTTATTATAAATTTAATTAATTCTTTCGGATCAGTTGAAATTCAGCAGCGCCTATCCTAAAGTTCTCTAGATCGGTTGTAGGATTATTTATTAAAAATAGAGTGATGAAAGGCCAACGTCAGACATACGTATTCAGTCGATCTTAATATTCATTTATCAATAGCATCTCAACACCATGAAGCCTTTACTCAGTATTCTCTTACTTGCCCTGCTTGTAGCTACCGGCCACTCCAAAATTGTTGGTCCGTTATGCCAATGGGTCAATGACCCCTCTAAGTCGCTGTCTATTCACTGGATCGAAACTTCTCAACCTTCAGTGGAAAATAAGGGGAACTTCACTTTGAAATATCGCCGATCTGAAAACGATCCATGGCAAGACACGAGAGTCATAAGTCGAAATTTTTCCGATACACGTGACCATGTTTATTCAGTTGAGTTGAGCAACTTAATTGCTGATCGCCGATACTTCTTTCAAATTATCAGGTCTGGAATTGTTATCGGCTCATGGCACTTCAAAACTGCTCCACTGAAGATCAAACAAGGGGTCACCTTCGTCACTGGCGGGGATATGTTTCATACAAGAGAACTACTCGATCCGATGAATATGAGAGCTGGGACAGAAGACCCACTTTTTGCCCTACTTGGTGGAGATCTTGCCTATGCAAATGGCATAGATAAACAAAAATGGATTGAGTGGGTTGACTCATGGAACAAATATGCGAGATCAACGGCGGGTGATCTAATACCGATGATCGCAGTGATTGGAAACCATGAGGTTCGCGGAGCTTCTTACCGTCCAGCAAATGCTCCTCCGCCTTCTGAAGCCCCCTTTTTTTACAGCCTATTTCACGGACTAAACGACAGGAGTAACCACGTTGTGAAATTCGAAGATTACTTGACCATCATAACTTTGGATTCTGGACATACTCAAAATGTTTCTGACCAAGTTGACTGGCTAGATAAAACTTTAAAAGAAGCTTCACCGAAGGCAGCGACCTTTGTCTGTTACCACCGTCCAGCATATGGGACAGGCGTTAAAGAAAATGCCATAGATATTCAGAGACTTTGGTCACCTCTTTTTGAAAAATATTCAGTTTTAGCTGCCTTTGAAAATGACCATCACGTCTACAAGCGCACTCATCCCCTGACAAAAGGTAAAAAAGATGATCGCAATGGGGTAGTCTACCTTGGTGATGGAGCTTGGGGGACTCGGACTAGACAAATTGCGCCTGATTGGAAACTGCAAAGGCCTTACCTTGCTCACGCTGAGGCGACTAACCACCTGATAAAGGTCACAGTTACCTCTAACCAAATATCCTACGAAGCTATTAAGGCAGATGGAACCACTATTGATTCGTATAAAAAGAAGCGTTCTGACTAAGAA
>DCQM01000055.1 GCA_002323895.1 Akkermansiaceae bacterium UBA1518
GAAGAAGTGAGGGCATTCTACGATGAGCACCGGAAAGAATACCAGACTCCGGCCGAGGCTCGAAGTTTACACTTGATGAAGACCTTAAATGAGGAGACGACGTCGGACGAGGTATTCTCGAAGCTTTGCATCGTGCGTGAAGAAATTTTAGAGGGCGGCGATTTTGAGGAAATAGCAAAGCGTGAAACCGAAAAGTCGACGGGTGAATTAGATCTAGGGTGGATTTCGCTGGATCGGCCTACAAATCCTTTCGAGGCAACTTTATTTTCGATGCGTGATGACGAGGTGTCTCCGGTGATTGTTTACGAGCATGCGATGCATTTAGTGAAGGTGGTTGAGTTAAAGCCAGAGCAGGTAGTGCCTTTTGAGGAGGTGAAGGAGGAGCTTGAGAATCGGGCGTTGGCCCGGAAGCGAAGAGATGCCCTGCAATCTTTGGCAGTAGAGCTTCGCGAAGATGCGGTGATAGAAAAGATCGACACTACTAACGAAGATGAGGATTAATATCGAATGAACTTCCGCTGCGCATTTTATCCTACCCTTCCAATTCTCTCGATAGGAACGGCTTCCTCTCAGGAGGCTCTCCGTTATCGTTATCAGTTTTATGATGAAGATAAGGGGCGAATTGATGTCGAGTCCCATTATTTGGATTACCAATTTTCGTGGGGGGAGTGGGGGGAGACTTCAGCAAGTTTACGTCTGGCAGTCGACAGCTTGACTGGGATGACTCCAACAGGGACGCATGCGGCCGGCAACCCGGACGAATGGCTTTTTCAGACAATTACGGATGAGCGCCATGTAAGCGTTGCGACGATTGAGCAAGAACTCGATGATTATACCTTATCTTTCGAATATGCTCACAGCAAAGAGAGCGACTATCGTTCAAATGCCGTGACGGGTAAGGTGAGCCGTCAATTTAATCAGAACAATACGACGGTGACGGCAGGTGCAGCCTTTGCCTTTGACGAAGTTTTGGCGACTCCGTTCACCAATAACTTTGAGGATCAGGATAAGGATACGGTCGACCTTAATATTGGGATTTCGCAAATTCTTAGTCGCAATACGCTTTTTGACCTCAACTTGGGCTATGGTCGCAACACAGGATATCTTGGAGATCCCTATCGCCGGATTTCCCAGATTCGGACAGTCGTGATTGACGGAATATTTGGGCCTCGTGAAGTGACTGACACATTCGATTATGCGGAGAACCGGCCCAACGAACTAGATCGTTTCGTGACAAAAGCCAGTGTCCGGCATTACTTCCAACAGGCTAATGCCGCGCTGAAATGTTCTTACCGTTTTTTCGCAAATACGAATAGCGTGGAGGGACATACCTTTGAGCTGAAGTGGATTCAGGAGATTAATCAGCAGTTAAGTCTAACCCCATATGTGCGGTATTACCGGCAAAGTGAGGCGGATTTTTATTACACTTCACTCACTGGAACGGGGGTCGATGGGACTGATCGGATCGATGGGAGCGGCCCAAATTACTCCTCGGATTATCGCCTCTCCAAGTTGGAGGCGCTCACATACGGGGTGCGAGTCGCTTGGGAGCCAATTGAGAATATGACGCTTGATCTGCAATGGGAGCGCTATGAGATGGAGGGTTTAAATCCGCAAACTCCTGCATCCTTTTTTCCCTCCGCACATGTTCTCTCGCTTGGAGCGCAGTTCCGCTTCTAATACAACAATGAATACAAATCTGACCGGCGGGCTTTTTAAGCTAAAGTTCAAGGCGCTGGGAACGGTGTGCGAGGTTCAATTTCGGTCGGTATCAGTTGAGATTGCGAAAGAGTTTCGTAAGTTGGGTTTAGGATGGTTGCGGGATTTTGAGGAAAAGTGGTCACGGTTTAAACCAACTAGTCTGCTGTGCCAGATCAATGCAGAAGCTGGGCGTTCGGGGGTAGAGATTTCGAAAGCTGACGAAGAAATTTTAAGGCTCTGCGAGCATACCTTTCAAATTTCAGGGGGGTTGAATGACCCGACTTCATTACCGCTTACAAGTTTGTGGGACCGGGCAGGAAGAGAGGACCGATTGCCTTCGAGTGAGGAGATTGAGGCAGCAAAAAATTTGATTTCATGGCCTATGGTTGAGTGGGGGGATGGAAGGGTCTTCCTTCCTGAAAATGGAATGGCGTTGGAGATTGGCGGATTTGGAAAGGAATACGCGGTGGATCGTCTTATCGGTTTTGCGAAGCGTTTGGGAATTGTTGATTGCTTGGTTGATCTGGGGCGCGATGTGTCAGCGCTTGGCCAACCGCCAAACGGGCCGGTTTGGGTGGTCGGGATTGAGGACGCAAAGGAAGAAGACGCGGTGGCGTTTCGCTTGGCAGTGAGTGGCAAAGGTTTGGCGACCTCAGGGAATGGACGGAGGTATAGAATGATCAAAGGAAAGAAGTTTGGCCATATCATTGATCCGAGAAGCGGTTGGCCAGCCGAGAATGATCTCCTGACTGCTTCTTGCTTGGCAGATGACTGTTTGACAGCGGGCATTTTATCGACGAATGCTTGTATTATCGGGGAGAAGGAAGGATTAGAAAACATTGAGCGTAGCTTTGGTGTCGATGCCGTCCTTCAAACGACCAATAATAACTTTCATAGCTCCAACATTCATCGATATGTCCTTGGCTCTTAAAATATTCGCTGCGCTTGCCTTTCTCTTTCCCTCCTGCACCGTGGTGTCAACACCAGAGGAGCGAAGTAACCTGGCCACAAAAGTGATGTCGCCCGAGCGCGATCCCCTGGGTGAGGCAATGTCTGACCATATGTATTTTTCCCGTGAAGCTTCCCAGGGAGGAAATGGAATTGGCGGAGGGGGTTGCGGCTGTAACTAGATTTTTAGAAGAATGAACTATCGAATTGCATACGACCGCGCTGTCAATGTGACAGCGAGTGGACTTGCCATGGTGGCCCAACGGCTTCCCTTAGTTAAGAATCTTACTCCAATATTTGGGGGAACTGGAGGAAGTCATTTTGCGGCGCCATTGGCGGTGACTTTCGTTGGAACTCACGCTCTGTCCGGCCAGTCGATCATGCTCCAACAAACCAACACGAGCGAACCGACGGATGTCATCGAGGTTGAGATTGGCGAGGCTTTCCAGTGGGAGTTCAAGGCCACCCGTTATAATATTTCATCGTTTGGAATTGTTAATGACAATGGCACTGATCAACTGCCTGCTGGAGTCGTGGCGATTGGGCCCCAAAGCGGAATAGGAACAATCGGAGGAATTCCGGAAGAGCCAGGGACCTTTACCCTTACGATCACCGGTTACAGAGGGAATAATCAACGAAGTAGCCAGACGCTCCCTCTTGATTTAACCCTCATCGTTAAAGATTCAGTCGGAAGTCCGTTCAAGATCTTCATGTCGGACCATTTTACCGCGGAGGAATTGGCGAATCCTGCCATCACCGGGCCGACTGCCGACCCTGACCTTGACGGGATCGATAACGCCATGGAGTTCGTGTTAGATCTGAATCCTTCGGCATTTGATGCCATGCCTGGGACGATTGGGGTGGATTCTAATAATCCTCAAATGCTCCGCTATGAAATCCCACTGAATGGGCTCGCGACCGCGGCAACGGTTGGGTTTGAAGAATCGGCGAGCCTTGAGGGTCAGTGGCAACCCACTCTCGGCGAATTTGTTGAACGAACTGATACGATGATTGTTCTGACCGCTCCTTTGGCAGGTAAAAAGTTCTACCGCCTCAAGGTAACTATCGAAGAGTGATCGCTATTTCGCGGCTTTTTCGAAGGCGCTTGCGATGAGTTTTTCGAAGTCAGGTTTGGTCTTTTTGAGATCAACTTCTTTACCGAGCATCTTAAGAAAGACATCGCCAGAAGGGTGAGGGATGACTGCCCCAAGGAGCATGTATTCTGGTGTGGCGGTTTTGTTACGAGCCATCATCGGACCGACCATATATGTGCCAGTCATTGTAACGACAGTAAGCTTTTGCTTACCGAAGGTTTTATCTTCCGGCGTGACTTTTGCTTCACCGTTTTCGAACTGGCGCTTCCAACGTTGAATATTGGCCTCAACGCCACCTCCTTGGCCCTCGCCGAAGTGGTAGAATTTGAGGAGGGGGCCGTCCTTTTTGCCGTGGTTGAGAGCGGCTTTGACCATGTGACTTGAGGTTTTCCCAATGACCCAAGATTTTTCAGGCGTGAAGGTGAAGTTACCGACTTTAAAGGAATCTTGTGCTGAAAGAGCAGAGAGAGAGAGAGCTAAGATCGCTGCAATAATTTTCATATCAGAAGTTAAGCGAAGATTTGTGGATGTGCCACGGTTATTATTTAGGGTTCGGGAGTAGGGTTTTTGCGATCTTGGGGAGCCATTCGACCGCTTTTTTATCAGCAGTGTTCATGGTGATGAGATATCCTCGTTGCTCGATGAGGTTGAGTTGAGCACGTGCATACCACATCGTGTTTGAGCCGTCATGTTGAAGTTGGACGATCTTACCGTTTTCAACTTTCACACCCCAGCCGAGACCATAATTGGGCTGGATTGGAGTGTGGAGTTTTTGGTAATTAGCTTGAGTGAGAAGTTTACCATTTCCGTGGTGCCCCTTGATTTGATCCTGACAAAAAAGAACCCAATCAGACAGGGAAAGATGAAGGCCGCCAGCGGGACCATACATCGGGGGGTTGTCGTGGCTCACTGGTCTGCCCTTCCAGTGGCCATAAATGGCGGTTGCTCCTTTGGGGGGGCCGAAGCCCACGCTTATGATTCCAAGTGGCTTGAAGAGATATTGCTCAATTGCTTTTTCCCATGTCGTATCGAGAATTTTTTCAATGACTGCACCGGCGATGATATACCCAAAGTTTGAATACAAAAATCCTTCGCTCGGTTTTCGTGCTAGGCCTATGACCGTTACTTCTCGTCGGGAGAGCATCCTTTGGGCGCCCTCTGGATTTGCAGGCAGACCGGCTGTGTGAGAGAGGAGTTGAGTGATGGTTGTCTTCCGGGCGTTGGGGTGAAATTCATCTGCAAGTTTGGGAAAAATCTCTGACATGGTTGTCTCCCATTTAAGTAGTTTTTTTTCGATAAGAGTCGCCATCAAGGTAGCGGTCATTGCTTTTGCATCGGAGCCGATGTGCCAAACAGAGTCCTTTTTAACCGCTATGGTGTTGTCAATCCGAGTCGTGCCAGCAATTTCAAAAGTGATAATTTGTTGGCGATCAAAGGCTACAGCCGCTAATCCTGGGATATTGGCGACGTTGCGGGCCTTGCTAATGACTTTAGCTGTTTTTCCCGCATTTACCGTGCCGGCAAGGATTGTTAGGGTAAAAACGACTGATCTCATCCTAGGATTCTTGTATCAGGTCTACTGAATTATTTCGAATTAGAATAATTCCAAATTTCGACTTGCTCTGATAGGATTTGTGAATAGCTTCCCGCCGTCGATGATTTCGCTCGCCAACAATAAAGATTTGAAGCCGGAAGATTTTCCTTCCGACATCGAAGGTTTGCGAATGACTAGACAACGCCGAGAGGTGCTTGCAGTTATTCTGCGCGATCGTGATCACCCTACCGCGAATGATGTTTTTCTTCGCGCTCAAGATCGGATGCCGACAATCTCTTTAGCCACGGTCTACAACTGCCTCGAGGCGCTCGTGACTCATAATATCGTTCGCCAAGTGAATCTTGATCGCGAGTCGTCGCGATACTGCCCTAATCTTAGCGATCACTGCCACTTCCAGGATGAGGCTTCCGGAAAAATTCACGACGTAGTTTTCAAGGAAGGAGTCAAACTAGAGGACATCCTTGAACTCCCAAAGGGAACCAAAATCAGTCATCTCGACATAAGTCTGAAAGGGAATTTTGGAAACAGATAAATTTCACCCAACATCATGAGTCTAACCATCGAAAATCTCCATGCGTCTGTCGACGGAAACAAAATCCTGAAAGGCTTGAACCTTGAGATTCCGGCTGGAGAAGTGCACGCCATCATGGGTCCCAATGGATCCGGAAAATCAACTCTCTCGAAAATCATCGCCGGCCATGACGACTACGAAGTTTCTGAAGGCCGGGTCCTTCTAGATGGGGTAGACATTGAAAAGCTTGCAGTCGACGAACGCTCCCGCGCCGGCATTTTTCTGGCTTTCCAATATCCTGCCGAGGTTCCGGGGGTTTCCAACGCCAACTTCTTGCGCGCCGCTCTTCAAGCCCGACTTCCCGAAGGCGAAGAAATTGATGCAGTGGCTTTTTATAAAGATATGTATGCCAAAATGGACGAGCTTGAAATGAACCGCAAGTTCACTAGCCGGTCGGTAAATGAAGGCTTTTCTGGTGGAGAGAAGAAGCGGAATGAGATCCTGCAGATGATCATGCTCGATCCACGTTATTGTTTGCTCGATGAAACCGACTCAGGTCTTGATATCGATGCGCTGAAGGTGGTCGCCAAAGGTGTGAATTCGATGCGCTCAGAAAATCGTGGGTTTCTCGTCATCACGCACTACCAGCGTTTGCTCGATTACATTAAGCCTGACCATGTTCACGTCATGGCTGATGGTCAAATCGTGAAATCTGGTGGCGCCGAATTAGCCCTCAAACTCGAGGAAAGCGGATACGACTTCCTCAAAACTGCCTAATATTTTTCATGATGAATTCTGAGACTGCCACCGTCAAAAAAGTCGCTTTTGAAAAAGACGATGTCGGCAATTTTTCTTTTCCGGAGAGCCATAAGTTCGACGCCGGATATGGATTAACTAAGGACACGGTTGATTACATCTCGAAGGTGAAGGACGAGCCGGCCTGGGTGAATGAATTTCGGCATAAGGCACTTAAGACCTTTGAGTCCAAGCCGATGCCAACGAACTGGGCGACTAGGGATCTCGAAAACATCGATTTTGATGCCATCCGTTACTATCTCTCTGATGGTGCTCAGCCCAAACGTTCTTGGGACGAGGTTCCACCGGAAGTGCTCGAGACATTTGACCGTCTTGGGGTGCCTGAACAGGAACGGGCTTTTCTCGCTGGTGTGGAAGCGCAGTACGATTCCGAAGCGGCTTACTCAAATGTAAAAGAAGCGCTGGCGGACGAAGGTGTTATTTTCGTGACTTGTGCGGAAGGCTTGAAAGAGCACGAGGAAATCTTCCGACCTTGGTTTGGCAAAGTGATCCCAACTGGTGACAATAAATTTTCTGCTTTAAACTCCGCGGTGATGTCCGGTGGTTCCTTCATCTACATCCCTCCGGGAGTCAAAGTGAAGCATCCTTTGCAGGCATACTTTCGTATCAATTCTGAGAACTTTGGGCAATTTGAGCGGACGCTTATTATTGCTGATGAAGGCTCGGAGGTAATGTACATGGAAGGGTGCACCGCTCCCAAATTTGAGACTGCGACATTGCATTCGGCGGTCGTTGAGTTGGTTGCAATGAAGGGTGCCAAGATACAATATGTCACTGTTCAAAACTGGTCATCTAATGTGTTCAACCTTGTCACCAAGCGTGGTCTAGCTCACGAAGATGCTGAGATCCGATGGATTGATTGTAATATTGGGTCACGTCTTACGATGAAATATCCGGGTGTTGTCATGAAAGGCGACCGAGCGCGTGGAGAAGTGATTTCTATCGCTCTTGCTAACGACGGCCAGCACCAAGACACTGGCGCTAAGATGATTCACGCCGCGAACAATACGACCTCGAACGTCATCTCTAAATCAATCTCGGTCGGGGAAGGTCGCTCGACTTATCGTGGTCAGGTCCACATTCCCAAACACCTCAAAGGGTGCAAGAATAATACCGAGTGCGACGCCTTGCTCATCAGCACGAATAGCCGGACCGATACCTATCCGGCGATCTCGGTGAAGGGAAATCAACATGTCACCCAGCACGAGGCGAGTGTGAGTCAAGTTTCCGAGGAGATGCTTTTCTACATGCAGCAGCGTGGACTTTCTGAGACTCAAGCTATGTCACTTGCCGTTAATGGATTCATAAACGACTTAGTTGAAGAATTTCCGATGGAATATTCGGTTGAACTGAAGCGCTTGATTGACCTAGAGATGGAAGGATCCGTCGGCTAAGGTAAACCTGTTTTCAAAACTGGAACCAATCCACTTTTACACACTCTTAAATGTCTGTTACTTTTGTTTCCCCTGCTCTTGAGAAATTTGAGGAGCTCGATTGGCCAGTGCGCACCGACGAAAACTGGCGTTTCGGCTCTTGGAAAGAAGCCAATCTTTCCGGGCTAGAGACTGTCGGAACTGGAACTTCAGGTGATCTTCCCGAGCCCCTCAAGGGTTTCGACCGGCTTGTTTTCGCCAACCGTGATCTCGTTTCAGGTTCGTCTGATGGAGCCGAATTGGTTGAGGGTTCTTTTGGTCCAACTTCGCGCCTAGGTTCTTCGAAACATGCCGCCTTGCATGCTGCTAAGTCAAAGCACACTTTGCATATTCGAAGTGGCACTGATCTTTCGCTTGAATTGATCTACTTTGTTTCAGGAGAGGGATTATTTCTTCCTGGCGTTGTCATCGAAGCTGAAGCTGGTGCGAATATCAGAGTCGTGAAGCGGTTCATTTCCATCGATGATTCCGCCGCTGTTGTAGTCACCGCTACGGATGTACGCACCGCCGAAAATTCTAAGATCACATGCCTCGTGACCCAAGAACTCAATCGCAACAGTAAGTTGATTCGGTTCTCGGACTCTACCTTAGAGGCATCCTCCAACGCCAAACTTGCTGTCGTGCATACTGGGGCCAAGTGGGTGCGTGAAGAAACTTACTCAACTGTCAGTGGGTCGGATGCTAAGTCGGAGATTCTTTCGGTCACTTTACCTGATACCGGCCAAGAATATGACCAGCGGACCTTCCAGCATCATGGAGCTCGTAACACCTTTTCGGATCTCCTCTTTAAAAATACGCTTTTTGGGAAAGCCACTACGATTTTTTCCGGGCTTATTTTTGTCGATGAAGGGGCACACGGCACCGACGCTTATCAAACCTGTCGTAATCTCATGATGACCGATGAGTGTGAAGCTCACTCGATGCCTGGCCTTGAGATCAATGCTGATGATGTGAAATGCTCACACGGAAGCACTTCGTCACGTGTGAGTGACGAGGAGATCTTTTATCTTATGGCTCGGGGCATCACTGCAAAGGATGCCCGCAGTTTGGTGGCTCAAGGATTTTCGATTGAAGCGATTGAGCGCCTCGAAGATGAGCAACTTGAGACCTTGGCGGTCGAGGTGGTTGCCCGGAAATTTGCGATCGTTGAGTAAGATCCCCTAAACAGTAAGATGAGGACCGATAGAGTCCTCAAAGGTTGCATTTTCAGTTTCCTTTTTTGATCTTCATCGGGGGCGCTTCGTAATGTTTACGGAGGCGGTGGAATTCTTTCGTAAGCTTTTTTCTCACCTCGGAATACGACGGGTCGTCATGGACGCTCTTGAGTTCCTGTGGATCTTTGACGAGATCAAAGAGTTGCCATTCGTCGGTTCCCGGAAGGTAGAAAATTTTGTGAGTCTCGGTTCTGACTCCAAAGTGTTGAGGGACGTTGTGCTCTCCTTTTTCGTAGTAAGAATAGTAGAGCGATTTACGCCAGTCCGTCGGAGTGCCTTTGAGAACGGGTGCAATTGATTTGCCCTGAATCTCAGCTGGGATTTCAACTCCGGCTGCTTCGAGGAAAGTGGGGGCGTAGTCAATGTTTTGGATCATCTCCTTGGGGCGTGATCCGGGATTGGTGACCCCTGGCCATCGGATTACGAAAGGCATCTTAAAGGATTCTTCAAACATCCAGCGCTTGTCGTACCACCCGTGCTCTCCGAGGTAAAAGCCTTGATCGGAGGCGTAAACGACGATCGTATTTTCAGCGAGACCATTTGTGTCGAGGTAGTCGAGCATTCGGCCCACGCTTTCATCGACTGCTTTTACGGTGGCGAGGTAGTTCTTCATGTAGCGTTGGTATTTCCAGCGCACGATGTCCCTGTGGCTCATTGTAGGAACTTTCTTGATGAAGGCTTTGTTCTCAGGGCCGAAGTGACTGTCCCATCTTTCTTTTTGAGGAGCGGTCATACGGCGGTATTCTACTGTCGGGTAGCGATCTAATCCCGGTAGTTTTATCCCGTTGCGCTCATCTTTTCGGACCTTAGCATCGTAAGCCCAGTCGAAGTGGCGATCGATTTCCATCTCGTTTTTTGCGAGTGTTCCGCTTCGGTTTTCGTAGTTGTCAAAGAGGGAAGGGGGCTCGGGAATGGTAACGCCATCGAAGGATTTAAGGTGGCGCGGGGCGGGGGCAAAGGTGCGATGAGGTGCTTTGTGCTGGCACATGAGGAAGAAGGGTCTTTTCTTGTCTCGGTTGTCTAGCCACTTGATGGCCTTGTCGGTAGTGATGTCGGTGCAATATCCGTTGAACTTTTTGATGCTTCCGTCCATTTGCTTAAAGACGGGATTGTAGTAGTTACCCTGGCCAGGAAGGATTTCCCAGTAGTCAAAACCAACTGGGTTTGAAACGAGGTGCCACTTGCCAATGACGGCAGTGCTGTAGCCGCCTCCGTGAAGGGCTTTTGAGAGAGTCCACTGTGATTGATCAAGGCCCTTTCCGCTGTTGCGAAGAAAGCCATTTTTGTGGCTATGTTTTCCGGTCATAATGGTGGCCCGGGATGGACCGCAGATGGAATTTCCACAAAAGGAGTTCTCAAAAATTGCTCCGGTAGCAGCGAGACGATCGATGTTTGGAGTGGGAGCGATTTTGGCGAGGTCGCCGCCATAGGCCGAGATCGAACGAAGGGCATGATCATCCGAAAAGAGGAAGAGGATATTGGGCTGTTTGGCCTGAACTAGCGAGGCGCAGGCGAGGAAAGTAAGGAGTTTCATGATGGGATCTTGATCTCTTCAAGGAGCTTCACATGGGGAGACTAAAACGCCAAGTCGCTTTGGAGCCTATAAGTCACCGCCTCTTCTGAGGGGTGAAGAGGAACCGGATTAAGTTTAGGAGACGAGACAGAAGCTCAAGATCACGAAAAAGCCAGCTGGCCGGTGAGGCGCAGCTGGCTTTGAAAGAATTTATTATCCCGCGGGCCTTCTATCGTCTGCGACCGAGAAGCGTCAAAGCGGCGAGCCCAGAGAAAAGCAAGCTGGTGGGCTCGGGAACACTCCAAGCATTGGCGTGAGACAAAATATCAGAATCGGAGAGAGCGCTATTGAAAGTCGTAACACGAGAAATCGTCCCGATCATTCCTTCATTTCCACCATCGCTAACGTTCCCCAAATGTCCGGGGCCGGTGGGCATCTCAAAGACAGCTCCTGCGATGGAATCAGTAGCAGCACCATTGATGAAAAGATCCATTGTGCCAGTTGCTTCAGTCCACCGGTAGGTGACGTGTGTGTCATCTGTCGGAGACGCAGCATTGGGAGCAGAAAAGGTATTGTCAGCCACCCCTCCCCTAGTAAAGCCCAGCTGGCCAGTATCAGCCCATTGCTCGTAGCGAAGGCTATTGCCCGCGTTAGCATCCGCTCTCCCAATATATCCATTATTCCCCCCGGCGACTGGATCGCCACTCATAATAAACTCAAAAGTCGCGTCACCAGAAATCGCTCCAAAATCAAAGGCTTCGATATTTGACCCGTCAAAGGTAGCGGCTGCTGTGCTTCGTGCGGTAAAGCCAGAACCTGCGATGGCTGCATCGTAGGCGGCTAAGCTTGCCCCTTGGAGGGAACTGATGCCTAGAAGTAGAATCCCGGCTGGGATGGTAATCTTAATCATGATTTGATGAGGTTTGAATTGGAATTGGTTCGGATGAAAGTAACGAAAGGACAAGGTCTACAAGCTAATTTCCTGATAGTCAGTGATAAGCAACCCATAAAATGGACGATTTAGCAATAAGAAAGTTAGATCGTTAGAGGTGTTCGAGAGGATTTTATTTCTGCGGGATGATTTGGTTTTATGCTAAACCCGTTTGATGAAGCTTTGCAGAGCTCAAATACCCTCTGAGGGAAGGTTTAGCTGGTTTACCGTGCTCCTCCTTGGGATTCAGCTTTCTTTTGCTGACTCGGTTCCTCCGAATATCGATTTGCCCGAAGTAAGGAAATCTCTGGCTGGAAAGCGATTCCACGAGGTTTCTTCCGATGATTCCGGCGTCAATTTCATAAATAGCTGGAAGGCTCCACGGGACTATGAGCGAGCTCTCACGCTATCATTTGGAGCCGGGGGAGTTGCGGTGGGGGACTATGATGGTGATGGACGTCCTGATCTTTATTTAACGAGGCCTTTTGGTGGTGGGAAACTTTACCGAAATTTGGGTGATTTTAAGTTCGAAGACGTTACGGAGAGGTGCGGGCTTGCGGCGGAGGAATTTTGGCAGGCCTCACCGAGTTTTGCGGACATCGATGGCGATGGGGATTTGGATTTATATGTCTGCGCCTTTGATGCGGCTAACCGACTTTACTTCAACGAAAAGGGAGTTTTCAAAGAGTGTGCGGAAGAGGCAGGTCTCAACTTCAAGGGGTTTAGCGTGAATATGGCCTTCGCAGACTACGATCTGGATGGCGACATGGATGGCTATCTTCTGACGAATCGCCCGTTCTCGCCCGAGGAAAACTACAGTGTGAGCGATCGTGCGACTGCAAATCGGGTTTACCGCCAGTTACAAAAAGACGCCAAGGGGAATTTTATAATGCCAGAACATCTGCGCGAGATTTTTGAAGTGGTTTGGAATCCAACGGGCCAGATGCATATGTTTATTAGAGCCGGCCAGTATGATTACCTTTATCGTAATGATGGTCCGACGAAAGAGGGCGGAGTACCGCGTTTTACCGATGTCACCGAGGCCGCCGGATTAAAAGACAACGGGATGGGTTTATCTGCCACTTGGTTTGACTACGACGCCGATGGTGATCCTGACCTGTTCGTGGCAAACGATTATTACGGGGCGGATCATTTATTCCGCAATGATGGCGATGGGACTTTTTCCGAAGTCACTTTGGAAACCTTACCTCACACTCCTTGGTATTCGATGGGATCAAACGTTGCGGATCTGAATAATGACGGTCTCCTGGATTTCATGGGCTCGGATATGATGGGCACCAATCATTTTCGCCAAAAGGTGGGGATGGGAAATATGAGCAAGAACGCTTGGTTCTTGGATCACGCACAGCCAAGGCAATATATGCGGAACTCGGTCTACGTGAACACCGGGCTAGGGCGCTTTATGGAAGCGGCCCACATGACCGGGCTCGCCAAATCGGATTGGACTTGGGCGTTGAAGTTTGGGGATCTCGACAACGATGGGTATGTCGATCTCTTCATTGGAAACGGAATGACTGGGGATTTTTTCAATAGCGACACTACTGCGGCGATTCGAAACGGAACTTATCTTCCAGATAATGTGGACGAAGAAAGGCCCCCTCCCAAGAAAGATACTAACCTAGCATTTCGAAATTTTGGGAACCTTAGGTTCGAGAATGTTGGCGAAAGCTGGGGGTTGGCCAAGGCAGCTGCGAGTTTTGGAGTAGCGATGGGCGATTTGGATGGTGATGGTGATCTTGACCTTGTCGTGAATAATTTTGAAGACCCAGTGAGTCTGTATCGCAATGATTCGCCAGGTGGAAATCATCGCGTGAAAATTCGGTTGAAGGGGAAAAAGAATTGCTACGGGATCGGAGCAACTTTGAAAGCGATCATGGCAGATGGGGAAATTTTGACGCGATACCTCACGTTGTCGCGAGGTTTCTATGCCTCGGACGATCCCATTGTTCACTTTGGATTAGGCGAGAATCAGAAGATCGATGAGCTGCAAATCGCTTGGCCAGGTGGTGTGACCCAGAGCATTAAAGAACTGCCTGCTGATCGTTTTTATACCATTACGGAGCCGGATAAATCTGATGTTGTGGACCCAATAAGAGAATCCCCACTTTTCACCCGGATGAAAAAGCCTCCTGGCGGGAAACACTTCGAAATGACTTTTGATGATTTCGACCGCCAACCTCTCCTTCCACAAAAGTATTCGCAGCTTGGTCCGGGAGTCGCGTGGGGTGATGTCGATGGTGATGGCGATGATGATGTGTTCATTGGGCAGGGTCGTGGTTTTGCGGGGCGGCTGTATTTTAACGAAAACGGAGAATTTGAGGGGCGTTCTTTCGATTGCTTCAAAATCGACAAGGACTGCGAGGATATGGCGCCACTATTTTTTGATGCAGACGGCGATGGAGATCGCGATCTTTATGTGGTGAGCGGGGGTGTGGAGTGTGAGCCGGGGACAGCGGTGCTGTTGGATCGTCTTTATCTAAACGATGGAAAGGGGAATTTTTCAAAAGCCCCTGCTTCAGCCCTTCCACGGGTGGCAGAGAGTGGAAGTGTGGTGTGTGCGGCGGATTTTGATCGCGATGGGGATACTGATCTCTTTGTGGGTGGCCGGGTCATTCCCGGCCGATACCCGGAGGTCCCTGCGAGCCAGCTCCTGGTCAATGATGGAAAGGGGGGATTCTCGAACGTGGCTCCCGACTCATTGGTTAAAACCGGACTGGTTACAAGTGCGCTCTGGTCAGATGTCAATGCAGACGGCTGGGTCGATCTTTTGGTGACTCATGAATGGGGCCCGGTGAAGGTTTTCTGCAACCAGGAGGGACAATTGGGCGATGAAACCAAGGAGAGTGGGGTTGGAGAACTCCTTGGCTGGTGGAATAGTATCGCGGCAGGGGATATCGATGCTGATGGCGATCTTGACTATGCGGTTGGAAACGTGGGCCTTAATTCCAAGTATCATGCCTCCGACGATCATCCAGTCCTCCTCTATTACGGGGATATGGATGATGCCGGGCGCCCCAAGATTGTGGAAGCTGAGTATGAAGGTAAGACCCTCTATCCGGTTCGTGGCCGGAGCTGTTCCAGCAATGCGATGCCTGGGTTAAAGCAGAAATTTCCAACCTTTAAATCTTTTGCAGCGGCTCCGTTGGATGACATTTACGGGAAAGATAAGCTGAGAGAATCTAAGAAGTTGAGCGCCAACATTTTGGAGTCTGGAATATTGATCAATATGACGGAGAAAGGTGGGCCGCCCAAATTTAAATTCCAGCCTCTTCCCCGGCTTGCACAAATTTCTCCCATATTCGGACTCGCCTTCACTTCGATTGATGGTGATGCCTACCCTGAGCTCTATGTGGTTCAGAATTTCTTTGGTCCCCAACGTGAAACTGGAAGAATGGATGGTGGAGTGAGTCTTCTTTTGAAGAATAACAAAGGTCAGTTTAGTCCAATATGGCCTGATAAAAGCCACTTACTTGTTTCTGGTGATGCGAAAGCCCTCACGATTTCAGATCTCAATAATGATGGATTACCGGACTTTCACGTCTCGGTGAATGCGGGCAGAGCGATGGCTTTTGAAGCGAATCCTGAGCAAACGAACGCCGATCAATTTCTTTGTCTCCAACTAAAAGGCAGTGAAGGAAACATTGATGCTTTTGGTGCTCGGGTATCTTTGCGAGGAGAATCAATGCCAACTTTCACTCAGCAAGTCAGCAGCGGGGGAGGCTATCTCTCCCAGTCATCTCCACGGCTTTTCTTTCCAGTAAGCTCTCTGAAGGGTGATGCTTTGGAGGCGCTGGAAGTTCTAGTTCATTGGCCATCGGGCAAGCAGTCGACCACCAAAGTGAGAGACTTGAAAAAACGCGATGGCCGATATTGGATCGATGTTTCTCCCTGAAAAAGGACGGAGCTCTCAATTTTGTCGAAAATTATCACGATGAAACACTATGGTCTTGTCGTCTGTCCTTCGGGTTTGATAAGCTCCACGGTCAATGTAAATTGACGCGCAGTCAGGAACCGCGGGTAGACCTTAGTAAAATTAAACGATGAAATCCAAAAACTCATTTCTGGTTAGGCTCTTCAGCGCGATTGTGATCACCGGAGCCGCCTTGAGCTCGGCCGCGTTCGCCAGCCTTGCTTTCTACGATGCTGAAATCAGTGATGCGCATGGTGGTGGTGCTGGCACCCTGCCTTATGCGTCAGTTTTGACTACGCCTGCCATTTTCGATGGAACGAATATCGAACTTTTTGATTTTGGAACGATTTCTGGTGATGCCACTTTTGAATTTATTTTGAGTGGAGATCCAGTCGCCGGGGGGGATAATGGATATATTGGAAGAGCGGATGCTAACGCGGGCAATAGCCTTCGCTATGAGCAATGGTCTGATACTGGTGCTCTTGGATTCACCCGGGCAGGCGTTGCCGATAATTTCTTTTCTGACGCTAATGCTGCTTCTCCCACTGATGACACCCATGTCACCTACCGCTGGACTGAAGCAACTGGCACAATGGATCTGTTCATCAATGGTGCTGCTACTGATTCTATCGCAGGAGCTACCTTTGAGATGCCCACTGGGCCAGGACATTTGGGGAATGTTACGGACGGTGGAGGTGAAGGCATGATTGGCACAATCCACCGCATCACCACATACGATATTTTGTTAAATGAGGCCACGATTCAACAACACGCAAATGCTTGGTTGGCAACTGGAGATCCGAGTATTGGGGTTCCAATGAGCGTAGATCTTACGCTCGATGGTTCTGCGCAATCGTTCAAACTCGTTGTAAAAAATTTGGGAGAATCAAATGTTTTGACCGTTACAGCGGTCACGGTGGATGGAGTAAACGCTGACTACTTTACGATCGATACTGCCTTGCCGCTTAATATTGATCCGGGTGAAGAGATCGATTTGGAATATACAGTTGATCCAGAGGGAGCAAACGGGGATGTCGAAGCTAACTTTTCCATTTTAAGCAATGACGCCCTCAATCCAGAGGCCGAAGTACAGCTATCGGGGTTGATCCGAGACCCTCAGATTAGCATCCAGACCGCTCTTGATTTTGGTATTTCGGATGTCGAAGTAACCCAGATGATAGAGGTGCAAAATCTCGGTAGGGCTCGTAGTTTGAATTTGGGGACCTTCGAAATTACGGGGACCGCCGCCGCCAATTTTTCTGCAAGTGGTCCTGCATCTATTGCTGCTGGCGGTAGTGGGAATATAGAGCTTACGTTCACTCCTGATAATTCAGGTGGCTCCACTGCTCAGCTTGAGATCGGCAGTAATGATCCGGGGAGCCCTGTCACCATTGTAGCCCTGAGCGCTTTTACTCCGATTGACGAGGGTTTTCTGTCCGCCTATGACTCCACGATCTCGGCTGACCACGGCGGTGGTTCTGGCATTCTACCCTATGCGGCGGTTTTGACCACGCCTGCGGTGTTCGATGGAGCAAATATCGAGCTCTTCGATTTTGGAGCGATCTCTGGTGATGCTACTTTTGAATTTATTCTGAGTGGAGATCCAGTCGCCGGGGGGAATAACGGTTACATCGGAAGAGCTGATGCTAATCCGGAGAATAGCCTTCGCTATGAGCAATGGGCTGATACTGGTGCTCTTGGATTCACCAGGGCAGGCGTTGCTGACAATACCTTTTCCGCCCCCGATGCTGCGTCTCCGACAGATGACACACACGTCACCTACCGGTGGACTGAAGCAACTAGCACAATGGATCTTTTCATCAATGGTGCTGCTACTGATTCCATTGCCGGAGCTGTCTTTGAGATGCCTACTGGCCCCGGGCATTTGGGGAATGTTAGGGACGGTGGAAATGAAGGAATGATTGGCACGATCCACCGCATTACAACCTACGATATTTTGGTTGATGATGCCACGATTCAGCAACACGCAAATGCTTTTGTCACAGGGGTCGGCGCGTCTGAATTTAAAGTTAACTCCATTGACTTCAACCAAGCCAGTGGGTTGATCACCATCGTCTGGAATTCAACTCCTGGGGCGGTCTACGCAGTCGATTACTCATTCGATCTGGTTGAATGGAATGAGCTGGATGACAGCGTGCCTGCTGATGATAAGGTCAAGTCGTATTCGATACCGAGTAATTTACTTGAAGGGGAGATAAAGAGCTTCTTTAGGGTCAGGCGTCCCTAGTTCCATTGCTCAATATTTTACTTCAGCTGTAGTCTGAGTCTTCCGAATTTTTGGAATTCGGAACGAGAGGGTGAGGTGGACCGAAAGACTAGGTTTTCCTGTATATTGCTGATCCGAGTGCGTTCGTGCAACACGATGTTGGCTGGGCCTTCGAGCCAATTATTGAGCTCATCGGAAATCTGAGGAGCGAGCGAAACGTCGTCCGCGGTCAGGTTTCGCCGGAAGCGGAAGACAATGTAGTCGTTGGCAATACCTTCAAGGGTGAGCGATTCGATGGCGATTGTGCCCGAGGCAAGATCCGATGAATTTGGGTTCGTCGCCTCGAAATACTCTAGGAGGTTGTCTCTACCATCTCGATCCGGGTCGGCATCTATCTCGGGAATCGGAAGGCCATTGGCAATCTTCCAATCATTGTAATTTGAGGAACCGGTATCACCCGGAGATCCTCCCGGACTCGCACTAGCACGCCAACTTGAGGGATCTCCATACTCAGGTATTGGTTGGCCCGTTGGATTGATTAGGACAAGTGTGTAGCTGTCACCATCTGGCTCCTCTGGCCATGGTGATTGGTCGTTGTAAGTGAAGGAGAGTATATTGCTACCGGTAGCGTCCACGAGAGTGATGAGTTCACCGTCGTTACTGAGGTTGCCGGAATATTCTCCTGCGATTTGCGAAGAAAATGTACTTCCATATCTTTGTTCAAAAGCCGCAAGGTTCTTGACGATGAGGACGCGCGCTCCTGGATCCAAGGATCTGATCTCTGCGGTCGAAAAATCAAAGGTGACACCATCGATAAATTTCACTCCACTTAAATTGATCGTTTGGCTTCCACGATTCGTGAGTTCGATAAACTCAAAGTTATCTCGGTCGGTAAATCCTACCGCTAATTCTGTTGCACTAGCATCGGCGGGCCGGTAGTGAAATTCGGAGATGACGAGATTTTCGGCGCTGGCTGAAATGGTATCGACTAGGAAGTAAGCCTCTGCAGGCGCACTCCAATCGGAACCATCGTGGGTGCGCGCGGTGATCAATACCGACTCGTTTAAGACGAGCCCGTTAGAAACCGTCGATTGTCCCACTTCGAGTTCAGGGGTAATCAAAAAATCTGAGCTTCCGATACCGTCATTCAATCCATGAATTGCTAGAATGTTGGTTCCATTGACCAATTCACCCACGTGAGCGTTGACGTCAAAGGTCACAAAGTTGACTGCTTCCGTGTCGGAATGACCACCAGTGGCATCTGAATTCCAACCTAGAGTAGCAGGAGCATTTTCGGAGGCAATGAGGGCCCCGTTGAGGTAGGCAACGAAACCATCATCATACTTCATCTTCAGCCTCATCACGTCGTAACTCGAGGCATTGGCTAAATCGAACTCTAATCTGAGGTAAGCGGAGGTATTGACTCGATCCATTGTGGCGTCGAGATCGAGGTCGATGTGGGGGTCGTAGGTGTTAACTCGGTCGTAGCCAACCCCAGTCGTTCCAGTCATCCAGGTGGTGTCATTGAATAAGGCTGAAGTCCAACCGAGCCCTGAAGGGGGGGTAGTTGCGGTAGGAATCGTGACTCTTACGGAATCTCCCTCAGCAACGACTTTAGTCATGGTGACGCCACCTTCGAACTGAATAGCGGAAGGAGAAATACCGCCTCCTGATCTACGGGGGTCGTTTCCATCTGTGGTATAATAGATCGTTCCTGGTGGCGGGGAAAACTTGACGATGAAATTATCTGCCACTTCTCCGCCATTCTGATTGTAAACCGGGCGAGGAATGAATTGACCATCATACCAATCAGCTCGAGTGGTGAGCCAATTCTTAAAGGTATTGAGCTCGCTGTTCCAACTCCCTTCATTGGAGAACCCCTGTCGGATTGCCCTTGTGGTCCCGATTTCAGCGGCTTGTCCATTAACGATGGATTCGATCCCGATGTTACTCATTGCGCGATCGCGATGATAGAACCATCGATCCACGTAGAGTTGTTCGAAATCTGGATCATCGAAGAGGCGGCGATACCAGAGACGGTCGCCCCGATGGCGGAAAGTGCCGGTAGGTCCTCCTCCGACGTAGTAGCTGCTCCAGTTGTAGTCCCAAGCTGGTCCCATCCGGAGTTTGCCATCGTCACCCTTCCAGGGAAACATGCTGATCAACATACCGTCGCCGTTGCGGCTCAGATTATTGAACATGAAATATTCCACGAAATCTGTAGGGTCGAGATACTTACGGTAGCCATTAATAGGGTCGAGCCACTGCGAGTTGTCGTAAAGGACGTCTTCGAATTCCACAAACCAATCTTCAATAGCGGCTCGTTGAGTTGCCGTGATTCGATAACCACTGGGATTGTCAAAGTTGAGGTAGCCATTGCTTTGTCTTGGAATGTCATCTCCGCTACCGGCACTATTGGCCGAGGTCTGTGAGACGCGGTTTGGGCCCCGGGTGTGGAAAAGCTGAGGCCTGGTTGATCCATTTTCAGCGGGGTAACCCCCGACTGGAATAGAGTCCATTCTATTCAGACCTAGCAACCAGCCTCCTTCGGTTCCGTCTTCGGTAAGTTTGTCGAATTCGAGTCTTCCTTCTCCTCGGGAGACTTTCTCAAAGATGGCATAGACACCACGGCGATCGGCAAGAGAGAGGGCGCCTCCCTTGGTATTAACAAAGGCTTCGACCCAGCGAATGCTCGCGGCATATCGCCCCATATTATTGCTCAACTCATAAATGAAGGTGTTGAACATCATGGAGGGGTCCTTGTTGCGATCAGTGTCTGGGTAATAGAGAACCCAGTCAGAATGAGCCGGCATACCTAGGACATTTACGTCCTTTTCTTCTCCGTTCTCATCCCACACCTCCATGCTGTATGGTTTTTGAGACCAGGTGCTGGAGAAGGCGCCACGACCACGAATTCCAGTCCGGCTGATCATTTGGGGAGGGTCCGTCAATGAGGCCAGACCAGTCGTTTCGTTGCGATCGAAAGTGGCCCAAACGGCGTTTTGGCGCGCCACCTGTTGGACCCCGGATCCGGTGCCACTCCAGCCTTTTGCAGGCACTGTTCCTGCACCGAAGTTATCGATAATCATGAGTGGGAGGTCGGATTCGTAGTTGACGAGATCTGCGGCGAGCCGGATGAAGTTTTCACCAGAGATTGGGCCAGCCACTCCGTCCCTGACGGCGATGGCACGAAGATGACTGGTGCTGGTCAGGTTGATGGCTGAGGAGTAAAGGACTCCATCTTTGGTCGAGGGAGTTGATCCATCGGTGGTATAATAAATCGATGCACCCGCCGTTTCGGTGGCGAGAGAAAGATTCAGAGGTTCCGAAAATGTGCGGCTGTTGAGGGAGAAGGTGACCACGGAGGGTGGTGGTATCGAAGCATCGTTTGGTTGACCGGGAGTTGGGTTGCCCAGAACGCGAGAGGTAGATAGATCTCCTCTCAGAATTCCGTAAGAAACATTCTCATCAAGGGCTGGATAAGAGGGGGCGAATTCCTGGAGGATTGTTGATCCGCTGTCGGTTACGAGAGCCAAATATTCACCAGTAGCGCTAAGCTTAAAGTTCGTATGGATTTCCCCAGCTGGCCCGACCGCACCCTTGCCCGAAGCAAAAATAATAGCTCGTTCTCCCGGAGCGAGGGGAAGCGGCGGAAATGACCATTTGGTGAGATCTGATGAGTCATCGGTGAGGAAGTAGGAGCTTAGATCGACGCTGGAAGCGGTTGGATTAAAGATTTCAATCCAGTCAGAAAATTCGCCGTCGCCGTCTTGTAGGCCTGTTTCATTAGCGGCCATGAATTCTGAAACGACTGGATGCTCTGCGACCATTGCTACTGTGATTTTGATTTCTGAAGTTTTTGAGCCGGAGGAATTTGCGGTAGTCAAAGTGTAAGTGGTAGACTCACTAGGAAAAATTATGACAGACCCATTACCAGCGCTCGTTTGAGCACTCACATCGCCGGGTGCGGGAGTAATTACCCATGCATCTGCAAATTTGGTCGACCACGTTAGGGTGACGCTTTCGCCTGCATTGATCGTGATACGATCGGAGACGAAAGAGGAAATTTGTGGCACTGGATTTACAGTGACAACGACATTCTGAGTGGATGTTCCATCCTCATTGGTGGCACTAAGAGTGTAGGTTGTTGTCGAGGGCGGGAAGACGACGAGTTGACTTTGTCCGGTAACATTTACGCCGTTGATCGAGAGTGAGGTAGCATCAGTCACAGACCAATTAAGGGTAGAACTTCCCGGCGCAAGGAAAGCGTCGGGCGATGCCGTAAAGGAATCGATGGTAGGAGGTTCGGGAACATCGTTGTAGGCATTGGAATGTCTTTCGATGTCTTCGGGGGGCAGTGCTTCATTATAAATAGTGACGCGATGAATAGTGCCAACCATGCCTTCGTTACCGGCCGCAGTATTGTTTCCAAGAAGGCCGTTGCCGGTCGGCATGTTGAAGCTGCTTGCTACCGCAGTGTTTTGCCCGACGAGTGTTCCATCGAGGTAGAGGTCCATTCGCCCGTCGCCGTCCCAGACATAGGTAACGTGGGTTGCCTCGGTCGGAGAAAGAACAAGTGGGCTGAAGGTATAATCAGCTACTCCTCCCTGTGTGAAGCCGAGTTGCCCGGTGTCGCTCCACTGTTCATAGCGCAGACTACTTGAGGAATTTGATCCGACAGCGAGATAACCATCTCGCCCTCCGGCTACCGGATCGCCCTCGACGATGAATTCGAAAGTCGATTCACCGCTGACTGCTCCAAAGTTAAAGGCAAAACTATTTGAACCGTCCAGATTGGTGGCTGAAGTAAGCTTCGAAATCGATATAGGCCCTCCTCCGATTTCATCGGTAGCAAGAGATTGATCATAAAGCTTGAGGCTAGCCTTCGAAGGAAGTCCCGAGACGAATACGAGTGAGATAATCAATAAAGAGCAAAATGGTGGCCTGAAAAATAAAGGGGGCATATCAGAGTGTTAGATTGAGACTCGGGTGATTAAGATAGTCGGAAACTTGATTGAACGAAAGAAGGGTTTCTGGGTTGGTAACGCTTTTTAAGAATGATTGGGAGAGCGAGTGCCCTAAAGTTTCAGTAGTGTTTTTTTGATGGTTTTTTAAACTTCGTAAGGCTTGAGGTGACTCATTTGGAACCCTAGGCTAGTGTTCAGATATGGTAAAAGAAGAACCCCAGTTTGAGGTGGTCCTAAAAATGGTTCTTTGGGATGAAGATAGAGAAGCGATTTTCCGGAGGCTTAAAGTTAATAAGGTGACGGGTGAACGAGCTGAATTGATCTACCAAGCAGCTCGGGCGGAGCGCGTGAAGAGCCTTCGAATTGATGGGCTTAAAGGTTTGGGGCTTGGGTTAGCTTGCCTGTCGATCGCGGTGGCTTGTTACTTTGGGTTCCGATTAGATGAACTCGAAGTTAGTCGTTTTGGAACCGGATTTATAGCTCTACCTCTTCTTCCTTGGTTGCTGGGCTTCTTCGCGACAATTTTGTTAGCTTTTGGAATTTGGAAGGTGGTTCAAGGCTCAATTGAAATCCTTTTTGCTTCGATGAAGAAGGGATCAATGGCTGATCGCTAGTGCGGAGGGGCGATTCCGGTGTCACGAGAGTATGAAGATTACCTAAAGAATCTCAGGTGAGGATTCGCCTAAAGATCCTCTTTACGTTTGGTGATACAGATGGGTTTGAGAGTGGTCCAACTAGATGGCAGTCGCGAATTTTCTCACTGCGAGGGTGAGAGCGTCTGCCTCACCAAGATTGCTAGAAAAAATGACATAAGCGAGACCAGGATGAAGGGTTTCATTCCCGATCGTCCACACTGGAACGCCGGGAATAATTTGGCCAAGGACTTGAGCTTGTTTGACTCCGAGTGCATTGGTTGCAATTGCGAACGAGGTGACGGCGCCTTCGGCGACAAGAAACGAAGGCCGTTCTCTGATTCCTTGGACGATATCGATCATTGCTTGGGAGATGCTATGGGTGACTTTGAGGTCATCTTCATCATCAAAATTTCTGCGCGAGGTAAAGAGGACGACATTTTGACCAGAGGTCATTGCGGTTTTGACATCAGCAATCGTGCTCTTGAGGTTGAAGGTAGAGTTAATGATGTCAGGGATACTGAGTTTGATTGCGGTGAGGTTAGGCGCGTTTTTTAGGAGATGGTTAAGTTGCTCGGTGGTCTTTGGATTTTCGGAGCTAATGATAATGAGACCACCGTTTGGGTTGGGTTCTAGGTCTTGTAATTGCCATGGCTCAAGGGGTGGCCGGGAGGGAATTCCGGCGAGCGATTGCACGAAGGAAGAGGCCGAGCGGATTATGAAGCGGCGATCGCTTTTTAGAAGTGCAAGAGAGAGAACGTTGAGATCTTTCAGCGAGGTTGCGTTGACAATGCAGGTTGAGCCATCTGGCAGTTCAGCGAGTTTGGCGGTGATGTCTCCGGAGCGAAGATCGGCAAGAGAGAGAGATTGAATATCGAGCGGGCCTTGTGATTTCTCGGCGAGATAGTCTGGCAGATAGGAGTGTGAAAATGGGAAGGCCTTATCTTTGGCGAAGGGGGTGAGATGGGCTGGAGTGGCGTTATCCCCTTCGATGATATAATGGGTATCATTTAGGGTGAGACATCCACCATCCGCGAAGAAGGGGATGAAAAGAATTGGGGCTTCTGGAATCTCGAGGGCTTTACGAAGGGTGTTAGTCTCGAGTGGGAAGTGGCCGCGGAGGTTCGAGTCGGAACGCGAGATGATGATGACGTCGTCTTGGAACTCCTTGAGTGTCTCTCCGAGATTTTGATGAAGTTCGTTAGTTTGCTCCTCGTTAAGTGATCTTGAATTGGTGAGGAGAAAAAGAACGGGAGGAGCTTCATCAATTGCGTCCTTGATGGTATTTGGTGTCAGGTCGGTGATGACTGGAACATCGAAGAGGGTCTGGGTTCCCGAAGGTTCATCATCAAGGACGACGATGGTTTTTTTAGATTCAATAAGGAAGTCGTGAATTTCCGGAGTAAGATCATCAGAGATTTCAGGTGGGAGGCCAGAGAGTAATTCGTTTAGAGTCATGAGGAAGTAGTTTAAAGGACGGGGGGATGATCTCAAACCGGGCTTGAATGCAAGTTTCAATTGCGCTTGGGGGCGCTTGATAGCACGTATCAGGTGATGGGAAAGCTTCACAATTGCAAGAGAGACCCTCGCTAGCCTGATTTGATTCTTAAAGAATGATGGGGTGAAGCAAAAATTAGGCGCAACTTTTGAGAGACAGAATGGTTACTAAGTTGTTAGTAAATTCTCATCCATGAAGAACCCGACACTTATTCCTCTATTTTCTCTGACGGCGGCGGCAGCTTTTGGCTTGGGTTGGTTTGTCCGCCCAGATGCGGGGAATGATCAGAAAAATCCAAACGATTCAGAGTCTGCAGATCGCAAAAGTCGTGTCATGACAGGATCGAGACCGTCTGGAGGTGGAGTCCGCTCTGCGGGCCCGGAATCAGAATTCATTTCTAAATATCTCATCAACGGTTCCATTTCTGGTGAAGACATGACCAGCGCCATAAAAGAGATTTCGGACACCAATGATCCTCTTTTACGCCAGAAAATGTTCGCAGCTTTACTTGAAAATCTTACGTCTGAGAATGCAAGAAGCGCTTTTTTAGCTCTCCGCGAGGGGCGCCGAGGAGGTCCATTTGGTCGTGGTGGTGAAGACCAAATTCGACTTTTGGCAAATGCTTGGGGGCGAATTGATGGAGCTGGGGCGGTTGCGGCTTTGAAAGAAATAGCGTCTGAGGAAGGTGAAAATAATCGGGACGATCGGCGTGGCCGTGGAGACCGGGGTTCTGGCGCGCTTTCTGGTGTGCTGGCCGGCTGGGCAACTATGGATGGCGCGGCAGCTTCGGCTTACGTGGGTGGCATCGAGGACGAGCGTGAGCAGCGTGGAGCAGCATTCGGAGTGCTCCAAGGAATGTTGGTGAACGGGGTAGATGAAGCCATGGGATTTGTTCGCAACCTTCCTGACAGTGAAGATAGCGCTCGGACAAAAGGATTTTATATGGCGATGGTGACCGCTGAGATGCTCGAGCAAGGCCTAGATCAGGCAAAGACTTGGGTTGATACCGTGAAAGAGCCAGAATTAAGAACTGGTGCTCTTGCCCGAGTGACGATGGAAATCATGAATGAAGACCGCGCGGAAGCTGCGGAGTGGATTGCACAATTTGGTGATGAGGACGCGGCTGCTCCGGCCGTGAATCGCCTAGCTGATGATTGGGCTAATGAAGATCCGAAGGCTGTCATGGATTGGGCCGAGAATCTTTCAGGCAAGTCAAAAGCGGAGGCTTATGAGGAGGCGATGCAGAGTTGGGCGCGTCAGGATCCGGCAGCAGCAGGAGAGTATCTATCAAGTTTGAAGGAGTCACCTGAACGTGATGCTGCGGTGGGAGGATATGCCACTCGTGTTTCCCGAGAGGATCCAGGGAGTGCGATGGAATGGGCCAAAACGATTAACGACGAAGGAATCCGGGAGGATACAATGGTCGATGTAGCTCGTGATTGGTATCGCAATGATAAGACAGCTGCCGAAGAGTGGATTGCATCTAGCGGTCTTTCCGAGGAAGCGGTGGAATCCATTACGACTCGCCGTGATTATGGTCGTGGCGGTCGCGGAAGATAGCATCTGAGCTAAATTCCAGATTAGAAAACTCCAGTGATAGGAAGATCCCCAGACTTCTCTGGGTTTGAGGTTCCTTAAGATTCTCTCGCTTACTGATTTCTCAGGGCAATATGGAACAGGTTTAAAGTTCCACTCTCTTGCCGGTATCAAGGCTTTTGCGGCCACTTTCAAGGATGGCAGTGGTATGCCGCGTCGTTTCTATGGTGGCGAGGGTTTCTCGCTTACCTAGAATGAAGTCCGCGATGCTTTGATAGCCGTAACTGGATTGTCCTGCAAAGCGACCGTTGGCATCGGGAGTGTATCGGAAAAAGAGAGGGTTGGGCGATTGATGTCCACCGGCATCCGAAGCAAAATCATACCCGCGATGGGCCTGGTCGATCCGAACCTCGCCTTTGTGATGGAGGGCGAAGAATCGTTGCTGTGAATGGACCTCAGCTTTCGCCGCAATCCAAGAGGAGGTATAAACCGCAGTGGCTTTGCTTCCAGAATTATTCAACCAATCGACCATCAGGGTGATAGAATCCTCGGTGGGTAGACCCTGACTTGTAGCGACGCCGGTTGAGGCGGAGGCAATAACGGAAATAGGACGAGCAAGGCCATCGAGAGCCCAGCAATGAAAGTCAATGTGGTGTGTGTTGAGATAGTAGGAAATATCAGACGATTTCCCAGCCCAATCGCGGAAAGAATCGAGCTGGGATTTGGGCTGTGACATGTAACTAGAAAAGTACGAAAATTCTCCGAGATCCCGCATTTTTTCACGAGCATCCGAGTAAATAGGATCCCATCGCTTATGAACTTCCATGGCAATAATGCTCTTCTTTTCACGAGAGATTTCGATCAGGGAGTCATGCTCCTCGACAGTTTTGACGATTGGTTTTGCAACCAGAACATTGAGCCCCTTATTGGCTGCAGTATAGGCCATTTCGTAATGAAGGTCGTCTGGTGTAAAGATGATGACGGCATCGCCTGGGTTGAGCTCTTGTAGGGCGGTTTTCCAGGCGTTGGAGTCTCTTTGATCGTCATCTGGAAAGCTCTGGAAAGAAGTATCCATCGCGTATCGTTCTGCGATAAGTTGCTTGAAATGTGAACGAACGAGGGGGAACTTGGAACCATTGGTCCCGGCTAGGATAATGGTCGACACTAGGCCTCGTTCACGGAGATCAAAGAGAGTGAGCGCGATAATTCCTGCGCCTTTATCTGATGTAGATTTGGATCCGTGCACAAGCCCGGTGACATATTCTCCGGTGCCAATGATGAGAACTTTTGGGGCGGTCATGGTAATTTACTCGATGAGTCTGATTTGTGATTGGTTCGTCAAGACGATAGACAAACGGCTGCTGTTAGCACTCTTCCGCGCCTGCCCTTTGACCTCGATCATTTTTCCAATAAGCGACCTGAGATAAGTTTCGTTGAGGCCAGCCTTTGCCTTACTTTTTTCGATTCTTCCAGTGAATTCAGGAGAGCTGATTTGACCAATTTATCTGACGCTGACGCTGACGGTGCCACGGCGCGAATTGCAGAATCGGGAATGATTAGACGCCCTTTCTCATCGGTCTTTTTGGGAGTCGCTTTAAAAGTGACCCATTGGCCAATTTTGTTATCGAGCGAATAGGGGCTTGTTGGATCGATACGGGCAAATCCCGCAGAGTTCTTCGGTCGAGCAGTTATCTTAAGTTGTGGGACTTCTTTTTTAGCAGGTTTGATTGAAGCAATGGAATGAGTAAGAGGGTTCCGAATACTTGTCGTATTTATTTTTGGAGCGCTTTCGAGGGTGTTTGGGCTTTCCTCGGTAGGGGGTTCGCGATCACCAAGTTTCCAGCCAAAGTAGCCAACCGCGCTGAGAATGAGAATGACAAGGAGAAGGATTTTGAGTGGAGAAGGCTTGGACGCCGAAGGAAGAGCAATCGATTGTTCAAGTTGTGATGGAAGCGCTTCGAGCGAAGTGAGTGAAGACGTGGAGGCAAGTCCGGCCTGACGTGTGAGGTAAGTGGTAAGCGCTTTGTATTTCGCGTGAATATCGACAAGATCAGCTGGATGAACTCCGTGCGCAAAGGCGGAAAACCAAGAATGGTAGTCGATAGAAAAGGTGTCTATAGTTTGTTCTCCCTCGCCGCAGGTCACAATTGATGCCGGGGTGAAGGCGACGGTCCCTGCTATTGGGCCAAGGGAATTGATAAGCGATTTGGAATAGGCTTGAATCCGAAGAAGCTCCTCTTCGGTCAGGTCGTGGTTGCGCACCCGGTCCGTAAGGACAACTCCATCCCACCATCGGGCGGCGACCCATGGGTAGCCGTCAACAGGATCGAGCCCCCCATTCACGACGGATCGGAGGCAGTCATGGTTGAGCTGCATGAGCTGTGCAAGTGCACTCTCGAACACTCCGTCTTTTAGCTTCGTTAGGGTTTCGTCATCGTATCTGAGACGCACGAGTGCAAGGGGAATCTGATCACGTGTGGTCACGCGGTAAACTACGAGGTTCCCGGTTTGGTAAACGAGATCCTCGATGTGGTAGTCAGGCTGCATCAGAGTGGGCAAAAGGCTGACCGACTCTGTCGTTGAAGCCAATCGAAAAGGGTAGTGACTTTTAAGCTAATTTTCAATGATGGCTCCCGTCTCAATCAATTCTCTCAGGGTTACATGCCGCTTTCTTTTCGTTTGCGCTTTCGAGCCTTCTTTGTGAAGTGATTAGGTGCGGTGAAGTGAGGACTTGGCTCGTGTTGTTGGACGAGAATTCCCGCAAGATTTCGAGCAACATCCGGATGTTCATTAGCGATATTGTTTTTTTCTGATGGATCTTTGGAGAGATCGTAGAGTTCGACTGGGTCTTTCAGGCCTCGGCGATAACCTTTCCAATCGCCTACGCGAACGGATTGCTGAAAGGGGCCTTCGTAGATTTCAAAGTAAATAAAATCATGTTTTACCTTTTGTGTTTTGCCCAGAAGGGTGGGGAGGATAGAGATTCCATCAGACTTGATCGGGATTTCGGTTTCGGCAATCTCGGCGGCGGTTGCCATCAGGTCGACGTGTGTAGTGAGAAGATCCGATTGAGTTCCAGGAGAGATTTTTTCTGGCCAGTGGGCGATAAAAGGAGCTCGAATCCCGCCTTCGTAAAGCGATCGTTTAACCCCGCGTAAGATACCGTTGCTCCGTAGGGTTTTGGCAAAAGACGCATTTGCTCCGTTGTCGGAGGTGTAAATAAGTAGAGTATTTTCTGCGATGTCGAGTTTCTTGAGCTTATCTACGATGCGCCCGACTCCATGGTCGAGGAGGCTCACCATTCCGGCGTAATTTTTATCTTTTTGGCTCCATGGCTCTTTTTCGTAGTGGAGGTAGTTGGGATCGTCATGTGGAATGACGTAGTCGCCGTGAGGCGGTGTCCAAGCGGCGTAGCAGAAAAAAGGTTCGTCTTTATGGTCTTCGATAAACTTGAGTGTCTCATTTTCGATGAGGTAGTGGGTGTAACTTCCTTTCTTGCCATTCTTGTTTGCGGGCAACTCTTCACGTTTGCTGTTTCGGACCAAGTATTCTGGATAGTAATCGTGCGCGTGGACTTGATCGTAGTATCCATACCAAAGGTCGAACCCGAGCTTTTCAGGGACGCCTGTGGTTCCGGGATTTCCAAGGCCCCATTTTCCGAAGCCTCCGGTGGCATAGCCTGCCTTTTTAAGCATTGAGGCGACTGTTTGAGTTTTTTCAGGAAGGGGAATGAGCCCATTGCGGGACCGGTTGGCTCGACGGTGGCAGTGTCCGGGATGAAGGCCGGTCATGAGAACACAGCGGGTCGGTCCACAGACAGCCGAGCCAGAATACGCACGCGTGAATTGCATTCCCTCTTTAGCCAATTTGGCCATCACTGGAGTTCTGATGAAATTACCACCGTATGGTGAAAAATCACCAGTGCCGGCGTCGTCGACCATTACGAAGATGATATTAGGCCGTCTGGCGAAAGTGGCCAGAGGCAGTAAGAGAACTATCAGGAGGAAGCGCACGGTGGCTTTTATGAATAGGGCCTAATGAAGACAAGCCCTCCGTTCTAGCCTTGTCAGGAATTTTATTTTGAGTGGTGGCTTTCAGAATGCTTGTTACGCCAAGCTCTCTAGTTAGAACATTAGAGGTTTATCTGGCCTCTTCTGCAGTGGTCTCAGCACTACGGCAACTAGAGTATTACCAAGCGAAAATGATAGGTGCGCCTACCGTGGTTGGATTTCCGGGGCCATTGTTTTTGCTGATTTCAATGGATGACGCAAAGCCATTTTCAAATTCTACGACGATCTTGGATTTTTCCTCGTTCGTGGTGTGAGTCAACTGGCGGAAAATTTGGCCGGTTGAGGGATCACGAACCGTATTAAAATGGCTGACGGTTTCATACTTGATGAACTCCCAAATGGTAGTCTGTCCCTTTGCAGTACGCTTTACTTTAGTTTTGGTCGGGCGGGTGTGGATTTTGCTGACTTCTTCGGGTGTCATTCCGATCGCGACTTCTTTTTTTTCAATGAGTTCCCGAACAAGAAGTTGTCGGGCATGAACTTGCTTGAGTTTTTCCACAAATTTTGGGTCTTTGGAAGAAAAGGAAGTTGGGGCGACCCATCCGGAAACTCCGATACCATTATCACGTTTCCCCCTCACAAAATAGGCTTTCTCGGTAAATGAAACGAGCTCAACATTGATGCCAATTTTCAATGAGCCTCGTTTGCGGCCACCCTGTTTTGTCGAGTAAACCCAACCTGGTTTTTCGACTTTGAGCTTGATTCCTTT
>DCQM01000105.1 GCA_002323895.1 Akkermansiaceae bacterium UBA1518
TGTCTTCCGAGTTAGGTTCATTTTGATTTCCTTGTTGAGAGTCGTTTTTTTCTGAATCTTGAGTGTCTTCCTCTTCTTTCTTCTGTTTTTTTTCTTCCTCCTTTTTTTTCTTTTCTTTTTGGAGTTCGGCTAATTGCTTCTCTACAGATTGTAGATTTTCTCTCGCGGCCGCGTTTTGAGGTTGGATTTTTAAGGAGGCCTTAAAGTGCTCAATAGAACCTTCCCAAGCTTTCACTTTCTCTTCGGCAGTTTTTGACGCACCTAGATAAAATAAGGAAGTTGCGAGAGCGTAATGAGCTTGCTGGAGAGTTTCAGGATCTTCAGCCGAAAGTGCTGAGCTAAATGAAGTGACCGCAGTAGGCCAATCTTGCGCCCTGGATGCTGCCGATCCGGACGCGAGGTATAGACTTGCCGCACGGTCACCTGAGCTATCTTTGGCCGCTTCGTTGAATAACTGTTGAGCTGTGGTTGTTTCACCTGCTTTGAGGGCGGCGATTCCGTCTTCCACCAAGCTTGCTTCAGCCTGCGGGGTGGCGAGGCTAAGGACTCCAAGAGCAATGACTGGAGCTAAAGGAAGACACTTGATGAAAATAGAAGTCATAAGAAGAAGAAGTCCGCTAAAAACAAACCACTGATGAGCCGGTTTAGCAACTCGTTGGTGTTTTCCTTCCTCTCGGAAGCGATCCATTTCAGCAAGCGCTGAATCTAATTTGGTAATAAAGCCTGCGCCCATTCCTTTGGAGTAATATCCATCAGTTTCTTCAGCTATCACTTGTAGAGCTTCTTCGTTGAGCTTGGAAAAAACGACATTCCCGGAGCGGTCTCGAAAATTCCCATCACCTTCCTGAGGATCGGGTATGAAGGAGCCCTCCGTGGTTCCCATCCCGATTGCGTAGATGAAGATACCTTCTCGGGCGGCACCGGCGGCAGCTTCTTCAAGTCCTTCAGAGGATTTTTCACCATCGCTGAATACTACCATGATGTTGCTTTTTTGACCCGTTTCTCTCAGAAGTCGTGTTCCAGAATCGATAGCAGTGGTAAGGTTGGAGCCTCCCACTGGAATGTCATTGGGGTCCAGTTGAGCCAAAGTTTGTTCCACAAAACTGTGATCGATCGTAAGTGGAGATTGAACAAGTGTTTCGCCAGAAAACAAAAGAACTCCAACTCGATCGTTAGGAAATTTTTCTAGGATTTCTAGAGCTGCAGCCCTAGATGCTAGTAGTCGACTAGGCTCGATATCAAGGGCTAGCATGCTACGTGATATATCCACACAAAAGAGAATGTTTCGTCCTTCATTTTCTACTTCAATCCATTCTTCGCCAGATTCTGGTTGTGCGACTGCAATAATTAATCCAGCCAGTCCTCCTAAAGCGAGACCCAGTGAGGTGAAGTGAACCCATGGTGGACGAATATGACTGAGGCGGCCTTGTAAACGATGTGCCACCATTCTCTTCCAGCGATAGCGACGTTTTTTCCAAGAGAGCCAAGCCATAAATCCAATCAAGGGGAGGGCGGTTAAGCAAAGAAGCCATTCAGGTTTCGCAAAATTCATGGCATCGCTGGTGGGTTAAACGCTGAAACAAAAAGGTATCCCAAAATTAGAAGGGCTGATGCCCCAACAAACCAGAAGTAGAGCTCCTTTCTTATCGTCCAGCTTCTACGTTCGACCTCGATTTTTTCAAGGTCGTCGATGCTCTTAAAAGCTTCTCTTAGGCCTAAATAGTCGCGGGCTCGATAGTAATCTCCTTTCGTGATTTTAGCGATTTCCTTAAGAGTTTCGGTGTCAAATTCTTGTCCTGTATTAAGTCCTCGAATTCGGCCTTGGGGAGTTCCTATCCCTACCGGATAAACTTTAATGCCAAGTTCGGCTACTAAGCCTGCCGCCTCAATCGGAGAGAGTTGCCCGGAGTTGCTGGCGCCATCGGTAACGAGAACAATGACTTTGCTTTTGCTTTTTGGGTCATTTTTTCCTGTATCTCGGGCAAGCGTTTCTAGGCGATCACCTGCTGCCACTATGGCGCTGCCGATAGCTGTGCCACCCTCGGTCCGATCCTTTACTAGCGCGACGTCGCGTAAGGTGTATTCAAGAATTTGATGATCAAGGGTGATTGGGGCGACAGTGTAAGGCCGTGCCGCGAAGCTTACTATTCCGATTCGGTCATCAGGTCGACGATCAATAAATTCCGTAATAATCTTTTTAGCTGCATTTATTCTGAGCTGGGGTCGCCGCATACCTCTGTCAGATTCGTAAAAATCAGCAGTCGACATTGAGTAGGAAACATCAAGCGCAATAATGATATCAATTCCGCTCGCGGTCCGTGAAGTCTGGCTCCTAGTTTCTTGTGGCCGGGCAAGTCCGACAATCGCGGGGATTAGCATGAGCGGAAGGATTAAGGGCGCGAACTTAAAGGGCCGGTCTTTAGGCTTAAGTCCCAGAGTGCTTAATACCCGCAAGGTTGGATAGACAAGCCAACTGCGAGCGCCTTGACGATAGCCGAGAAACATGAGCAGTGGAACGGCCACAAGAAGCACAAGCCACCATGGTTCCGCGAAATCATAATTATCCAAAAAACTCATGATGATTTCTGCGAAGGACGGACAAGGAGAAAGGTGATAAGGGCTACGGCACTGATGGAGAGTCCAACCCAGACTAAAGCGTTTCCTTCGATTTCAGCGCCTGCCCCACGCCTTTTGTAGGTGCTACTCATTAAGCCTCCGAGGGCAAGGATCATACCGAAAGGAAAGGCTGCTAAAGTCCGTCTGGCGAAAGTCCGTTGGATCCATCCCACTGATTTGGTCTCGGGTAAGCTTGGTAAGTGATCGTTTTCGATGTCTTTAATTGGAGTGAATCGGCGGAGCTTTGTGAGGCAGACACGTGACTCCTCAATCATCTTCAGGGAAAGGGTTTGATCGATCTCAGACTTGTCATACTTGGCATCGTTCAAGCGATTAAGAACATGGTTGGCATCAGCTGGCAGTATAGTTTGGCGGGCTTCAAATTCTTCGACTGTTTCGTAAAGTGCAGGCTCTGCCTGAGCTCCAGCTAGGTAGGTTCGGATTGCCAATGATGCCTCGGCTGCGATCTCCGAAATCAATCTCTTGTCAGCTTGCGATTCAAGCGAGCTGAGAACGCTCATCGCAGGAGTGAAAAAATCGAGGTTTGAGGTTGGTTTTGTTTTCTTAGGTTCCGCGAACAGGAGCCGAATTAGCCACCAAATCGCTAGGATTGTCAGGATTACACCGGAAATCAGGAACCACAGAAACCAATCCGGAGTCTCTGGCAGGTAGGTCTCGGGATCTGGAATACCGTGCTGAAGGGTCGGTGGATTATCGGAATCCATAATTATCGTCTCCGAAGCACTCGGCGCTGAAAGAGTTTATGAAGATCGGCAATATAGTCATCCTTGGTAGAAATTTGAGCGCTATCAATCCCATGCTTCTTAAAGAACGAAGCAAGTCCCTCGCGATATCTTTTGGAAAGTTTTGAGAGCCCCATACGCGTGTTGCTATTTGAGGTGTTTACTAATACTTCATAGCCGCTTTCAGGATCGCGTAGGTAAACTTTGCCTACGTCGGGAATCCTTTTCTCAAGAGGGTCAAAAATGGGAAGGGCGATGACATCATGTTGACGCGCAAGGGATCCCAAGGGTCGTTCGAACCCCCAATCCACAAAGTCCGAAATAAAAAAGATTAAACTCTTCCGTTTGAGGGTGCTGAGAAGGAACTTCGAAGCTTCGGCGATTGAAGTTCCTGGTTTGGGGGGGGTGGCCGTCAAAATTTCCCTCACTGCTCTGAGCACGGAGCGTCCTCCTTTTCCGGGAGGTAGGTAGAGGACTGGCTCTTCCGCGAAAAGAAGAAGCCCGACCTTATCGCCGTTATACCGTGCGCTAAACCCGAGTAGCGCAGCGATTTCGGCAGCGCGTTCGCGCTTGCTGAGATAATCGCTACCATATTCGGTTGAGCCGGAAATATCCACGGCGAGGATCACTGAAAGCTCTCGTTCCTCACGGAATTTTCGAATGAAAGGGCTTTCCATGCGGGCGGTGACATTCCAGTCAATGAAGCGGATTTCATCGCCCGGCTGGTATTCGCGGAATTCATCGAAATCAAGGCCCTGTCCACGAAATGAAGAGTGATAGTCTCCTGAGAAAACTTCCTGGGCAAGACGCCGCGCTCGGATTTCAAGCCGCCTGACTCGACGCATGATTTCCTCGATACTCTCTGCTTCATCCATTGCTCACGCAAATTTTAGTAATTGAAATCGAAAAGGGGAACGCAAATTTCACCTCAATAACAGGGGAGTTTGAATTGTTATTCACATTTATGGCTCCATATTACCCTTGCCCGGAGAGGTGAGGTAGCCTAGCCCTCGTGGGGGTTAATTCGACTCTAAACACATTCAAAATTATGGCGATTGCACGCGCACTCCTCTCGGTTTCCGATAAGTCCGGATTGGTTGATTTTGCTAAGGCCCTTCATGAGGGGTTCGGTATCGAGCTACTTTCGACGGGCGGAACAGCCAAGGCTCTCCGTGAGGGTGGGCTGCCGGTTACTGATGTTGCCGAATACACTGGTGCCCCCGAGCTCTTCGAGGGGCGCCTCAAAACTCTCCACCCGAAAATCCACGGCGGTTTACTCCAGAGGCGGGATTCGGACGATCATGTCGCACAAGGTAAAAAGAATGACATCCCAACCATCGATCTCGTCGTTGTGAATCTCTACCCGTTTGAGCAAACAATAGCCAAAGAGGATGTGTCGTTAGGTGAAGCGATTGAGAATATTGATATCGGTGGGCCTTCGATGTTACGCAGTGCTTCCAAGAATTATTCTGCGGTTACCGTGCTAACGGATCCTGCCGACTACCGAAGGGTTTTAGAGGAAATGGAAGAGTATGATGGCGATACGACTCTCCGGCTTCGAGAGGAGCTTGCGATCAAGGTCTTTCGCCGAACCTCGGCTTATGATGGTGCCATCTCCAACTATTTGGGCCAGTGTGACCAAGGGACTGCTTGTAATTTTTCAGTGAACCTTCCGCTAGTGAGTGATCTTCGTTACGGCGACAACCCTCACCAAAAAGCCCGACTTTATGGTGATTTCAACGAATGTTTTACTCAATTGCAGGGGAAAGAGCTCAGTTACACTAACATTCTCGATATTGAAGCCGCAGCTGATCTTATTTTGGACTACAAACGTTCAACTGTCGGGATTCTCAAACACACTAATCCTTGTGGGGTTGGTCAAGATGAGGATCTTCGGGTCGCTTGGCAGAAAGCTTTCGAAACTGATCGTTCAGCTCCATTTGGCGGGGTGATCGTCTGTAATCGCCCGATCAACGAAGATTTGGCAAGGGTCATTTCAGAGATTTTTACAGACGTTATTATAGCGCCTGATTATGAGCCTGAAGCACGCGCAATCCTTCAGAAGAAGAAGAATTTGCGCCTTATGAAGGTAGAGCCTGGTTATGAAAAATTTCGGAGAGATCCCGTTGTTCGGCCTGCACCTGGCGGTTTAATGGTGATGGATAAGGATCACGCCGTTATGGGGCTCGAGGACCTAGAGGCCAAGGTTGTGACGAAACGTCCACCAACTGAGGCAGAGATGACCGCGATGAGATTTGGTTGGCGTGTTGTTAAGCATGTGAAGTCTAATGCGATTGTGTTTAGTTCAGGAGATCGCACTCTTGGGATCGGTGCTGGTCAAATGAGTCGTGTTGATTCTTCTCGGATTGCCGTTTGGAAGGCTGAAGAAGCTGGACTCTCTTTGAAGGGTAGCATCATTGCTTCTGACGCTCTTTTCCCCTTTGCTGATGGCCTAGACGCGGCGATCAAGGCTGGTGCTACTGCTTGTATTCAGCCCGGGGGGTCAATACGGGATGAGGAAGTAATCGCAGCGGCTGATGCCGCCGGTATTGCTATGGTATTTACCGGGTATAGGCATTTTAAGCATTAACTTCCTAAGAAAATGTCGCTTCTTCTCGGGGTAAATATCGATCACGTCGCCACGCTTCGGCAGGCGCGATACGCCATGAATCCAGATGCTCCAATCCTCGAGCCCTCGATTTTGGAGGCGGCACTTGAGGCGAAAGCTGGAGGAGCTGATTCAATCACCGTTCACGTACGTGAGGATCGTCGTCACATGCAAGATGACGATGCGCGATTGATTCGACGGGAAATCGATTTACCCTTAAATCTTGAATTGGCAAATACTGCAGAGATGGTGGCTTTTGCTTGCGAGTTGAAACCGGACTTTGCTTGCTTGGTTCCCGAGAAACGTGAGGAGGTTACCACTGAGGGGGGACTTGATGTAGTCGGAAATCAGGAGTCTTTGCGCCAAACTGTCGGTAAACTCCAGAGTCTGGGAATTCGAGTAAGTTTGTTCATTGATTCAGAGAGGGCTCAGATTAAGGCGGCAGCAGACGTTGGAGCAGAAATGATAGAATTACACACTGGAACATTTGCCTTAACCACTGGCAATGAACACGAATCCGAAATTAAACGATTGCAATCTGGTGCAGAGCTAGGGAACTCATTGGGATTGCAAATTAATGCAGGCCACGGTATTCATTTGGAAAACGTTAAGGATCTTTTTTCTGTAAAAAACTTAAAAGAGTTTAATGTTGGTCACACCTTGATTTCCCGGGGTCTTTTTGTCGGGATTAGATCCGCGGTGATAGAGATGAAGGCCGCAATGAAGGGATACCCGACAGCTTAATAGCATGAGTTTAGTTGGAATCGGCATTGATGTTGTGGAGGTTTCCCGCATTCGCTCGTCGATGGATGAGTTTGGGGTGAAGTTCCTTGCGCGGATATTCACTGAGAGAGAGCGGGATTATTGCGAGCGGCAAAAGATGCCAGAGATGCATTATGCGGCGAGATTCGCAGCGAAAGAAGCGATCTCTAAGGCTTTTGGGACAGGAATCGGTAAGGATGTCAGTTGGCTTGATATGGAAATCATAAAGAAGTCGAGCGGTGAGCCCGAAGTCCAGTTGAGTGGTGCAGCTGCGCTTAAGGCTAAGGAGGTTAAGGCTGGTCAAGTTATGGTCAGTTTGACGCACTCCAAGGATTACGCGGCTGCAAATGCCGTGATTATAGCTAGTTGACTCCTTGTTGTTTGGTGGGGGGCTGAGTCAAAGAGCCTTGCTGGTTAAAGTTGATTCATTGATTCTGCATTACATATATTGTGTGAAGTTAGTTATTATCCTTTAAGCAATATGGGGTGACTGAGAACATCGACTTCATTAATGTCTGAATGGATCTTAAACGAAGACCCGGTTTTGAGCTTAAGTTCTTGAAGAAATGGCGATTATTTTACCTTGGTTGGATT
>DCQM01000060.1:0-2927 GCA_002323895.1 Akkermansiaceae bacterium UBA1518
AGCTTGTTTTCGGCATCAGCATATTTTTTCCGGCGCATGCGTTGGTCGGTGGCTTTTCCGGAGCTTGCAACACGGCGCCGGAGGGCCTCTTGTTTTTCTCGGGCTTCCTCATCGGTAATTTTTCCGGCTTTCCGGGCTTCCTCAATTTCTTCAGCGACGGCGCGCATTTTGTCTTTAGCAGCCTCGTTTCCGGATGCTGCTTTGAGTTTTTTGGCGAGTCGGGCGAGCCGTTCTGTGGCCTGGTCCCGGGTCATTTTTCCAGCTGCAACAGCAGCTTTCATTTTGGCCTCAGCTTCCGCGTATTTGGCCCGTGGCCCGTGATCGCGTTGGGCACCTTTTTTGATGGCCTCCATTTTTTTGGCGGCTTCTTCTCTCGTGAGATCCCCGGCAGCGACAGCCTCTCGAATTTTTTGGAAGACCGCCCTTTGACGCTCTTTGCTCACTTGCTCAAGGTTCGTTTTTTTCTTTGGCTTTTTCTCCTGTGCCCGAGCAATGCCGAGAGGAAGGAAAGCGGTTGAGGCAAGCAGGACGCATATCTGAAGAATGCGGGGCTTGCGGGATGGGGTTTGGGTTAGGATATGTTTCATTCGTTTTTCTAGGTTTCCGCCACTGTTTATTTTGCTTGCCATGGCCGGTGGACGGAAAGCCGGAGGAGCAAGAGTTTCGAGAGTGTTGAGAATCGATTGGGCGTAGGAGCGCGCATTAGTTTGAAAGGTATTGAGGACAAGCGAATCTGTGCAGATTTCTTCGGCAGCACGCAGTTTTTTTCGGGCGAGCCACATCAAAGGATTCCACCAGAAGGCGAGTCCGGAAGCCCACTCGATCCAGCGGACTAAATGGTCGCGGCGTTTAATGTGAGCAAGTTCGTGTGCGAGGCCCCACTGCCACTCATGAGGAGGCATTTTTTGAAGGATACTTTGAGGGAGAACGAGGTGAATACGCCCTCCAAGCCACCAAACAAGAGGAGTGAGAGAAGCGGAAGTGGTGTGAATCGTGGGGAGTTTTTTGAGCTTGAGCGCGGACGCGAGTTGCCGAGCTTTGTTTTGAACTTCTGCTGGAGCAAGTTGGCAGGAAGCAAGGAGTTTGCGGTGAAAAAAGAAGGCCTTTGTAAGGGTGAAGATGAGGAGAACGATGGTGCCGCTTAACCACAGTCCAGTGAGTAGAGTTTTTAGGGATAGATTTTTTTGATTGAGATCATTGCCTGCTGGGTCAAGTGAGACGGCTGTGGAGCTTGCGATATTTGGGTCAAGTGGAAGGGCGGCGACGATGGAAGAAGAGGTGCCTGGAATGATGAGATGGAATAAGGGCGGAGTGATCAGTTTGATCAGGACGAGAAGCCAAAGAAGATGGCTAATATGAGGATGCTTGTTTTTTGAGCCGATGAGTAGAGCAAGAATGGCAAATGGAATAACGATGGCAGCGTTCGTGATGCCGGTCTGGACGAGGAAGTTGAGCACGGTGTTTTACTGGTCAGAGTGTTCGTCGAGGAGAGCTCGCAGTTTGTTAATTTCGTCAGTTGAGATCCTTTTATTTTCGACGAGGTGGGTGATGAGAGGGGTAAAAGAACCCGCGGTAAGGGTGTCGGCAAGGGACTCCAGTTCATGACCGGCGTAGTCCTGTCGGGTCATTGTGGCTGCGAAAAAGTGAATAGAGTGGGAACGATCGCGAGATAGATATCCTTTTTTCTCGAGACGTTGGAGAAGGCGTTGAACGGTCCCGTGCTGAGGCTTTTGAGCATTCGGGTAAAGTTGTTCACGAATTTCACGAGCGGTAAGGTGGCCGTGTTCCCAGAGTAGGTCCAAGATAGCGAGTTCTGCATTAGCGATCATATACGTGTTTTGAGGAGGTAATTACGACTATTTGTCGTTAAAATACGACAAATAGTCGTAATATCAATAAATATTGTAACTTTCTGTTTTGAGTTGCACAAATTTAGACTTTCCCGTGCCCTAACCTAGGGCACGATAGCGCTCTTGAATTCACCCAGTGAAGAATCAGAAAATCCTTTTTGGAGGCGGCTTTTTTCGCCGGGAGGATTTGAGTGGGCCTTTCGGATGCGTAAGGGAGATGCTAAGTCTTTTTTCGCCCGGCAGGATGAAAGCGGTGAGCTTTTACTGAAACGAAGTCGTCAATTAGAAGAGAGCTTTGAGCGCTATTCGGCTTGTACTGAAGAAGGAGAAAATCTAGTGGAAGAGGCATGGGATCTAGCTCTGGAATGGGAGCAGGTAGTTTCAAAGGAACCACGCAATCTTAAATTACTCTCAGAGCAATGGGAGGCTGATTTACTCTTCATGGATCGCCAAACAAGCCAAGTGGCTGCCGGGTCAGTGTGTTTTCCGTCTTCGTGGGATCTACGACATGCTATCGGGAAGACGCTTGATCAAGTACATGGAGTCGTGCCGCGGTTGAATCCGCAGATTGGAGAAATGATCAAGCGGTTTTTGGAAAAACTGGAGCCAGGCAAATCATATTGTCGAGAGAATTGGAGTTTCACTCGAAGTGATGCTCTTGATTATCATCCGGATCTGAATCGCAAGCGTCTGGATGAAACGTTGAGTTTAGACGAAGTCTATTTGCGTATTGAGCATCAGCTCTTCACTGGTCTTTCTGGGGGTGTTCTCATGGGGATCCGAATTGAAACAACCCCCTTGAAAGAACTCGCAGAGAACATGGAAGTTTGGAAAACATTAAGGGAAAAACTTGAGACGATGCCGGATGATGTCGCGCGATATAAGTCGATGGACGCGGCGATACCGACGATGCTTCGCGAGATGGAAAAGTTCTGTCCTGTTTGAGAGTAAGAACCATCCTTTCCCCCCTCCATTTCGATCTAAAAGGGGGTTTTAAAGCCGCCCACGCCAAAAGTTATTGCTACCCGACCTAGTTTCTTTAAGCTGGGCGCCCCGCATTCTACTTTTTATGAAAAT
>DCQM01000060.1:3321-5177 GCA_002323895.1 Akkermansiaceae bacterium UBA1518
GTCTGTATCTGGAATGAAGGCAAGCTCATCGGACTCCGCACTAACGGTACCGTTGGCTTTGCCATTGATGGAGAACCTGCTAGTAACATCGATAACGACGGAGACGGGGTCATGGACGATGGCCAGACCGGTGTTTATAGCTCAATCAATGTCGATGCCGAAGGTTCGGCTTCCCTAGACTTAACGGGTGACGACTTCGACTGGGCGCTTCGGTTCCAAATGTATGACGCTGATGGAGTCTTCGGTTTCACGGAGAATTTTGACGATAGCGTCCAAGTAAGTGTCACTCCGATCCTGAGCAATACAGATCTTGCCTCTCGCGGTGATGCTGGCCCAACTCATACCGATGCGGATTCTGCCAGCAGCTGGAATACCCGGACCTTTGGCAACTACGACTTCTCCGATGGTGTGGGAGGTGGCTGGTTCGATGTTACCGTCGAGCTTGACGAAAAAGGTGGTGGAGCTCAATCCGCTGACGGCATCGGTTTCGGTTTCTTTAACGGGACTTCTACCTTCGATACCGACTTCCAGGGAATTGGCTACGCAAGCGTTAATGGCCAAGCTACCTTTGATACCGATCCTGTTTCTGGTGCCAGCTTCGGTGTCTTTACCATCAGCCAAGACGATCTTGATAACGACGGCCTCCCCGATCCTTGGGAAACGGAATTTAATCTCGCTACTGATGATGATGGATCCGTCGATCCAAACAATGGTCCTGACGGCGATCCAGATAGCGACGGATTAACAAACCTTGAGGAGTTCGAAGCTTTCACAAGCCCAATTAATCCAGACACTGATAATGACGGCTACAAAGATGGCGTTGAGGATGGTGGCGGAACCTTCGTAAGTCTTTCCAAGACAGGGACAAGCCCTCTTAATCCCGACACTGATGACGATGGCATCCTCGATGGTGTAGAGAATCCGTTGCTTGATTTCGTGGACGCTGACCAGCCTGGGACAGATCCTAACAATAATGACTCTGATGGTGATGGTTTCAAAGACGCAATCGAGATATCAGCCGGTAGTGATCCCACCTCTGGCACACAGATTACTCCAGGAGACGGATTCATAGCAAATTTCGATTTTAAAGGTGAAAAGTTTGCTGAAGAAGCATTCCGCAACGCTCCGATAGCGGGACTTCGAATAGCAGAAGGAGATTCCGATGGAAACTTCTACCAACTTCTCGAAAAGGTCGGTAGCGCTGGAAACTATATCTCATTTGAATCAAGCGAAGACTACACCGGTTGGGAGACATTCTCCTTCCAAATGGACTATCTTTCTACTGAGATGGAGGCTGATGGTTTTGGAATCAACTTCCTAGACACCGAAGTCCATGGTGAATCTGGTGCTGTTAAGGTTCTTTCTGAGGAAGAAAATGCATTGCTCGATAATTCCTTCGGCGTTGGCTTTAAGACCTTCCAATCCACTGAAGCTTCGATTACATGGAACGGAATTGATGTAAGTGGCAGAAATCCCTACACTTTGACGAACGATAAATGGGCTTCTGTTGGCATTGACGTTGACAGAGACCCAATTACGAAAACTGCGCTTGTTGATGTGACTCTTTACGACGCCCCAGATCGACAGGGAGCCGCTGAAGAGGTCTACACTGACTTCGAAATTGAGGGCATGACTCTTGAGGACTTCCGAGTCCAACTTGAGGGCCGCACCGGTGGTGCGTCCATGAATTTTTCGATCGATAACCTCAAACTGATCGTCGATGGCAGCGCAGGAGGAAACTCTGGGATCGTCATTAACTCGGTTACAAGAGAAATTGTGAATGGAAGTGTCTCGGTGACAATTACATGGAACTCTCGCGAGGGACAGACCTATTCAGTTCTTGCAAGTGAAGACCT
>DCQM01000177.1:0-11616 GCA_002323895.1 Akkermansiaceae bacterium UBA1518
ATTTGCCATGGAAATGACGAGGAGTTCTTGCATACCAAAGTTCATTTTATAATGGGAGCTTTCCTTCCTGACTCGTCAACCTTAACGAAGGTCACACGAGTGGTGAAAATCGGGTTATCATCTTGCGCCTGCTCATCAAGCACCCTGACTTCGTAAGTTACCGAAGTCCGACCAAGCTTCACCGACTCCGACTTGATCGTTAGAATCGTCCCCTCTTTGACACTGTGGCGAAAAACGACTTCATCCATCGCCATGGTCACAAACCGCGACCCAGGGAATTCTAGGCTCGCCGCGATCCATGAATCTTCATCCACCCAAGCGAGGAGCCTACCGCCAAAAAGATGCCCGTATTGGTTCAGGTCTTTTGGGCGGACGAGGCGATGAGTCTCCATCAGCCGGTGCTTACTTCAAGCGGATGAGGATTTTCTTATTTCGTGAACTACTGTCCTCAGAAACAGTCTCGATTTCTGGGTCATCCGCGAGAGCATTATGCACAAGACGACGATGATAGGAATTCATAGGATTCATCCAAAGTTCCCGGCCCGTTTCACGGACCTTGTCTGCAAGATGGAGTGCTTTGTCGGCAACCCGCTGCTCTTGTTGAGCGCGATAACCGTCACAATCAATACGATACCGTGGAGCATCCGGATGGGCATTCCGAGTGATCCGATTCACAAGATACTGAATGTCATCCAAGCGATCCCCATTTTTACCAATCAAAAGCGCGGAATTCTCCGACACTATATTAAGAACCTCATTTCCAGGGTCTCCAGAAACTTCTACTTCGAACTCAAAGCCAAGCTTTCCAAGCATACTCGTTAGAGCTTCCTTCGCATCATCAATCGCGTTTGCCATAAGGTGGATGTTAGGTCGGAGTTTCCCCGGGTCAACTCCGCGCATTCTCTTTTCCACCCTCTTTTGCTTCGTTTTTGATCTTTTCCCTTAAAAAATTCTGGCTTGGTCCGTGCAACCATAGAGCTTTGCAACAAAACACCGTCAGGTTAACCTCCTAGGGTGACGCGACTCGTTTTTTCTGCCGCTCTCTTGATCCTAGCGTCTTTTGCGAACGCCGGAGTCAGATACATTCCTGCGGACGATTCCATCCCCCTTCTTCGTCGCGACCTCATCCCCATGGATGTTGATGCCATCCGCGACCTCGCCGATTATCTGGCGATCTTAGCCGACGGCCCGATGCCCAAGTCAGCCGTCAAGGTCCGGCATCGCGCCCAGCTTCTCACTTTAAGCCAAAGACTTCTCCCGGGACACGAACGGGCACGCTCGATCGAGACCTCTTATCTCAAGGGCGGCGAACGGCGCCTCCCAGAGGCCTTTTTTGTCAAATCTGCCCGCAAGACCGTCATCGAAACTGCCGATTGGCTTAGCCAGCTCCCAAAGGAAGCCGACGGGCACCTTCTTGGACAACTTCTTCTCGACGTAATCGCACCAATCACCAGCGACCATCCTGTCCTAAAAAACCACGATGCCCTAAATACCGAGAAACGCTGGAGCGGCGTCATTGCTGAAATTTCAAAATTTGATCCACAAAAACAACTCGCCCCAAACCACGAACCCAAAATCAAACCAGCTCAGAACCGCACCACTTCAAACTATAAAGTGAAGGCGATCTTGGCCGAAACCCTTATGTTTTCAAACGGGATCGATGATGGAGCGGCGTCAAAACCCGGATTGGTCACGACCAGCCTCATCCTTACGGAAGCACCCACTTCGGATCCTGATAACGAACAGGCACCCGATTCAGGAGATCAACATGGGGCCTTAAAATTCCAACCCCCAACCGCTTTTGATGTCGACCCACTTCACGCATCCTTACTGAGCTTTTTTCGCAAAAACACCAAAGCCCTCCCCAACGGCTACAACTTCAACATCAACACTAACAAGCGCCAGTATCTTGCCAAAAACAGAGAAAATATTGCCGCCAATATTGCCATGATGCTTGATGCAGCGGTTTCCGGACGCCCTCTGAGAAGAAATACCATTCTCTTTGCCAGACTCCAAGCGAACGGAAACCTTGAAAAACCTCATTACGCTTGGGAGCTGCTTCAACGGCTTGAAGAACTCAGCCTGCCAACCGGAACCCGCCTGATCGTTGGAAAAGGCCTGATCGAAGAAATGACAGGGATGCTCGTGCTCGATAAAGCTTCATTTTTCACCAAATACGAGGTTCTTGAGGCCTCCAATTTCGAGTTGGCCCGCGAGCTCTTTTACGAGGACGGCAAATCACCAAAAGACCTGCTGAACGCGACTAAAAGCTACCTCGAAGTCCGTGACAAGGCCATGCAAGTCACGAATCTCGGAACCTTCCTCAGCTTGTCCACGATCAAAAACCGACTCATCAAGGCCAGTCAACTTGCCCCCAATCATATTTCGGCTGTGATGCTAGCCCGGCAGTCAGTCCGGCGCCCGGCTTATTTCAGCCGCTTTCTATTTGCTCAGGAGCTGAACCGTCTTCTCGAACCCCTCGCTCAATTCGAATATAAGATTGACCAGACCACAGAGCTCGCCGTCAAAGACGTCTACAAAAAAACTCGTGACCGCATTACCCCTCTTGAAAAACGCCTACAACGGAGAGATGTCGAAATTCTCGATGGTGCCCTAGATCTCATTAAAGAACTTAATTCCGTGGGACGCAGCGCATCCGCTATTCTAGAAAATGAGGAAGAGACCCGGGCACAAGACATGATCAAATTCCAGAAAAAGCTGGAGAATTTTCGTGCCAGACTAAGGGAGATTTTTCAGCCGATTCCTCAAAAAGATAAATAGGCCCGCCACCCTGATCCGCTTTGGCTATTGAATAAGTTGCCTCCTCTCCTACAATTCTGACAGTAATGAAAATCCGCCTCGCCTCTTTCTTCTTCCTCCTCACCGGGGTGATCTTAGCCGAAAACTATCGCCCTCCAAACATGGAGAAAGAACTTTTTAAGGTTAAAAAACTCGCAATTACCGAAATCGGAAAAACCTCGCTTTTCGCAGGACTTCTCTCGGTTGCTCGTGATTTTGATGAAAAAGAAAATGAGGTGAACTTCGAACTCCGCTCTAATTCGCTCGCAATTGCAGGACGGCTTGAACCAGAGTCAGAAAACTTCAAAGACGTCCACGACGACTTAAAGCAGCGTAGCCGGACCGTGAAGCAAGATGCCGCGAAATCTGATATCTACAGCAAACTCTACCGAGGTATTCGTGCCCTAATGCGCAAGGACGAAAACAAGGACAATCTCGCCTGCGCCTCCTACTGTATCGACCTTGCTCTGCGATTCGAACCTGAGGGGAAATACCAAGAAAAACTGGAAGACTATCAGGGAAAGACCGGAAAGGCTGACTGGAAAGACATGATGAAAAGTCCGGTCTCCAACAATCCGTGGGATCGCCAAAGTAACAACGTTTTTGAGGAGCGCCGCGAAACAATCCCTGGCGGAGACGCTGAGAAATTCGCGACGAACCAACGCACCGTTTACGGCCTCTCCGTCCGCACCCTTGCCAATGGCCGCCATGCCGGCGCAGCCGCATCACTGAGCGCGACTGCGCTCCGCGAGAAAGAAATCGACGGAGTCGAATTCCATATTGATCAAAAGGTCGGAAATATGACCGGTAACTCCCTTGAGGAGATCATGAAGCTCATGCGGGTTCGCCACGAAGAGGACGGCCGGATCCCATCAGGCTACCGTGTTACCATCACCTTCGAAGACAAAGACACCTTGCTAGACGGCCCTTCCGCTGGAACCGCGATGTCTATCATTGTCGACTCTCTCTTCACCGGCCGAGAGATTGACGATAAGTTTGCCTGCACCGGTGCGATCACTGCCGATGGCAAGGTCACCCGCATCGGCGGAGTTGCCGGCAAAATCCGCGGCGCCACCAACAAAGGCTGCAATCTCGTGGGAGTCCCTCACGAAAATATCAAAGGTGTTTCCGACATCGTTGTGCTCGACGGAATCAAAAAGCTCATGGCTATCCAGGTCTTCAGCTTTAAGACCCTTGAAGAGGCCCTTATGGTTGCTTCCAAGGACAAACCAGAGGAAGTGCAATCCACCATCGACGACTTCAATAAGGTTGCCGATCTTATTGAGGCTAAGGGCGAAGAATCTTTAACAAGCCCCGCCGTGATCGCCCTCCTCGAAGACGTGGTTAAAAAAATGCCCAATCATCAGTCGGCCCAAATCCTTCTCAGTGTTGCGAAAGGTGAAGAAAAGAAACTCCTGTCTCTCGGCGGTTCATTTCACCAAATCAACACCAACATCTCGGGAATCGCTCGCAAGATTCAAATGATGGGCTGGAGTGGTAAAGGGAGTATCAATTCTTCAGACCGCGATGCCGCCAAAGACTCCCTCAACGAACTTGAAGCAGTATCCAAGAAACTAGACTCACGCCTTAGAGACTTTAACGATGCGACGATGAAAGTGCTCACGACATTCTCGGAGGGACGCGAAGATGACGAAGACAATGACGACTTTAGTCAACGGATTAAAAAACAATGGGAAGCTGTGAACGGTGAGCGCTCGAAGCTCATGAATGATCCTGAAATCGTCGAGGAACTTCAGGGGTAAAACCTGTTCCCAAATCGAATCTTTAAAGGTCCGGCTTTCACAAGTCGGGCCTTTTTCTTTCCTCTTTTAGCAGGAACGCCTCTCCCAGGTAAAACTACTCGTTCTTTGCTCCCGGAAAAATCAGCTCAAGGCCTTTCTCCTTCCAAAGCTTCGCGATATCCGCCTCGGCTTCATCCCAAGGACGCTTGCGGAACATCATCGCGATCGCGGTGTCATCCATTTCCTCTTGGAGCCTCTTCAGCTCGGCTTTTTGCCGCTTTAAATCTTCCTGATCTTTATAGGTGATGGTCTTTGGCTGATTTTTCTGGAAATCGTGCGCATATCGTAAGCCTTGCCTGAGGCCGGTCGCTTTTCCACCATCTTCAAGGTAGGTGAGATAGGTCATGACAAGAACACTCTGTGCAAGAAACTGGCGACGCCCCTCTTCCGCCGCAATTCCACCCACCGATTGTGTAATCAAGTCCGATATTTTGGGCATCTCTACCTTCTTCTTGAAAATTGGCGTCCGTCCACTCCCCTTGCCCATCAAGAGATCTTTGGTCTCCTCCGCCACATTGGTAAAATCAAGTTTGCCTTTCTCATAAACCGCCATGTTCATCATATTAGGAAAGCCCTCGGTAAACCAATCCATGAAATTACGCTCGTAAACTTCAGGCAACATACACCGGCTCACGTGTAAGATCATCTGGCCTGCCAAATTGCGTGTCGCTATTTCACCACCACGTCCAGCCGAGCTGAGACCGAAAAGCTCAAGGCAAATTTCAAGTTGTCCGTTATTTGGATTAAAGGAGCTTCTACTCCCCTCCAGCCTTCCCATTTTAACCCATTCGTCTTTCTCACCCACCGAGCGGATCTCGTATTTCCCATCGACTGGTTTGAATCGATTACTCAACCCAAATGGAAGAGACTCGCAGTAAGTTTTTGTAAGCTCGCACACTTCAAGTATCGCGAGAACCGCCTTCGAGCTCATACGGCCATCTGCAACAATTCGAAAGTTTGTTGATGAGAAATAAAGAAACTCTCCTCTTTTCTCCTCCTGAACCTCAATCGGAGCTTTCAAAACAGCCTCTCTGAGAACTGGACGCTCCCACGCTGGGTCAGCGACCTCAATAACGATTCCTCTATCCTTTTTCCCGTCACTTTCTTTTTTCTCCATCTCCCCATCCCCAGCCTCCTTATCATTTCCTTTTTTCGCAGCCGCAATTTCGGCCTCGATCAGAAAGTTCAAATCGGCCCGACTGAGATTTGAAAACGGCACACTGACTTCCTTCCCGTTTTTAAGCTTCAAAAGAACCGTATCCTTGGTCTGTGAGAGATACTCAGCCTCAATCTTGCGACCCTTTTTATCGGTCCACGTTCGCGCGCTGACAAACGCTACAAGCAACATACCCAAAAAACCCGAGAGAACGATCTTCGTCATATCTTAACTCTTAGGGTGCCCTGATCGTTTTTCAATCCTGCAATCCCAAGAATTTAGAGAACCGCTCCAATCGTAAAATCAAAGGGAACTTTAACGACCTCCAGATCGCTCCATTCATCCACAGCGAGGACAATCTTATCGACCTTCTTTTTGAGTTTGAAACTCACGGTGTAGGTTCGCTTCCCAAAAATCCCCATGGAACCATTCCTTAAGCGCTCGGATTCAATCTTGTTACCCTTCGAATCGTAAAAGTGGAGGCCTTTAAAATCCTTGTAGCTCACCAAACTCTTAAGCTCAACCTGTATGGGGTTGTCTCCCCAATCGGGTTTTCTCAAGCTATTGACCTCAAAAGCATCTTCTCCCACGACCAATTTTTTACCCTTTTTTAAAACCGTAAGTTCCGAGCTGCCTATTAAAAGCTCTCAATGAGTTAAATTCATTTTGGCCTTCCGGGACATACCCTTTTGCGGTCACCTGTAGGCCTGCTACCTCCACCTCACCGGAGACCATCCCTGTAACCAACCCGAAAACCATCAGCACTCTCTTCACACTCGCAAGAATAGCGACTCCTCACTCCTACTCAATATGCTTTTCTCGTTGCTCCAGCAGAATGTTCCCTTACACCTACCAAAAAATGACCTCTAAATTTTTCGCGCTCCTCACCCTCTTGCCTGCCCTTGCTCTGGCCGATCATCACGGCAGCCACGACTCTCGTCCCAACATTCTCTTCATTATGTCGGACGATCACGCGGCCCATGGAATATCAGCTTACGGGAGTCGCCTCGCCGAAATCGCTCCAACTCCCACCATCGACCGGCTCGCCAAAGAAGGGGCCCTTTTTAAAAATGCCTTTTGCACCAATGCCATCTGTTCTCCCTCACGCGCCTGCGTTCTTACCGGACAATATAATCATAATAACAACGCATTCGACCTCGCCGGTCGCGTCCCTCCGGGCAAGCAAACCCTAGCCATTGAGTTTGGCAAAGCGGGATACCACACCGCCATGATTGGCAAATGGCATCTCAAGGACGAGCCTGCAGATTTCGATTACTATTCGGTCTTGGCCGGACAGGGATCTTACTTCAACCCTGAGTTCCGTATTCGTGGAGATAAGGCATGGAAGAAAAACACCATCAAGTTTGAGGGCGAGCACTCTACCGATGTCATTACAAATCTCACTCTCGACTGGTTAAAAGAAGGATGGGATCAGGAGAAGCCTTTCTTCCTGATGCACCACTACAAAGCTCCGCACGATTACTTTGAAAACGCACCACGCTATGAAGGATTTTTGAAAAACGTTAAGGTCCCCGAGCCGAAAACCCTCTGGAAGCGCCACCCAAAATGGGGCTCGATCGCCACCCGAGGACATCGCGATGAACTCATTCCGCACATTGGCACTTCGAACGGTGCGCGTAATCCAAGGCGCAACTACCTTGTCGATCTTCCTCCCCGCTTCCCCGCAGAATTCCCCAAAAATTTCGACCCGAGAAATTACACCGCAGAGGAAAATACCCGCCTTGCTTACAACGCCTATCTTAAAAAGTTCCTCCGCTGTGTCAGAGGTATCGATGATAATCTTGCTCGCCTTTTCAAGCACCTTGAACAATCCGGCCAAATGGACAACACCATCATCATCTATACCGGAGACCAAGGGTTCATGCTTGGTGAGCACGATTTCCAAGATAAGCGCTGGATGTATGAGGAATCCCAGCGAATGCCCCTCCTTGTTCGCTACCCTAAGTCGGTCAAGCCTGGCACCGTGATTGATAGTTGCGTCGAGAATGTCGACTTTGGACCCACCATGCTCGACATGGCAGGTCTCGAAATTCCATCTTCAATGCAGGGGAAATCGTTCAAAAAGCACCTTGAAACTGGAAAGGAACCAAAGGGTTGGAAGCAAACCGCTTACTATCGCTATTGGATGCACATGGTTCACCACGATAACCCAGCGCACGTTGGGATTCGCACCAAGACGCATAAGCTAATCTACTTTTATGGGTGCAACTACGATGGGGGCTATCAAACTCCTCCCGGCTGGGAGCTCTATGACCTAGCCACAGACCCGCACGAAACAATCAACCTTTACGATGATCCTAATCACGCCGAACTTGTCGCTGATCTCAAGAAACAGCTCGCCGAGACCAGAAAACGGGTTGGCGATGACGGATCACATTACCCAGCTGCGGAAAAAGTAGTTCAGGAGTTTTGGGACTACGATCTGAAGGATCGCCAAAAGGCCCAAATGATCTCACGTGAGTTCCTCAAACGCCGTGGACTAGAACTCAAGGCAGGAAAACGTAACATCAAAACTCACCAAGGCTTTAACGAGGCCAGCTATCCGGAGTAAAAAAACCGCACCCTGCCCAGAGGCAAGATGCGGTATTGTTATTGAGCTCAGGATTAAAATCCTAAATTCCTAAATCCTAGAAGCTAATTGCAAGAGAAGCTCCGTAGTAGACCTCAGTGTCGCCACGATCAGCACCTGTATTGGTGGTGTCGCGAGCATCCTTGGAAACGTTTGCTGAAATGTAAGGAGTCAAACTTGCGGTCTCACTCAAGGTTATTGGAAGTGCCAAGCTAATCTGTGTGTGGGTCCAATCATCAGACTCGTCACCAGCGAAGGTGTAGTAGCTATCTAAGCTGTATCCAGCTGTGAGAGAGAAATCGAGTCCTACATTTTCGCTAAGTTCCCAGCTTTTGCTGACTCCAAGCTCACCATAGGTTCCATCGATCGTGAGATCACGAGCAACAGTGACGTGACCTGAAAAGCCCCCAAGGATGTCTTGCGAGTAGGTCAGATTAAGCTCGTTGGCTTCGTCGTTACCAGCAATGCCAGTCCCACGAACCCCACCGCGAGCAGTTCCTGCAAATCCATCATAGAAACGGAAGTGAACAAACCCAAGATCCAAGGTGCCGCATCCCAGATCATAGGAAAGAGCTGCTCCAATATTGCCCTCAGAATAAGAGAGAGCGTCATCTACGACATCGGTGTAGAACAAGTTCACGCTACCGGTTAAATTTGAGGCAAGCTCTTTAGAGACCGAGGCGTTGGTCCAGGTAGTTTCATCACCGAACCAAAGGCCACGGTAGAAGTAACGGCTGTCCCAGCCGGCGGAAATTTCTCCGGAAACTTCACTCCCGATTAGGGACTCAACATCTGCAGATGCTTGAGAGGCACCAGCAACGAGTGCTAAGCCGAGGATTCCAAAGGTTGCTTGAGTATGTCTTTTCATTAGTTTCACTTTTTTGGTTTAACGAAGCCCTTCAACGGCATTGAGCAATCAACTTGTTAGGCTCCGAAGAGACTGAGCGTTTTCTGTGCCAACTCTCTTAGAATCTCGCAATTTGATTTTGCGCCGCCAAGCTTCGGATGAAGACGCTAAAAAGCTATCGTCGAACCCACAAACAAATTAAGATGTCCTTTTAATAAACTTATGCATACGAATTATGAATAAAATTCATAATTCCCGAAGCGAATATTACTTAGTCGCTCCCGATTCTTATTCGTATTCCCACTTCATTATCCAAGGATCACCCGTCCGTTTCTGCTCGGTTTTAAGGCGTTCTTTGTAACTTGCCAAAGCATCCGCATGAACTGGATCATTCGCCAGATTACGGCTTTCATTGGGATCGGACACGATATCGAAAAACTCAAACTCAGGGCGATTAATATAAGAGTCCACGGTTCGGCCACCATAGTCAGCGCCCTTGCCTTTCGACCACTGGGCCTGCCATGTGGCAGCCACCCAAAGGTCCGATGCAAAAGGATAAGGCTGACGATGTGCGATGTTCCAAATCAATTTATATTTACGATCACGAATCACACGCATCGGATAATACATTTGAATTTCATGAAAAGTGTGTGACGCCGAAATCTCATCCCAACCCTCCGGCTTTGTCTCCTCAAGAATTGGCAACCAAGAGCGGCCGTGATATTTAACAGGCCGCTTGCCGGAATTTTCGCCAACCCCAACTTTATCAAAAGGAAGTGGTTTGCTCGGAGCCGTTTTTTTCTGATTTAAAGCACCTGCGAGATCCAATATTGTCGGGGTAAGGTCCGTGTGCGACAACATCGCCTCATTGGTTCTCCCCTTTCTTACCACTCTAGGATGACGAACCACAAAAGGCACTCGTAGCCCCGCTTCATAGACCGTCGTTTTTGCCCCCGGAAATGCCATCCCATGATCTGCCGTGTAGATGATGACGGTATTTTCCCACTTGCCATTCTTCTTGAGGAGTTCCACCAGACGCCCCAGCCCTTGATCGATTCGTGAACACGATTGGTAATAATTAGCAATTTCAGCACGCGACTCCGAAGTGTCGGGAAGGAATCCAGGCACAATCACTTTTTCCGGATCATAGAACACCTCTTCCACCCCTGGGTAAGCCTTCTTTTTGGGAAGATTTCCAAACCGATCCGGCTTATGCTTTCCCGGGAACGTCTTGTCTTGGCCTCCGCCGCGGTGTGGATCCGAGGTCGCGAAATACAAAAAGAACGGCTTCTCACTTTGGTCTTCAAAAACTGGCTTACAAACTTCCGCCATTTGGACCGCGTTCCGGGGATTTCCCTTCAGGTACTGATCAAAATGAAAAACCGATTCGGGAGCCACGTGAAGTTTACCAATCTGCACCGTGCGATAACCAGCCTGCGCCATCAGCTGGGGAAGCGCGAAGGCCCGCATTGCTGGAAAAGACTCAAACTTATGAAAGTGATGAGTGTGGCCATATTGCCCATTAAAGTGGTTATGTAGACCCGAAAGAATCACCGAACGAGACGCCGAACAAGAAGCCGTTGTGGCAAAGGCCTGCGTAAACATGGTTCCTTCCTTAGCCAGCGCATCTAAGTGGGGTGTTTTAATCACAGAATTACCGTAACAGCCTGCTACCGGTGACTGATCATCAGTTACGAATAGGATGACATTCAGACGCTCCGCGCCAAAACCCGGTAAAAGTAAAATCAACGAAAGGAGAATGCGCATGTCCAAGACTTGCGATCCTCGCACCTCCGGTCAACACCCAAGAGTCGTTTGAGCCGTTCTTATTTTCAGCTTCCTAAGCCAAGATATCCTTAACAACGTGCGCCTCTTCAACTCCCGTAAGGCGTTGGTCCAGCCCTTGATACTTAAAGGTGAGCTTATTGTGATCGATGCCCAACTGGTGCAGAATCGTGGCATTCATGTCACGAATGTGAACGGGGTTTTCGACGATGTTGTAGCTGTGGTCATCAGTTTTACCGTATTCGAATCCGCGTTTTACTCCGGCCCCAGCCATCCACATTGAGAAGCATCGACCATGGTGATCACGGCCATGGTTATCTTTGGTGAGCTTGCCTTGAGAATAGATAGTACGGCCAAATTCACCACCGAAGACGACGAGGGTGTCTTCGAGCATCCCTCGCTGATCAAGGTCTTTAATTAAAGCGGCAGCCGGTTGATCGATGTCCTCGCATTGCTGCCGGATTTTCGACGGAAGAGCGCCATGCTGATCCCAGCCACGGTGGAAAAGTTGAATATACCGAACGCCTTTTTCAGCCATTCGACGAGCCAAAAGGCAATTCCGCGCAAAGCTCCCAGGCTTATCAGTTTGAGGACCATATAGCTCTTTGACGTGATCCGGCTCACCTTCAATATCCAT
>DCQM01000177.1:11935-12111 GCA_002323895.1 Akkermansiaceae bacterium UBA1518
CCTTCAATATCCATGAGGCCGGGTACTTCGGACTGCATACGAAAAGCCAGCTCATATTGCGAAATCCGAGCCTGAATTTCTGGGTCGGCAAACTTATCGTAGTTCAATTCATTAAGTTGCTCGAGACTATCAAGTTGGCCGCGGCGCGCCTCACGATCGAAGCCCTTTGGGTTCTT
>DCQM01000069.1 GCA_002323895.1 Akkermansiaceae bacterium UBA1518
TTTGATTCGGAGGTCACGCAGAGCGACCGGTGTTGCGGTGCCCGGGCTCGAGGTCATGATTTCAGCTCCCTTATTGTTTTTTGGGAAAGCAATGACCTCCCGAATTGAGTCTTCCTGACATGCGAGCATTACGACCCGGTCGAGTCCTAAAGCGATGCCTCCGTGTGGGGGAGCTCCAAACTTAAAGGCCTCAAGGATATGAGCAAATTCCGTATTCGCCTCTTCTTCGGTGATACCAAGAGCTTTGAACATCGAGCTTTGGAGATCTGACTCGTGAATCCGGATCGATCCGCCGCCGAGTTCGTATCCATTTAGAACGACATCATAAGCTTGGGCTCTCAGGTTATCGAGTTCTCCGTTGCGAAGCTTTTCCTCGTCCTCTTTGAGGGGGCGGGTAAAGGGGTGGTGAACTGCAACGTAGCGACCCTCTTCTTCATCGAAAGCAAGGAGAGGGAATTCGGTAACCCAAAGGAAATCGAGTGCGGTATTTCCTTCGAGAAGGTTTTGATACTCGGCGACTTCAAGGCGGATTCTACCGAGGACATCACAGGCAGGTTCCCATTTATCGGCGGCGAAAAGAATTAAATCACCCGGCTCGATATTAAGCTTGTTACGGAGAGCCTCGACTTCGTCATCGGTCATACGCTTCACGAAGGGTGAGCGCCAGGTCGAGCGATCGGTGTCACGAGCCTGGATATAAGCCAGTCCCTTCGCTCCCGCTTCTTGGGCGAGCTTGGTAAGCTTGTCAACCTGGCCCACCGAAATGTTAGCGAAGCCTTTCGCGTTGATTGCTTTTACCACGCCGCCGTTTGCAACGGTGCCTGAGAAGACTCGGAACTCGCAATCTTTGAGCTCATCTGTGAGGTCAACCATCTCCATTCCGATTCTTCGCTCGGGCTTGTCCGATCCATAGCGGTTCATTGCATCGTGCCAGGTCAGGCGTTCGAAAGGAGTCGGCACTTCGACACCACGCGCTTGCTCGAACATCGAGGAAAGCATTCCCTCAATCAGCCCAATGATGTCGTCTTGGTTCACAAATGATGCTTCGATATCAATCTGCGAAAACTCTGGCTGACGATCTGCGCGAAGATCTTCATCTCGAAAGCATCGAGCAACCTGGAAATATTTTTCGACACCGGCCACCATCAGCATTTGCTTGTATTGCTGGGGGGCTTGAGGAAGCGCATAAAATTTGCCGGGATTAATGCGACTTGGGACAAGGAAGTCTCTCGCGCCCTCAGGAGTTGCCTTGGAAAGGATAGGTGTCTCAACCTCGATGAAACCGTCGTCAGAAAGGTAATCGCGAGCCGCCTTGGTAATGATGTGACGCTGACGAAGATTACGTGTGAGACGAGGACGACGGAGGTCGAGGTAGCGATGCTTGAGGCGGAGATCTTCGTTAGATAATTCCTTGTCGAGCTGGAAGGGTAGCACCTCGGCCTTATTTACAATGGTCAACTGGGCTGCCGCAATTTCCACTTCACCCGTTTCAAGGTTGTCGTTCTTGGTGTCGACTTCATCAGTCTTGAGACGCTCCTCAACTTTCCCTGTGACCTGGACGACGTCTTCCGAACGGAGTTTGTGCGAAAGCTCAGCTGCTTCTGGTGAGACTTCGGAGCGGAAGACACACTGGGTAATGCCTTCACGATCACGGAGGTCGATAAAGATCACGCCACCTTGGTCTCGGACGGTATTAACCCACCCGATGAGGGTGACGGTTTCTCCGATATGGCCCGGACGGATTTCGTTGCAGTGGTGTGTTCTCATTGATTCAGATATTGGGAAATAGTTTCGAAGATTGAATCGTCAGCGTTTAGCTTCACTTCCTCGCGAGTGGCCAAGACTTTCAGCGAAATTTCAGGGAATTCATTCCCGATGACGATCGCTAAAGGTGCTTTGGATTGCTGGGCAGCCTTGAATTGTTTGTTGAATTTCGCGGAGGTTAAGGAATAGGAAACAGCGATTCCGTTGGAGCGAAGTTTGGTCGCTAGACTGAGGGCCGCTCGTTGTTGCTCGGGATCAGCGACCACGATGAAAACGTCGCAAGTGGTTTCGGAATCTAGGGCGGCCTGCATTTTCTCCAGTGCACTTGGTGTATCTTCGATCAAGTTACGGATCACAACATCACCAATGGCGAAACCGACGGCAGGAAGATCCACCTTGCCGTCGGAAAGCGCGGCCACGAGTGTGTCGTAGCGACCGCCTCCAGCGACCGCGCGTTTCTTCTTCTGAGCATCAAAAATCTCGAAAACTATTCCAGTGTAGTAGGCCAATCCACGCACGATTGAAAGGTCTACCGCTACATCGTCCCGCATACCTCGAGCCTCAAGGTTATCGAGCACCACTTGGAGATCCTGGCTGAGCGCCGAGGGAGAATCAATGGCCTCTCGGACTTCCTCGAGTGAAAGTCCAAGCTTTTCTAGTTTGGAGCCACATACCCCATCTTTATCTCGCTCTAGTTTATCAATAATACTCAAAAGCGCTTCCGCTTGCTCGTCGTTTAGGCCTTTCGAGTTTGCAAAATTCTGCCAGTAGCCACGATCAGAGAGACGGATGACAAAGTCACCTTGCTTGAAGCCAAATTCACGCATCAGCTCGATCGTGAGAGCAATCAACTCGGCATCAGCAGTTGGCTCAGCTTCTCCAATCAGGTCGACGTTAAATTGGTAAAATTCCCTGGTGCGACCTGCTTGAGGCGCTTCATAGCGGAAACATTGTCCGATCTCAAACCAGCGCATCGGCTTCTGGTAGGCCCGCTGGCTTTCGATAAGAACTCGGCCAAGAGAGGCGGTGACTTCTGGGCGAAGGGTGACATCGCGACCACCTTGGTCTTCGAATCGGAAAAGCTGCGTCCCAAGTTCTCCACCGGTCTTTTTTAGGTAGAGTTCAGTGGCTTCGACGATGGGGGTTTCATACTCCAAAAAGCCATAGCGCCTCGCCACTTCACGAAAGGTCCTGAAGAGGTAATTTCGCACTGCACAGTCTTCGGGACGGAAGTCTCGAAAGCCGGGGAGGGTCTGAAATGCGCCTTTAGCCATAGGAGTACCGCGGGCTTTTCCGCGGGCGCGCGAGATTAAGTATCGTTCTCTCGATGTCGAGGCGGGATTCCTTGAATTACCATTGATCTCAAGGGGGCAAATGGGCTCGCGAAAATGTCAGGAATTGTTCAATTAATTCTTGATGATATTCTGATCTCCGGACAAGTTCCGCCCGCAACGAAAGGAGCATCCGGCGTAGCTCAGCGGTAGAGCGGGTGGCTGTTAACCACTAGGTCCTTGGTTCGAACCCAAGCGCCGGAGCCATTGAAGGCCCTGATCCATAA
>DCQM01000025.1:0-21698 GCA_002323895.1 Akkermansiaceae bacterium UBA1518
TATGGCGACTGTATGCTGATTGTGTAAAGTCACGGCTAAATTGAAATTTTCCCACAGAATGATGCGGTGCCTAATTTTCCTATATGCATTGAGCCTCTCATGCTTAGCGTCAAAACATTCACGACTTAACGTCGTCTTTTTCTTGGTTGACGATTTAGGTTGGCGAGATCTTTCATGCCAGGGAAGCACTTACTATGACACACCCAATATAGACCTTCTTGCGAAATCAGGTGTTCGCTTCACCAACGCCTATGCAACATGCGCAGTTTGCTCCCCTACCCGCTCAAGCTGCCTGACGGGAAAATACCCTGCTCGAACTTTAATCACCCAATGGCTTCCTGCTGGACGCTGGTCTCCGCTTAAACACAAAAAAAGAGAAGGCCGCTTCCTTCGATCACTCCCGCTCGAAGAGATTACTCTTGCTGAAACTCTCAAAAAGGTAGGCTATAAAAATGGCTTTATCGGGAAATGGCATCTAGGTGGAGCTCCTTTCAGTCTCCCAATCCATCATGGCTTCCATATCAATGTGGGAGGAGATGACCACGGGGCACCTGGATCCTACTTTTACCCCTTTAAAGGGAAATGGCGTCTCCCGACAACAAAGCATGATATTCACAAACAAGCCTATGAAGGAGGGGAAAAAGGAGACTATCTAACTGATCTACTTACAAGTGAGGCAGAAAGCTTTGTCGATGAAAATTACAATCATCCCTTCTTCCTCTATTTCTCCTTTTACAATGTTCACACTCCCCTTCAGGCCAAAGCTGAAAAAATTGCGAAATATCAATCTCGTCCTGCTGGCGACCGTCAAAATAATCCAATATATGCTGCAATGCTCGAATCAGTCGACGAAAGCGTAGGAAGAATCATCAGCCGGCTTAAAAAACACAAAATTCATAAAAACACTTTAATAATCTTCGCCTCAGATAATGGAGGATTTTCTAAAGCCACATCTAATTTCCCTTTGCGAGCCAATAAGGGGAGCTTTTATGAAGGGGGTATTCGAACACCAATGATCATCTCTTTACCTCAATCAAAAAGCGCAGGTCAAACTTGCGAGATTCTTACCAACTCAAATGACTTTTACCCTACAATACTGTCCGCCCTTGGGCTACCTCTGCTTCCGCATCAACATCAAGATGGCCTCAGCCTTCTTCCCTGGCTCAAAGACGTAGATACCCCAGCCCCTGAACGCTCACTTTATTGGCATTACCCGCACTATAACCGGCATCCTTCTTCTTTTCCTTGCGGCGTGATCCGCCAAGGCCCCTGGAAACTCATCGAAAATTACGACGACGATTCCATCGAGCTTTACCATCTAGAGAATGACCTAAATGAATCTCAAAATCTTGCTCAAAGTGAGCCCAAAAAAGCCCAAGATCTCCTTAAGAAACTTCAAATCTGGAAACGAGAAACGCGCGCCGAGCCAATGCAGTCTAATCCCCTCCACTCTTCAAGATGATTCGCTTCCTAATAGTCTTAGTTATTTCCTTCTCTCCTTTTGGAATCTCGGCAAAACGCCCAAACATACTTCTTATTGTTTCTGAAGATAATGGCCCAGAACTCGGATGCTACGGAGAGCCCTACGTCCAAACTCCCAATCTAGATCGCCTTGCCTCGAAAGGTATTCTTTTTGAGAAAGCCTATGTCCCTCAAGCAGGCTGCAGCCAATCAAGGGCTGCTTACCTCACCGGACTTTATCCTCATCAAAATGGCCAAATTGGCCTTGCGACTTGGAAATTCCGCCTCTACGAGGATTCGGTTCCCAATCTAGTGAGCACTCTTAAAAAAGCCGGTTATCGCACCGGTTTAATTGGCAAGCTTCACGTCAATCCCTCTTCCGCCTTCCCATTTGATTTTAAAAAGATTTCGACTGCAAACTTTAGCCGTAAAAAGCTCAGCAACTACACCAAAGAGGCAAAAGCCTTTATCGAAGATTCTCAGCAACCATTCTTTTTAAACGTAAATTACCCGGACGCTCATCGCCCCTTCCTCTCTCAAGTTGCTGGCCTGCCCAAAAAACCTCTTACAGCTAAGGAAGTAACGCCACTCGCATACTTCGGACTCAATTCTTTGGAGCTTCGGCAACAAACCGCTGATTACTATAACTGCATCAGCCGCCTTGATTCAAAAATTGGAGAACTAATTGAGACGCTGCAAAAATCAGGGAAACTTGAAAACACTCTAATCATTTACTTGGGTGACCACGGAGCCGATCTTTTACGGGGTAAACGAACTTGCTACGAAGGAGGAACTCGCATTCCTCTCATTATTTCTTGGCCTAGCAAGATCGTTCCCAACTCACGGCGGAAGGAGCTTGTATCTAGTCTCGATCTTTTCCCCACTATTATTGATGCCGCGGGATTGAATCTTATCTCAGGGCTTGCCGGACGTTCGCTCCTACCACTTTTCAAAAAAGAACCAGTATCTTGGCGGCAACATATTTTTACGGAATACCATCTTCACTCTGCTCATAACTTCTTTCCTCAAAGAGCTGTTCGAAATCACCGCTATAAACTTATTCAGAACCTTCTCCCTAATCAGACCAACCCTGGATATAATTTTACTCGTAAGAAATTTATCCCACGACTTCCCGAAATTCTTGCTACGAGCTCCAAGGAGCTTCGTAGCGCCTATCAATGTATGGAGAAGCCGCCCGAATTCGAACTCTATGACCTTGAGAGTGACCCATACGAATTTGTCAATCTCGCTTACTTGAGTCAACACGCGTCTACCCTTAAAAACCTCCGAACAACACTTAGAAATTGGCGTGGCAACACAAACGACCCTTTACTCAAAGCCGAAAACCTGAACCGACTAAAAGCAGAAATTGAATCCTGTTTTACCAATGGCAGCCCAGATAAAAGCGACCTCCATCTGACTTATCCTCAGTTTTTCTTCTCTAAGTAATGACCCGGATCTTCACTTTTCTCTTAGCCAGTATGCTAAGCGGCTACTGTGTCGCTGCTCCGCCACCCAATATCTTATTAATTGCAATCGATGATTTACGCCCTTCTCTGGGCTGCTACGGAGATTCAATTGCCAAAACACCCAACATAGATGCCATCGCTAGGAGAGGAGTCCGTTTTGAGAAAGCTTACTGTCAGCAATCCGTCTGCGCTGTTTCACGTCTAAGCCTCCTCACGGGACAAAGGCCAGACACGATCGAAGTCTGGGATCTCTCAACAAGCTTCCGCAAAAAATTTCCTGACTTAGTTACCCTTCCCCAACTTTTTAAACAAAACGGATATTACACTCGCTCAGTTGGAAAAGTTTTTCATGGAAGTGGACCCGCTAGCCTTGATCCGCCATCTTGGACTGCCCCTCCCATCTTGGACGGGCGAGCTAAGAAACGCTACGTAAAACAAAAAATAGGCAACCAAAAGTTGAAACAAGCATCTTACGAATCTGTTGCCGTAGAGGATACAGATTACACTGACGGCTTAGTAACTGCCGCAGCCGTCAAGATACTAAAAAGTCCTCTTTTCAAAGAATCACCCTTCTTTCTCGCAGTTGGTTTTAGAAAACCACATCTTCCTTTCAACGCTCCAAAAAAATATTGGGATCTATATGACCGCTCTCAATTCAAACCTCCCTCAAATCAGCTTCCACTCAAAGCTCCTGAGATAGCAACTCGTTCATGGCTCGAGCTCGAAGGGTATCAAGATATCCCTAAGAATCTTCAAAAAGACCCATTAAACGAAGAAAAAATCAAATTGCTCCACCACGGATACTACGCATGTATTAGCTACATTGATCATCAGATTGGACAAATCCTAAGAGAACTAAAAGAACAAGCTCTCTGCAATAACACCATAATCGTTGTATGGAGTGATCATGGATATCACCTCGGTGAGCAAGGTCTCTGGACCAAGGGTAACAATTATGAGCTTTCGACGCGAGTCCCCCTCATCATCTCTGACCCCCGTATGGAATCCCAAGGAGCAGCAAGCCAATCAATCGTAGAATTACTTGATATCTATCCAACACTTGTCGAACTCGGAAATCTCAACTCAAATCAAAACATCCAAGGAGCTTCCCTAGTTCCACTTCTTCAAGATCCCAGTACTCTCCGAAATACAATGGCGCTCAGCCAATGGCCAAGAGATCGTTTCAAAAATCGTCACCGGGGCCACGGTGACATTATGGGGTATAGTCTAAGGACCAAACGCTACCGTTACATTGAGTGGCGCGACTGGAAAAGTAGTAAACCGTTGAAGCGGGAACTCTATGATCACCAAAAAGACCCCGAAGAAATGCTCAACATCGCAAACGAGGCGGGAAATACGCAATTGATAATATCTCTTCGCGCAAAACTTAATAAGAAACTCAACTAGTAAAAAATGCTCCGCTTACTTTTTATATCACTAGCACTCAGTTTTTTTAGCTCAGGTAGAAGCAAGCCCCCAACAAACATTCTTTTCCTCGCGGTTGATGATATGCGTACTTGGGTCAACTGTCTCAAGGACGACTATCCTGGAAGAATTCATACCCCCAATATTGATCAACTTGCCGAATCAGGGAGACTCTTCACCAACGCCCATGTGCCCGCATCCAAATGTGGCCCTTGCCGAGCCTCAGTCCTTACCGGCCAGTTGCCTTCTACTTTGGGTATTTACGGTAATAATCAGTGGCTCAGACCTAACTATCCGAAGCTAATCACGCTCCCAAACCATTTCAAAATGAACGGCTACCACGTCGTTGGTGCTGGAAAAATTTTCCACCATACAGCCGGATTTACACCACCAGACGAATGGCATCACTTTCAAAAAATCGATTGGGAGGACCCGTGGGACCGACCTATTTCAACATATCCCTTCCAGCGAAAGATTCCTCGTCCGGATCCCCATCCCATTTCAGGAATCAAAATTAGCAGGCACGAATTTGATTGGGGAACATTGCCCAAAGGGTATCAATACCACGATCCAAAATCAGCTGACTACGCAATTGATTTTCTGAAATCGTATAAAAGCAAAAAGCCTTTTTTTTTGGCCTGTGGTATTTTTCGACCTCATTGTCCTTGGTATGCTCCTAAAGAATTTTTCGATCTTTATCCCCTCGAGGAAATCCAAAAGCCAGCAGGTCTAAATGCAAACGATCTCATTGATATTCCTGACTCAGGTAAAGAGACAGCAGAGCCAAAAGACTATCGAAAAATTATTGAGGCTGGAAAATATAAAGAATCACTTCAGGCATACCTTGCTTCTATTAGTTTTGCAGATTTCCAAATTGGTCGGATAATGAAGGCGCTTAAAAGCTCATCTCATTCGGAAGATACGACTATTATTTTTTGGAGCGATCATGGCTGGCACCACGGAGAAAAAAACCATTGGCACAAATGGACTTTGTGGGAAGATGCAACCCATATTCCCTTTATTATAGCGGGCCAATGTGTCCTGAAGCCCGGAACAAGTGTTGATTCTCCAGTCTCAGCTCTATCACTATATCCGACACTTGTAGAAATTTGTCAGCTCCCAGAACCCAAGCATAGTCTCGACGAAGATTCTCTTCTCCCTCTTTTAAAAGACCCAACTTATAAATGGAAAGAAGCTGTCATTACTCAGCGCCAGCAAGGAGAATGTGCCGTTCGCAGTCGGACGCATCGCTTCATCCAGTATGCAAATGGTGATAAGGAACTATACGATCTAACAACCGATCCTCACGAGTGGCAAAACCTTGCAAAAAAACCTTCTTCCAAAAGTATCATTGCAAAACTCGCCAGCTACCTTCCAAAAAAATGGAAAGATCCCGTTCAAAAGAAATCTGCATTCCTCTTCGATCCCAAATCTTACACTTGGACTATACGGAAAAAGAAGATGCAGTGACGCAAGGTGACCAGGATAACCTGTCCGTCGAGTAAGGCTCTAAAGAAATAGAGTAAGATATTGAATATCCGACAGCCTCACTAATTCTAAAATTCTCCGTTGTGCCGTCTTTAATTCCCTTTTCTTCAATTTTAGAAAACTAGAGGTAAGACGAAATAGGGTATTATGCCTTCAATAATCTTGTTACATCACAATCAATGATCATTAGTCCACTCACTATTAGATTTTTCATCTTTTATTTAATCACTGTTTCAGCTTCTAAACTGGAAGGTGTGCCACCTAGTGCCATCCAAACTCCGCACCGCCAACAGGTGCCCCATACCACCAAGAATGGCAAACTACTCACCAAGTATGATCCCAAAAGTTCATTTTTCCCGATCGGCCAGTGGGGGGTTCCGGAATCGCGCGTTTATAAAGGGATCGATTACCGCTGGCATCATCTGGTCAAGGCAGGATACAACACCGTATGGCCGTGGGCGATGGGTGGCTACTCCAGTGAGGAGCAGTTAGCGCAGGCTGCCAAACACAAGCTACAAGTAGTAATCATGCGCCGCCCACGAGGAGAAGCGCTGCTCCGCATTAAAGACTCCCCTAACCTGTTTGGGATCGTCTGGCAGGATGAACCCTTGATCAACTTTGGGGTCGAGCCCGAAAAACAGAAGCCCCAACAAGCCGAATTCCTTGCCTATAAGCAAGAAGTTGCCGATGTCGCCCCCGACTTACCAGTGTTCGTTAACACCGCTTCATGGATGGTAGGCAACGGGCGGGACCCCTGGATAGCTTGGCATAAAATGGGAGATCTAAGTTGCCATGATAACTATGTGATCTGGCCGGAGACGCGATCACTCAATCTAGGATCATATGGCACCGAAAAAAACGGGATTGCGGATGCAACTTCGTTAGCGGTTAAGGTGACTGAAGGAAAGAAACCAGTGTGGCTGGTCGTTGGCGCCTTTGAAAGCGACACACCACCAAATTCGAAATTCCCATTCCGATATCCTACGCCAATGCAACTACGTGGGATGGTTTACACTGGCATCATCCATGGAGCGACCGGCATCACATACTACGCTTGGGATAGCAATATTACCCGTTTCGGTATGGCACCTGATATCCGCACCGAAATCCCTGGCCGTCCGCGTGCATCCACTACTCAAGCCATTACCGCCAAGGCGCTGTGGGAGACGGCCGCCGCGGTTAACCATGAACTCCAGGAGCTGGCGCCCGCGATTCTATCCCCCACCGTAGGAGACGAGGTCGGCTACCAGGTCTCATTCAAGGGCACCGCGATCACCCCCTCACCACTTCGCACACTTTTAAAACATAGCCCCAACGGCGGCTTTATCCTGATCACCGTCAATATGGACAACACTGTCATAACCGGCCAATTCGAATTCGATCAACCTCTTGAAGAACCCAATTTGATATTTGGCAGTAGCAACGAAATACCACTCGATGAAGGAGGGCGCTCGTTTAGCCTCTCTTATGAACCCTTTCAAGTAAGGGTTATTCAATTAAAATCCCACCAAGGGAACACCGATTGCAAGTAGGTAGCGTTTCCACTAGAGTATCGGCGTGGCGCTTGATCTCACTTCCTTTTTTAAAGATCCGGATTGGTTCCATCGATTTGATGAGCACGTTCTCGCCCAAGGGAAAAAACTCTCATCCCCACGATTCCTTTCCGCACTGAATCTCGAAAAGGTTGACGATGGCTACCTACTTATCGCCCGCTCCAACGAACATGACGTGGAGATCAACCTATGGCCAGAATCTGATTCACGATGGGAATTCGACTCATCCTGCACCTGCGAATTTGGTTCATTTTGTCCACACGCAGCTGCTGCGTTACTCCGCGCCTCCCGGCCCAACACTCTAGCGCGCCTTATGCGGGGAGGCGGCACGACACCATCACCCCCTCAACTCCAAAAAGAAGAGTCCGTAGTCGTAAAAGACGACAAAATCTACAAGCCCACCTTTCACCTAGAAGTTGCCGAAGAACCCGCACGCGCGCGAGTAGTCCAGCTCCTCCTGCAAGCACTCAAAATGAAACAACGAGACACTTGGCTCGTGGCTCGTCCATCCGTTCACTATGGCCCTCACACCTTTCCTCTCATCAAGACGAGTAGCGAATCTCAAGTAACTCGCAATAAGCCCGCCGAATTTCGTGCCATCGAACAGCTCACCAAACTAGGCCTTACCAATCTCTCCACCAATCCGACCTACCGCTTCCTTCTCTCCCTGGCTAAAAAACAATCATCTGAGCTCTCCGTAGAAGGCTGCTGGTTTCCTGATCCCCATCTTTCCACTCCATCTGTTTATTGGCCTTGGTTTCGAGCCAAAGCTGCTCGCATGCTTGCTGAAGCCGAATGGCAAATTACGATCGATGAAAACTTTGGCCATGATGTTCATGAACTCTCTGATGATGAAATAGAGGCTTCCCTTGTCCCCGCTCCGGGAGGCTGGTTCACCCTCTCCGTTGGTATCGATCTTGATGGTGAACGCCTTGATCTCCTTCCCATCCTCACCAGCCTACTTGACAGCGACACGATCGAACAACTCCAAGAACTAGACGACAACGAGCCTCACCTCATCTACCTCCCCAACGGAGGAGCTTTGCAGGTTCCCGCCGGTCGACTACGAGCCATTCTCCATCACCTCGCTGCCCTCACCGATCCCAAGGCTCCCTCACTGCACCCACTCGATGCCACCGCGCTCCTTGAGGATGAGGCCCTTCCTATAGACCCACCCGCCGAACTCAAAGGCCTTCGCTCCCGCCTTCTAAATAAACAGAAAAAAACGGAGGAATTCATTCCACCCGAAAGTTTAAATGCCGAACTTCGAGACTACCAAAAAACGGGCACCGAGTGGATGAACTTCCTCTCCAACCATGAACTCAACGGCATTCTAGCAGATGATATGGGGCTGGGGAAAACCCTACAGACCCTCACCCACATCTTGCAACTTAAAGCCGAAGGTAAGAACGGCCCTGTTCTGGTGGTTGCGCCTACCTCAGTAGTTCCGAATTGGCTCGCCGAAACCAAAAAATTTACACCATCACTCCGCGCCATCATTCTCCACGGGCCACAGAGAAAAAAACTCTTCACCCACATCCCACACGCGGACCTCGTTCTCACCTCTTTTGCTCTTTTACAACGCGACGTCATCGATCTCAAAAAGCACAACTTCCAGCTCGTCGTTCTCGACGAAGCTCAGCACATCAAAAACCCATCCGCTAAAGTTAGCCAAGCTGCTTGCGAACTCAAATCCCGCCAGCGGCTCTGCCTCTCAGGCACTCCAGTCGAAAATAATCTCGGCGAACTTTGGTCACTCTTCCGTTTTCTCATGCCCGGCTTTCTTGGCCCACTCGAACGCTTTCGCCGGAACTACCAAAACCCCATCGAAAAAGATAATGATGAAGAACGCCGCGAGTTCCTCCGTGCTCGTCTTGGTCCGCTCATCCTGCGCCGCACCAAAGACCAAGTTGCCACCGAGCTCCCACCTAAAACAATCCTCGTCCATCCTGTCGACCTTAACTCCGCCCAACGTGATCTTTATGAAACCGTCCGTGCAACCATGGATAAACAAGTTCGCGAAGCGATTGCCGCCCGCGGTTTAGAGCAATCGCAATTCGCCATCCTTGATGCACTCCTCAAGCTACGCCAAATCTGCTGCCACCCCGCTCTCCTCAAACTCCAAACCGAAGAAGCAAAAAAAGCAAAGCGATCTGCAAAGCTCGATTATCTTTTTGAACTTCTCGACACCCTCTTTGCGGAAGGCCGCCGCGTCCTGCTATTCTCTCAGTTCACTTCCATGCTCGAATTAATCGAGCGTGAGTTAAACGTCCGAAGACACTCATATCTAAAGCTTACCGGAGAGTCAAAAGACCGCGGTAATTTGGTCGAGCGTTTCCAAAACGAAAATATTCCTATCTTTCTCATCTCCCTCAAAGCCGGCGGGACTGGCCTCAACCTGACTGCCGCCGATACCGTGATCCACTTTGACCCATGGTGGAATCCCGCAGCTGAAGCACAAGCTACCGACCGAGCTTACCGTATCGGGCAAGACAAACCCGTCTTCGTTCACAAACTCATCTGCTCCGGCACAGTCGAAGATCGCATTCACCAACTTCAGCAAAAGAAAGCTCTTCTTGCCGACTCCCTCCTCTCTGGGGCAGTCAAAGCCACCCCTGACGCGGATTCCCTTCGTGAACTCCTCAAGCCGCTGGCCTAAAAGCAAGCGCTCAGTCTCATCTCGGAATTTGAATTTTCCTCTACGGTTTCAAAAAATACAATTCACCTCACCTGCGCTCAATAAAATGTGCTAAAGTGAATCGTTTCGTGAAAACTTCCCTGTTTGAACCTCATAACCTTCTTCCTTCGGATGGCGAGGCCATCAATTACGGCCCCATTTTTTCGGTGAAAGAGTCTGATCAATTCTTCAAGAAACTCATGTCGGGCCTGCCATGGAGAAGCGATGTCATCAAAATGTTTGGGAAGACCATCACAACCACACGGAAAGTTGTCTGGGTCGGTGACGATGGCCTCGACTACACTTACTCCGGAGCCACTAAACGCTCTCTTCCGTGGACGCCTCTTCTCAAGCAGTTGAAGAATAGGTTAGAGGGGCAACTTGGAGAGTCTTTTAATTCCTGCCTTCTAAACCTCTACCACGATGGTGGCGAGGGGATGTCATGGCATCGCGACAACGAATCGACCATTATTCCCCATTCCACTATTGCTAGTCTGAGCTTTGGTGCAAAGCGACGGTTCCACTTCAAACACATCAAAACCAAAGAGCGCATTACCACCGAACTTGAACACGGTAGCCTCCTCGTCATGGCTGGTGAAATTCAGAGCCATTGGCTCCACGCCCTTCCCAAGGGTAAAACAATCACCTCGCCCCGCATCAACCTGACCTTCCGCAAAATGAAATCAGCATAGATTTGGGTCCCATTACCCTTTGCGAACACCCTATTCAAAGAAAGATCAAACCATCACTTAAGCTAACAGCACTTGGCCAGGTGTAATTTACTACCACTTTGAAATTATCAAGGTAGCTTCGTCCCGATGTCTAATCTTTCTCCTCTCTGGCAATTTGGGATTTCTGATTTTTCAACGAGTGAGCCACTCAAAAACGGTGAGTTGATCGTGGCCAATGGTCTTGATTTCATTGAACCCGGCCTCGCAAAAGTAGCCGCAATGTCCGAGGAAGATTTCCTAACGGCAGCCGCTCGACTCAACGCCGCAGACGTGCCTGTCCTTTCGGCCAACTGGTTCCTTCCCCCAAATTTAAAGGTCGTCGGCCCTGAAGTTGATGATGAAAAATCCCTCGGCTTTTTACAACTCGCCCTCGGTCGGGCTGCTCATCTTGGAGCTAAAGCCGTCGTTTTTGGAAGCCCCGGCTCACGTTCCATTCCATCCGGATGGGCTGAAACAGAAGCCCACAAACAAATGATTCGATTCTGTCGTATGGCTGCCGAAGTGATTCAAAAGAACCACTTTAACCTCCGAATTGCCGTCGAGCACGTCAATCACACCGAAACCAACTTCCTCAACACCTTTGCACAGGCTCTTGCCATCACCAGAGAGATTGACCGCCCCGAAATCGGTCTCGCCGCCGACTTCTATCACTTTGCGATGGAAGGAGAAGGCAGCGATGTTATGCGAGAAGCAGCCGACTTGATCTGTGCGGTCCAGCTCGCCAACCCTAACGGACGCTGCTTCCCAAAACCTGAGGCTGATATTCCCGGAATCGAAGCCTTTTTCGAACATCTCGCCGGCATTGGATATCAGGGTGGCATTTCGGTAGAAGCTACGGTTGGCAAAGACTTCGCCGCCGATTGCGCGGCCGCGGCCCAATTTTTTGAAAACCACTGCCGCTAGCGTGCGTTACTTGAAGATGCGCGCTCTTTCGCTCACACTCTTTGGGATTACCTTGGCCTCAGCTGATCCACTCACCTTCAATACCACTCCCCTTGGGCAAAAAGATCGCCCCATCATTCTAAGGACCTACGTTCCCGATCCAGGACTGGATCCAGCAGTCCTTTCGAATCATGGCGAAGCCTCCAAATCGCCCAAATACAGCCCCAATAGTGGTCGTGACGTTGGGGGAGAATACCGTATGATGAAAGTCATACCCGCGGCGATTGCTGTAAACCACGGCCCTGCACTTTCCTATGTTTGGGACACCACTGAGTGCCGGCTCCTTTATAGCTGGCAGGGTGGGTTTCTCGACCTCTATCCCTACTGGGGTGAGGAAAACCGGGGTGGTCGACGTTCTTTCGACTACAGCGCACGCCTCGTCGGGAACCTTTTTTACATGGCTCAACCCATCAAAAGAGAGAAGCCCGCCTTCATCGGATATGACCTTTCAGATCAGGGAGTTCCAACCTTCCACTACAAACTCGGTGACACTAAATACGCCGAAACCATCCTCCCGAACGATCGCCAATATTCTTTCGTGATCAATCAAGACTCCAAAAAATCGACGATCAAAGGTAAGCTGATTTCAAAACACCAAGGCTTTGACCGTAATCTAAAAATTAAATCCGCTACCGCAAAAGCCGGACAACAAGTCTTCGGCGCCTATGGATGTGTTGCTTGTCATTCGGCCGATGGATCGAAAGGCCACGGCCCTAGTCTAAAAAACCTCGCCGGATCAACCCGGCCAATCGAGGGAAACGACCCCGTTCTTGCAGACGCCGCATATCTCACCGAATCGATTAAGAACCCCAATGCTAAAACCGCACAAGGATACCCACCCGGCTATATGCCGCCTTACCAACTCAAGGACAAGGAAATCGAATCCCTAGTGCTCTACATCCAATCTCTCGCCAAATGAAACATGCCCTCCTTCTCATCCTTCTCTCCACTCCTCTCCTCACAGCTTCCTACAAAGTTGAGGATATCAAATTCCCTCCCGGCGTTCCCCCAGAAGTAGGTGGGATTGACTTCGCCCCTGACGGCACCCTCTTCGCGGTTCTGCGCCGTGGCGATGTCATGCGAGCAAGGCCCGCCACCGACCCTACTAACTGGAAATGGGAACTTTTTGCCACGGGCTTTCACAACGGTTGCGGCATCGATGCCGTTTCCCATGACAAGGTTCGTGTTACCCAAATGGCCGACTTTACCGAAGCAACCGATACCAACAACGATGGTATCGCCGATCAATATCGTATCTTCGCGGCCGGCTGGGGGCTCTCCGGAAACTACCACGAAACCAACGCCATCGCTGAAGATGGTAAAGGTGGATACTATATTGCCATCGGCACCGCCTCACACAATGGACCCACCGCCGAACACACCCTTGGCGAGTATTCCAAATTCGGCCGGCGCGGCCGAAACTTCGCCTCCGTGAAGTGGCGCGGCTGTACTCTCTATTGCGATCCGAATGGAAAACTCTCACCCTTTTGCTTTGGCTTCCGAATGCACAACGGCATCCACCAAGATTCGGCCGGCAACCTATGGTGTGGCGACAATCAAGGCGATTGGCGAGCCACCACTCCACTCTATCACCTAGAAAAGGGTAATTTTTACGGCCACCCCAGCGCCCTTGTTTGGGATGAACGCTGGCCTGAGGATAAGGATCCACTCCACACCTACCGCGAAGATCTTGAGGCCTACAACAAACATCGCACTTGGCCTTCGGTGCAGATTCCTCACCGTGAAATGAATCGCTCAGCTGGCGAACCTTTCGAGATTCCCAAAAACTTTCCTCACTTCCCCGGCCAGATGCTCTTACCCGACAACAACAGTAAGCGTATCACTCGTATCATGTTGGAAAAAGTAAATGGTAAATTTCAGGGAGCCTGCACTCACTTCCTTGATGGTGGAGGTCTTCGCAGCGGAAACCACCGCATCCGTTTCAGCTCGGACCAACAGAAACTCTACGTCGGCCAAACTGTTCGCGGCTGGGGAAAAGAAGCAGAGGGATTGCAACGTATCACCCCGAATGGCAAAGAACCCTTCGACATCACCGCCTTCAACATCACTCCACGAGGCTTTAAAATTACCTTCAATCGTGAACTTGAGAGAGATCTTGCTGAGAAAGATCTTAAGTTTAAATCCTTCACTTATCAATCGAAGTGGACCTACGGATCACCACAGGAAAATACGACCAATAATAAAGTTCAGAGTGTTAAGCACCTCAGCGCAAAAACCGTCGAAGTGAAGTTGGATCGTTTCAAACCTGGACGAGTTTACCAACTCGACCTTAAGGAATTAAAATCAAAAGACGGCGATGAAATCCAAAATCGTCTTTTTTACTACACCGCTAATCAACTTCCCTAAATTCTGCCCTGGGCCAAAAAAAGACGGCAGAAATTTTTTCTCGCTGACTATACTAAGCCCTTCATGGTTCCCGTTGAGGTCGCGAATTTCTCGGCTTCCATCCCTAGGTTTTGCAACATCGAAAGGTAGAGGTTTGGCAGCGGGTAATTGTTGGTATTGCTGAAGCCGAGGTGCTGGCCATGCTTGTATCCGCCCCCACCAAAGAGAACCGGCATATTACGGTTATCATGGGAGGAGGCATTCCCGAGATTTGAGGTCAGAATAACCATTGTGTCATCGATCAGGTTCGCACCTTGAAGTTTTCGTAGGAAATCACCCCAGCGATCAATGGTCGCTTGCTCTACGATGGCAAGCTGATCGAGCTTCTCACCGCTCTGCCCGTGATGCGAAAGCGAATGGTAGGATTCGTCAACACCTTCAAGCGCACGCACCGAAGTATCAGGACAATGAAGAGTCACAAAGCGAGTCGAGTCAGTTTGGAGAGACAAGAAGACTGTATCAAGAAAGGCGCGCATTACATCGGGCGCGTTGTTACGGTCCGGACTTTTGGGTTCCTTCCCGGCTTTAGGTTTTGGCTTGTCAATCCAAGCCTCATTAGCTTCAAGGCGAAGTTCAAGCTCACGAACCGATGTAAACCACTCGTCAAGCTTATCGCGGTCTCCGGGACCGACCTGCCGCTCGAGCGCTTTCGTTTCAGATCGAACGATGTCCATAATAGACTTTCCTCCGCTAGCAATATCACGCTGACGCTTTTTAGCGTCCGGTGAATCATTGGCGAAGAGAGCAGTGAAAAGTTTTTTGGGATCGTCAATGGCCGGAATCATAGCGCCACTCTCCGAATAAGACGGCGATCGATGGCTCGAGGTACTGAGAACCAACGAGGGGAACCGAGTCTCATCTCCCATGTATTTCGCCATGTGCTGATCGAGAGAAATTGTATTCTTACTATTGCTTCCGCGGCCCATCGGACAGGCCGAAAAAATGGAAGCTTCGGCAGTGTGTCCGCCTTTCACGCCAGGATGAGAAGTTCCTGAGATTACGGTGAACTTGTCTCGAATGTCTTGAACAGATTTGAGGTAAGGAGAAGGGGTGTAACCATTCCCCTTATCCTTGGGAACGAGGTAGGGATTATGCAATCCTAGGCGGAGTGAAACTCCCACGAAACGTTTGGGGCTAGCAGGCTCAGAGGCACCAAAGGCCGGCGACATCGCATCAAGCATTGGCAGACCAAGCGCGATCCCGGCCTGTTTGAGGACGGCGCGACGGGGAAGGGCTTTGCGAGTAGAAATATGCACGGACATGGATACGCTTACTTATTTAGAAAAATTTCGCTACTGAGTGCGGCTTGGATGATGCTCTTTATCCCGTACTCTTTTTTGGAGGCCTCGGCAACAATCTCTTCAAGGTGCGGACGGTCACTAAATTCAAGTATCCCCCCGACACCATAACTCAAAACCTGCTTTGCGAAAGTTCGTGCCAAAATCTCAGGGCGCTTTAGGTAAATTTCCCGCCAAGAATCAAAGGTCTTAAAGCGAATTCCATCTGGTGTGACTCCCGAAGGGTCGACTTTGGCCGAGTTTTTTTTATTTCCATAAGCGATCCGGTATTGACCGATAGGATCATAACTTTCGAGTGCAAATCCAGACGGATCAATCTTGTCGTGGCAACTCGCACAAGAGGTTGATTCGGTGTGCTTGGCGAGTTGATCACGGATGGAAACAGCACCCCGAATATCTGGTTCAATTGCAGGGACACTTTCCGGTGGTGGAGGGATATGACGACCCAAAATCCGCTCATTCACCCAGACTCCACGAAGAATCGGAGAGGTCACTGAGCCATCAGCCGTGACCTTAAGAATAGAAGCCTGAGTGAGAAGCCCAGATCGCTGAGCAGGGGTAAGTCTCACTCTTTGCAGACCCTCACCAGCAGTCAACTTAATCCCTTTCAACTTATAGTGATCACGGAGACGGGTGTTAAGAAAGCCTGTGTCTGACTTCAAAAGATGGATGACAGGACGATTTTCAGCGATGAGTTCCGCCACGAAACCTTGGGTTTCAGCCTTGAGCGAGTGCTGTAGTGGCAGGTCAAAATCTCGGAAGCGCTGCGGATCCAGCTGGGTCGCATCGATATCACGGAGGTCCAGCCATTGATCGGTGAAATCCTCAATGAAACGCGACGATCTTTCGTGAGCAAGGAGCCTTTCAATTTGCCCTCGTAACACCTCTGGCTCGCGAAGTTTCCCTTGATTAGCTACCTTACGTAGCTGTTTATCAGGGAGAGTTTTCCAAAGTAAGAAACTCAAACGAGCTGCAATTGCATGGTCATCAAGCACTCCCGGCTTCTCAACAAAAGTTAAAAACTTCGGTGAGCATAAAATGGCATGGTAAGCCGAACGAAGTGCCTTCGGAAAGGAATCACCGGACTTAAGGTGCTCTGTCGCAATTTGCTCATAGGGAGCGATCTGCTGCCTCGTGACCGGACGTCGGAAAGCACGTGAAGCGAAGCTACGGATAAGCTTGGAGAGAGCCGGACCGGGAATCGTCTTAGTTTCCTCAAGATCAAAATCGGCGAAGAGATGAAAGCGGACCTTCTTCTGATCCCCAACAGGGTAAATCCGCTCAATTGTGATCTTCTCAAATCGGAATCCGGCGAATCCCATTTTCTCAAAATTACGACCTTCAAACGAGAAGCTCCCACCCTTACTTGGAAGGTTTTTTAAATTGGCCTCATTCGGCTTGAAAACCAGCATATGATCCTTTTGCATCCAACCCTCCAAAATTTTCGTCTTAGATTGCTGTGTGGCCTCGACGATTCCGAGGGGATAAAGAAGAGGTTCGTTGGAATAACCAGAACCGGTCTGGAGTGTTCCCCAAAGGTAACCATCGGACCTCGGGTTAATGGCATCAAGATCATGAATCGTGATCCGATACCAGCCGTGGTCTGGCACGCGAGTCTTGGTAATACGACCCGCAAACTGCATCTGGGAATGCCAAGAGATTGCTTTGCCTTTCCAAAGCTGGGGACCTCGGTTGTTACCTCCCCCATAATTGGTGATGTCCTTCGCTAAATATTCGCGGTGAAATTGCTTGTCCCCTTCCAAGGCACGCGTAAATGCTTCATCAAGCGCCTGCGCACTAACACGGAGATAATTATCGAGGTGGAAGTGAGAAATCTGCTGAGTCTCGGCATTTGTGGTGAACCCCTCATCAGCGTCAGCGGTTAATTCACCAGAGAGCGGGATATCGATCCCAAGGAGGTCATGCAGAGAATTCTCATACTCTCGGGCGGTGAGCCGGCGGGCATGGACTCGACCCATCTTGCTGAGCTCCCGACGGCCAGCTTCGATTAAAGGAGCTTCGAGCTTTTTCAAAAAGCCCGCAATCGCCTCACCATTGGGACGTTTTTTCTTTTTAGGCGGCATCTCACCAGCCTCAACTCGTTGGAAGACGTCTTCCCAGTGAGCTCGATTTTTTGGATTTTCAGGGTCAAATTTAAGGTCCAGAAGGTTTAACCCACCCTCATTATCAATATCGTCATGGCAATCGTAACAATGCTGCTCAAGAAAAACTTCGACGTCCTGACGGATATTAGCATGGAGGCACGCCGCGAGAGCAGAAAAGAAAAAGAGAAAACGCATCGAGGGATTTCGGTCAGGAAGCTTTACGCCGGATTTTAAGCCTAACTTTCGCCAATGAACTTTTCCTAAGCTCCAATTTTTTGTCTCCAATTTTTCGGGCTTGGTAAGCAGGGCTTCTCTTTTCGCTATTCCTCCCCTATTTAAACTCAGTCGTGTTCGGAAACCTTCTCCAATGGGCAGTCCTCCAGCCCATCATAAAAACACTCACCAGAATATTGGTGGGCTTAATCGCGATTCCACTTTTCCGGCTTGTAGTCCACAGAAGTAGGCGTATCGCTAGACTAGAAGCGGAGCTAGAGAAGGACCTTGAAGAGTGGTTTCGTGCCGCACTTATTCTTCTGGTGGCTACCGCCAATATGGAGCATCTGCTCTTCGGCTGGGTTCCCCCTTACTTCTTAGGCGACGAGAGATGGCTAGGTGCCTTTTTCCGACTTCTCCTCGTCATCGGCGTGATCGAACTCATGCCTGATCAAGCCCTCTTCTCGGTTCTGCACTCCGGTCCTCTCAACCTCCCCATTGGCAAACGGCTATTCCATGATCTCTGGAATGACCGGATTAATTGGATGAAAAAAATCGGCTCCGTTCACCTCAATCGATCCAGCCCAGTCTTGGCAATGATGTCGGCTATTTTCGGTGGTGAACCGGATGCACCTGGCTCTACGATCGGTTGGATTTGTTATGTCCTCGCGATTGTCCAATACCTTATCATTGCCCTCATCACTTCGACTGACAAAGCAGGAAACTTGATAGAAAAATACGACAAGGCGATCGGCAAGCAACGCGAGGATCTCGTAGATGAATTTACCGAGAAAGACAGGCCTCTTCCTAAAGCTGAAATTCCTTCGTAATTATCTTAAGGAATTGCTCTGTCGATGAGCTTAGTCCATGCATCGTTTTATTCCCCTTTATCATTAACTTTGGCATTTCTATTTTCTGACTGGAAAGCGCGTGATAGTCTTCAAGATTCGACTTAAGAACGTTTCCAATCCAAGGGTCCTTAAGCGCCGCTTCCAGCTTTTCAACTCCAATAATCTCCTGAAGCTCGGCCCTCGCACTAACTCCGGAATGAGGCGGTCGTTGAAAAAGAATCTCATGAGCGGCCTCGAATGATTCGGGCTGCGCCCGCCACACCGCCAAACCCAAACGAGCCAATTCACAAGCATGCTCGTGGTCATGAATATTGGTATCAAGATAAGGATTACATTCTCGATTCAGCGGTGTTGGCAATACAATCGCCGCAACCTCGCCAGGATACGTCTGCATTAAGACGCTCAAATCCTCTTCCATCGCGCGACACGACTGACAGGTGTAATCAAAGTATTTTACAAGAAAGTGCTTCGCATCCGGCGATCCAATTAAAGGCACCGACCCAAGCCGGTAAGTTTTCACCACTCGTCCGGTAGTATCTTTAAAGGTCACCAACCTTCCCTTTCCTTCATTATGCGCGTTTCCTCCCTCTCTCTTTTCGAGAGCGGCGTCTGAAGTGAATACGTAAGTCTTTGGCTTGGGTCCGTAAATTTGGCCCAGAATCAATAAGGCCATAAGCACCAAAGGAATAATCGCAAAGAGCACTTTAAAAGGAGCTCTTCCTTTCCAAAAAATGGCCCCGGCAGTAAGGAGGCCAATCAAATGAGTGGTAAAACACCAGGGGCAAAACGATTTGATGACGAAGACCTGTAGTCCCATGAACCACGCCGCAGCCATGATCAAAAGAAAGGCCGCGATTGTCAGGGTAGATTTTGAGAGTTTGTAAGTCAGCACGATGAGCCCGAGATAAAAGCAGGCCGATACCGCGCTTATCGGAATAAGAAACCACTGAGACCATTGGGAACCGAGAACATTGGAACAGCCCCCTTCGCCACCACAGCCCACCACCGAGGTGATTTGACCCGTCAGTTTCATCCACACCAAGTAGGCACTGACTCCAAATCCAACGAGAGCGAGAGTTCGAATGAAAATCACATGAGACCTTGTTCACATTCTATCCACAACGCACGCATTTTTATGGGATTTGCATTTCTTATCTCCTGTCCTCTCACTAGATAATATCCATGACTTTAAAGCTGAATTTTGAGACCGTCCAAATCGCTGGATTGGTCCTCGCGAAGATTGGAAATCCCTCACGCGACGAGCCGCTCCAAACATCCAAGCAGCTTTTTAAAGTAGGCGACGAGGATCAAGATCTCCTCTGCCCTATTTTCCTGAAACCTTTCCGGAATCTCGTCGGCCAGCGCTTTACCCATCACAGCTCGCTGGAAAAAAACGAGATCAATACCAGCGTAAAAACGATCTTTGAAAATTCCGATACACTCCTCACGCAAGGGTGCGAAATTGCCGAGCGCCTTTACTCAAAATCCTCGCACCCAAATATTAAGTCCGGAGATCTCTGTATCTCACTCATCAACTCTATCGATCTCGATGGCGAAATGAAGCGCGCCATCTGCATTCTTAAATCTGAGAGTATGACTCCTTTCCTCAGCATCGCAACCCGTGACGGCGACCTCCAGCTTGAAACCGAACAAGGCATCAACCCTGAAAAAATCGATAAGGGATGCCTCATCGTTGAGCACCTCGAAAAGAAAGGATTCTACGTTCTCACCTTTGACCGCGCAGGATCTGAGTCCCGCTTTTGGGTGCGAGATTTCCTAGGCGTTCGCCCTATCCCTGACTCCGCTCTACTAAGTAAGCGAGTCGCCGAAATGGCTGTTACTGCCGTCTCACCTGCAGGGGTGGCAGAAGATAGCCCGCCTTGGGATGTTAACGAACCCGCCCAAGAAGCCCTTTCCTACCTTCGCGATCAAAAACAATTTAGCCTTCAGGAATTTGAAGAAAACGCTCTGCGCACCGAAGCTGCGAAGAGTCGATTCTCGGAAGAACGCCAACGACTCGAAGAGGAAGAAGGCATCAAGCTCGAAGAAAACTTCGAAATCTCAAAACGCGACATTACCAAAGCCAAGAAGCTCATGAAACGCATGATGAAATTGGATACAGGTGTCGAGCTTCGACTCAGTCCAAAAGTTGTGGATAACCCCGATGATGTCCTCGAAAAAGGCTACGATGATGAGCGTAAAATGAGCTTTATTAAGGTCTATTTCAACGAGGACCTCGCATAGCCACGGAAGCCTTTAAGGCAGAGTTAGAAGCCCAAAAAGAATCATTGAACCAAATTAAGTTCTCCCCGTCTTAGAATCACGCTTGGCCCAGCGATGCCTCAAACCAATCGTAATTGATGCCATTACGATTGGGAGACATCCCGAAGCGATCTGGTGAGCGACCCATTGGCGTCCCATCTTGTTCGGCGCCCTCTCACTAAATTGATCTTCAGAAAATGCTTCCTGTAAGGAAGCCAGCGTCATCAAAAAAGTAAGTCCGCCCGCAAGGGCCAACACCACCACCATCCCGATCTTAGAAGTAACGCGAAAAGCAGCATAAACCAGAGGTATCGAAAAAATACTTGCAAGAACCCAACAAGTGCTCGCCGTTCCCATTTTTTCGGTGATCTCTACAAGCATCCACAATACAAACGCCACGACCGATACCGCTTGTCTTAAAATGAAAGTTCCCGCATCCATCTTCTTTTTTCTAATAGTTTTTGCTTATGACGCCATCCCGAAAAAAGGGGGCGTTTGTATCGACTTAGTCATTGGCGCGCTCCGGAAGACGATGCCCTATTCACTTTCAAACTCACCGGCCACTATCGTTGGTTTAAGAACTAATGTGTAACGCATTTAACACTGCCAGAAATCCCGAAAACATTAGGGAAGCGATCTTTGAAGCTGAGAGCAAGTTAGTCCGACGAACGGATCAAGCACATGTCAAAATTTCAACCGGTGAACTAGTCCCTATGAAATGGGGCTTCCAGCGAAGTGGCCTTGGCGTAGTGAACAACACACGTAGTGATAATCTTAACAGTCCGATGTGGAAGAAGGCGATCGAGAACCGACGCTG
>DCQM01000025.1:22104-26743 GCA_002323895.1 Akkermansiaceae bacterium UBA1518
ATCATGATTACCTTTGGGTCGCAGGCCTATGGGAAGAAAGTTCGGAGTTCGGCCCCTGCTTCTCCATGCTCACGACTGAAGCAAATTCCTTGGTCTCACCGATTCACTATCGAATGCCGGCAATTGTAACCATAGATGACCACAAAAAATTCCTTCTTGAAGGTCTTGAATTCTTCAAGCCAGCCCCTGAGTTGCTAACTACGAAAAAAGCAGTAAATCCCCTGCTCAAGATGAAACCTTCGCATATTCAAGATGAACTATTTTGATTTAAACCGAAACAAACTGGCCCATTTACCCTACTTGTGTGGAAGCGGTGAATTAGGCTTAATTGCCCTTGCTGGATAGGGGTTTCCCTTTCTAAAAACCAACATTTCTTCACGGGTTTCCTCCACTACAAAGGACTCATCAATCTTGCCATTAGCGTTTCGGATCTTGTCTAGGTCCAGCTTCAGATACTTGGCAAGAAAGGGATAAGCCGCCATTCTCTTTGATTCACCGTAGTCGTGCTTCTCTTGCGGAAAATGGGCGTTTGCAACTAACTTCTTTTGACCAAAAAGCCCGTATACATGTTGCACGTGCGGGAACTCAACCTTCGGAGTATTTACGGTCCAATCGGAACCATTCGAAATAAGGAGCTGCGGACGAGGCGCCGCCATCGCGGCGATTTCTACGTTATTAGTGAGGTGGTTTTCACCGTGATGGACTGGCATCCCACTCTCACAAACACAGCCTCCAAAAAAGTGGGCCGAAACTTGGCAAACCGGCACGCTGACCGCAATCCGTTCATCAATTGCAGCAAGGATAAAAGTCTGGGTTCCTCCACCAGAACAACCCGTCATGCCAATCCGCTTAGAATCCACCCCAGGGAGCGACAAGATAAGGTCAAGAGCTCGCATGCTATTCCACGTTTGTAATCTCAACACTTCCGGTGTCTTGCGATGATCCCATCCCGCCTCTTTCCAGTCTCCATAACCGACCATGTCATAAAGAAAGACCTTAGCTCCCATCCGTGCGAGGGCAGCGCATCTCGCCTGTCGACTCGCTTTAAACCGACCGCCATGACCATGCGGGCAAAGCAAGCCCGCATAAGACTCAAATTTTTCAGTCGGCTCATAAAGTGTTCCCGTAACAAAGAAACCCGGTGAACTTTCAAAGGCGACACTTTCAGCAGTGTAGCCTCTATATTTCCGCTTATTAGAATGCTTGGGGTTGAGAGGCGTTTTGACTGGGAGCTGAGTCAGTTTCGCGCCTTTTAGAATCCCATTCAGCAATCGCTTCTTCCTCTTTTGCCAAGCCGGCAAATCCGGATAACTTTTCTTAAGATCAGCAAGCTCAGCCTTTGCTTCCGCCGGACTATGGGCGTGCCCAACCCGCAACCGCGTCTCGGCACTAAGAGACAGAAAAAAGACGGCAAAAACAACGGCGGTAATAATCGAACTGATATTCATGTTGAGAGCAAATAGCAGATTCGAAAGTCTATTGCCAATAGTGACCTGTAATAGTAACGGAAATCGTAAGGCGAGCAAGAAAGTTGCTACTCACGTTTCTTTTCTTCCGACTCTTTCGACGCCTTTTGCTCACCGCCTTTTTTTTCAGCCGTCCCCGCACTTTTGGCAGGAACAAACTTTAAAGCTGTTCCATTAATACAATAACGTTTGTCAGTCGGCGTGTTAAAACCTTCCCCGTTGAATACGTGACCGAGATGACCACCACAAACAGCACAGATCACTTCAGTCCGAACCATGAAGCCGCTTCGATCAACCCTAGTTTTCACATTTTTGGCCTTAGATGGATCATAAAATGACGGCCACCCACATTTAGAATCAAACTTTTCTTTCGATGAAAAAAGCTCGGTGCCACAACCAGCACAATGATAAGTTCCGCCACCTTGGGCCTTGAACTCCTTATAAATCTTCCCATACGAACGCTCGGTCCCAGCCTGACGTAATATCCGATACTGCTCTGGGGTAAGACGTTTCTTCCACTCTTCGTCACTCAGCTTCATAGCATCCTCCCTAGCCATTACCTTGGGCACTTCTTTGGCCACCGGCATCACCGATTTTGTCTTATCCTGCGCATAAACGTAGATCCCAAATCCGAGAGCGACAGCCAACGCGAGGAAAATTCCTTTTTTCATATTAGGTCGAGGTTAGTCCATTTGTGAAAATTTTTCAAACTGAACCGACACAATCGAAAACTTTGCCCAAAATCAGGCCTCCCAGACTTTTTCTATTTTCGTGATAAAGCTTTCCTCAAAAATGTGTATTTTGTCCTTATGAAAACAATCTTGCTTGGATTCACCCTTTTGGTCACCCCTCTCTTCGCCGCCCCTCCCGAAGGATTCACCTCTCTTTTTAATGGCAAGAACTTCACCGGTTGGTGGGGAGCTGCCACTGAAAACCCCGCAAAATACCTCGCTCTTCCGGCAGAAAAACTTGCTCAAAAGAAAAAGAAAAGCCTCGAAAATATCGCAAAGCACTGGAACGTCGGTGATGGCATCATCCACAACGACGGCCATGGACTCTTCCTCACCACTGAAAAGAACTACTCAGACTTCGAACTTCGGCTTGAATTCAAGCTCGATCCTAAGGCCGACAGCGGCATCTACCTTCGTGGTATTCCGCAAGTCCAACTTTGGGATACTACCGAAGCTGGAGGCAGCTGGAAACATGGTGCCAAAAAGGGTTCCGGCGGCCTCTGGAATAATCCCAAAGGCACTCCTGGTCGAGAGCCACTCGTTCACGCCGACAAACCCGTAGGAGAATGGAACGCCATTGTCATTCAGCTAATCGGCGAAAAAGTAACAATCCATCTCAACGAAAAACTCATCGTTGATCAGGCCAAACTTTATAACTACTTCGATAAGAAGGGCCCACTTCCAAAAGCCGGACCAATCCAATTACAGACCCACGGTGCTCCCGTCCAATGGCGTAATATCTACGTGAAAGAACTCTAGTCGCAGCGAACTCGGCCACGAAACAGGCACGATTTGGGGAGGGTCCTGATTCGTGTCTTTTTATTTTTAGGAGCCCAGCCAGAATTGCCTCACGATGAAGATCAAACGACATCAAGTAATCATTGCCGCTCTTATCATTTTGGGTGTGAGCTTTCTTGCCATCGGGGTCTTCCACCAAAGAGAGCCTATAAAATACTTCGCCCACTCGCTGCGAACCTGGCAGGAAGCCGATTCAGTTGCAGGTTATCCCATTCCTACCGCTTACGATGAAGAGGGTAGCCCAACCGAATTCAAAATAACAAAATTTCAACCCAACCTCAGCACCATGTCACCCATGGAGCTCTACCGCCTCCCCACCGCTCGGGGGTTTACAAATCCAGATAGTAATGACGCTAAAGCTGCTGGCACGAGTCTAGTTCTTTTCACGGGAAATCCAAATGGCTACAACGGAAAGGCCGTTCTTCTTGGCCACCGCCTCCCGAACAAATCGATTGTACAAACTTTCTATACCGGCCTCACCGAAATCGACGTAAAAGTCGGACAACATGTCCCACGTGCCACAACACTCGGCACGGGAGGCCAACTTTTGGAAGTTAGAGCCGGTTCATCAATCGATATCGCCAAAGAAACATTTGGAGATGTGACCATGAATTCTCAAGGCAAACCGCCCGCACCCAACCGAATCCCTCTTGCCGAGTTTTTCTCCGAACATCAACTCAAAGAAGCCACAACCGACCCGCTTGAGGTCATCCGACAGAACGAATTGGAAAAAGCCCGCAACGAGCTTGATATCGGCGTTCGCTTCAGAAACAAAGCAAGTGATCGACAAAAAGGCGCTGTGAAAGACTAGCGGCCCTGTGCAAGACGATCGGCGAGAACATCGGGAAGGCCCGCAGCGCGAATTTTTTCTTGGGTAGCAGCGAGATCATACTCAATGCGACGGAAAGTCACCGTTGAAGTGGGCATGTCATAAATCACATAACAGGCACGCCAATCGCCATCACGGGGCTGACCGACAGATCCGGTATTAATGAAATATTTCATCCCAGCTTCGATGACTACCGTATCGGGCTCAACTTCCGACACTTTTGCATCACGAACAAAAACCCGAGGGACATGAGTATGACCGTGAAAACAGAGATTCGTAAACTGATAAGAAAAGTTTGAAATCGCATCAAACTTGTTGGTCACATAATTCCACGCCTGAGGCTGATCCAATGTAGAGTGAACGACCGTGAAGCTCTCCACCTGCCGGACCATTCTGATTTTTCGAAGCCAATCACGCTGCTCATCGGTGAGCTGTTCCCTGGTCCACTGCAACGCAGAGGCCGCCACCGGATTCATGCTATCGAGACTATGATTGCCCGAAGCATCTTCATCATGATTCCCTTTTACGACTGGCCAGTTATTTTCGCGCACACGTTCCAGACAAGCAGAAGGATCAGCATTATAGCCGACAATATCTCCCATACAAACGTGGTCAGTACACCCCTGCTCGGCAGCGTCCACTAAGACGGCGTCAAAAGCCTCTAGGTTGGCGTGAATATCTCCGAACAGGGCGATGCGCATAAGCGTGGACGAAATATTAACAATTGTCAGCCCTTCGCCAACTGTAAAAGTTAGATAACATCCTGATTTTGAGTTCCCCGCTTCCGGCTTTCATTTACCGAGCTGAACTATCTC
>DCQM01000137.1:0-20848 GCA_002323895.1 Akkermansiaceae bacterium UBA1518
AGCAAGCTGGCCATCGGTCTGAGCAATCTTTAAAAGACCAGTATTGACGCCCACTTTCCCACCTGGGAGGGCAAAGGCATTCGCAGATGAATCTTTAAACACCTCAAATTCCCAACGCACACCAGGTAGATTAATCACAGGCTTGAGACGATTTGCGACCCGGTTCACCTTCGCACGTGCGCTCGGATCTCGTGAAATAGCCTTGGTCCTTTTATAATTTTCAAAAACCGCAGCTCCCTGCTGAATCAAGCTTGAAGAAGCCGGACGAATGGAAACTTTACCTGTATCCGCATTATAGGCGGCAGGAGCCGCACAACCGATAACCACAATCGGAAGCAACAAGGTCAAGCCCTTCGATTTAAAAACCTTTTTAAACGCACTCTTCACCGCTCGATAAATAGCCTAGAACCCACATTCTTGTCAAATCGCCCACTCAAGTTCGCAAAAGGTTGTCTCCTTGCTATCGCTACGTCACACTCCCGCCACCACGTGAATCTCCCAAATTCAATCACCTTCGCTCGCCTTGTTTTAACGGCCATTTTTGTCGTAAGCGCCAGCTGGGGAGGCACACCAGCACTTATGGTTGCCCTGGTCACTTTTGTCATGGCAACAATCTCAGATTGGCTCGATGGTTACCTCGCTCGGAAGATGGATCTCGTCACATCACTCGGCAAACTACTTGACCCGCTTGCAGATAAAATTCTCGTTGCTTCCGCCTTTGTTTTTTTCACGAGCAAAGACCTCTGCCCGACCTGGATCACTTGCGTGATCATCAGCCGGGAATTCCTCGTAACCGGACTACGTCAAATTGCCGCGGATAAGGGGAAAATCATTGCAGCAGACAATCTCGGTAAATGGAAAACCACCTTGCAACTTGCCTTGGGTATCACGTGCCTTCTTTGGCTCATTCTTGATTCATCCTCCCCTCACGAAGGATTTCTCCTCTTCCTGCAAAACCTGACTTCACCGAACGACTGGCTCTTTCTTGGCTTTCTATACGGAGCTCTCGCCTTGACTCTCCTCTCCGGCCTCAACTATCTGCGGAAATCCTGGCACCTCCTTCTAGACTAATGCTTCTCACAAACGCCCATATCATTTCACCCGGCCTTGACCGAGAAGGTGCCAGCGTTTTAATCGAAAATGGTCAAATCAAAGAAGTCGCCAATCATACGTCAGGGGATCTTGATCTGGACGGGAAAATGTTGCTCCCCGGATTTATCGATATCCACAGCCATGGCGCAGATGGCGCAGATGTGTGTGACGCTTCCCGCGAGAGCTTGGAGCACATCGCGCAAACCAAACTCAAGGAAGGAGTCACCACTTGGCTCCCCACCACTCTAACACAGCCGCAGGAAAAACTCGTCGAAATTGTTCATACCATCAGGGATTGGGCGACCTCGGCTCCTTTGAATATTCCAGGCATTCACCTTGAGGGCCCTTTCATCAACCGCGAGCAAGCAGGAGCGCAAAACCCCCAATTTGTTCGCCCCCCCGATCTCAACGAGCTCCAAGAACTTCATCAAATCTTTCCTGCCCTTATCCTCTCTCTGGCTCCTGAAATCCCAGGGGCTTTTAATATTATCCGCGAAGCATCAGGGATGGGTATCACAACCTCGGCAGCTCATACTAAAGCCGACTACGCTACCGTAATGACTGCAACCGGATACGGGCTAAAGCACCTTACCCATTTTGGTAACGCCATGACCGGTTTGCATCATCGTGAAATCGGAGTTGTCGGAGCCGGTTTTCTTGAAGACTCCCTGCGCCTTGAACTGATTGCGGACGGCATTCACCTCGCCCCCAAAATGCTTGAGCTCATCTTCTCCCGGGTGCCTCGCGAGAATATCATGCTGATCACCGACTCTGTCTCCGCCTCTTGGCAGTCCGATGGCGACGCATCTCTTGGAGGTCTTGAGGTTGAAATAAAAGACGGAATCGCCCGGCTCAAAAGCAATGGGGCACTCGCAGGATCAACCCTACGGTATAACCGCGGGCTCAAGCGCATTCATGAAATCACTGGCGAACCCTTGTCCGCGATTGTTGCCACCACTTCTTGGAACCAAGCAACCTCTCTCGGACTTCCAAACACCGGGAAAATCGAATCCGGCTTTCGCGCAGACTTAGTCATTCTTGACGAGGACTTTGAAGTTTCCCGTACTCTTGTAGGCGGAAAGTAAACTACTTCACCTCGTAATTATCCGCGAAAAAATCGATCACCGATTCTCTAGTATTCACTGGGATCAATCTAGTCTCACTGGCAGGCTCCGCCAAGATCGTCCGTAGCATCATCAAACGTCGGCCACCTGACTGACTGTCATAACTGTTGAATAGAATACCATACCTCTTATCAGACTGTAAATCCGCAGAATCCAAACCAAACAAGTTGCGGTCCGAATAACGATCCTCCTTCGATTCAGCCATGATGAGACGAATCTGGGCTCCCGTAATTCGCGCATGGACCAACCAGTTCTCGTAAGGAATCCACTGCCATGCGTCTTCTATTGTTTTAACTCCGGGATCGACATCTGGATTCCCAAACGTTCCATGAAAAACTCCCTCGGAAAAGATCTTTTGTTTTTCTGCCGTCTTCATGAAAGCGGTGCAAATTAACTGCCAAAACGGGCTGCTTTTACCTCTGGCTGAAATCTTCTCGCTGACCTCGCCAATCACAGTCTGACGGCGCTCTTCAGCATTTTCCACGATCGTTTTGGTAGATTCAACAATCACCGGATCGAGGGCGAAGCGATCATCCATAAGGACAGTCCAAGCATTTCGTTTCACAAGCTTTCGCGATTCCAGATCAAAACTAAGATCCACCCGACCACAGTTAATTCCATAGTAGTTCGCCTGTGTGCAAAGCACGTTTGACCAATACCAAGCCGGTCGATCTTGGTGAGAATGACCACCGATATAAACATCAATACCAGATACCTGTTTCAGCATCTCTTGGATCGGATTTGCAAAATCATCGGCCCGCTTCCATCCCATATGACCCAGCACCACAATCGCATCTACCTTTTCCGCACCAAGTTCCTTGATGCTCTTCTTGAGTGATTCGATGGGGTCAAACACGCCAAATCCCTTTAGAAGCTCGGGGCGCGACCAGTAAGGAATTCCTGGAGTGGTCAGCCCCACCAATCCGATCCGGAAGCCCCCGGCCTCCTTGACGATCCACGGGGCAAGTTTGATAAAGGATCCATCCTCAATCTCGCCAGCCTTCTTTCCCTCAACCGTGACATTACCAGTAATCACCGGCATTTCCGATCTTCTGATGGCAGACTCAACAATATCTAACCCCCAATCAAACTCATGATTACCAAGAACCCACCCATCGTAGCCCATCTTATTGAAACTATCGATCATGACCTTCCCTTCGGTCTGATAACCCGCAATTGTGCCCTGATAGATGTCTCCAATATCAAAGAGCAAGTGATCTGGGCACTCCTTTCGCCACTTCCGAATCTGGGTCGCGCAGCGAGCTAGCCCACCGACATCACCAATGCCATCGTAAGTCTTACTTGGTAGAATATGGCCATGCAGGTCAGTAGTGTGAAATAGAGAAATCGTTTTGATAGACCGTTGTCCGGCTATACAGGCTGGAGCAGACATCCAAGCTGCTGCACCCGAGAGAAAATGACGGCGAGTCGGGTTCATGAGTTGAAATCTTTCTCTTTGCGAAGTTTCTCAGCGCTCAATTTCTTGTGGTAGCGACCTTGCACAATATCAGTCAAAAGAAGCACCCCAATCACGAAGTAAAAGGTTGTCTTAGTCATCGCATGAATTTCATTACCGAAGATCGTCAGATGCGCGAGGTGTGCTCCTTCCGTTAGCAACATAATCCCAACGACAAATAAAACGAAAAGACCTAGAACTTCATACATCCTGTTACGCCTCAAGAACTCCGTGACCCGATCAGCTAGAAGAACCATAATAGCCCCACCGATCAAGATCGCCGTAATCATGACTCCCAGTTGATAACCTTCATGGCTGCCATCGGCTCCCTTCTTACTGGCAAGTGCCATTGCACTCAGTATTGAATCGAACGAGAAGATCACGTTCATAAAAACTATCAATCCAATCACCTTTTTCGACGACGAGGGCTTGCGGTCGACTGCATTTTCCTCGTCCTCCAAAGACATCATGTGCGCAATCTCTTTGGTCGCTGTATAGAGAATAAAAGCACCGCCAAATAAGACGATCAGACTATGGAAATTGATAGAGCCCTCAATCCAGCCACCTTCGGCTAGTTCTAGAAATGGGTCCTGTAATAATTCAACCAGATGAATAAGAATGAATAGAAGGACAATCCTTAATCCTACCGCGATCGTGATACCCAGCTTACGAACCCGGCTTTGATCAGCCTCGGGCGCACGCTGCGACTCAAGAGAAATGTAAAGAAGGTTATCGAACCCTAGAACGGCTTGAAGAAGCACGAGGAGCCCAAGAGTAATCAGAGAATTTAATAGTTCCACCATCGATGAAGATCATCAATTCGAAACGGAAACCATAAAGCAAAAAACCGACCATCGGAACATTCCTTGGTCGGTCTTCTAAAAGAATCAGAATATCAGAATTAATCCACCGTTGTTGGATCGGTAATCCCAGGAACTTCTGGTGGAGGTGCTACACCAGAGATATTTGGTCGATTTCCCTCCGCCGGCGAATCAGGAGAATTTGTGGAGGGAGCCGGAGACGCGGAAGCATCCCCAGCACCAAGTCCCGGCACTTCGGGAGGCGGCGCAACTCCGAAAGGTGCGATTCCAGGCTCAACCGGCGAAGGAACTGGACCATAATTGGGGACTCCAGAACCCGGTTGCCCACCCTCTGCGGAAGATCGTCCAGCGACCATGATTGCGGGGACATAGCCTATGTCCCCCGAATCTAACTCCACTTTCAAATAAGTCTCCCTGCTTGAAACCACTTTCATTGGAGTCGCAACCGGCAAAACCTTATCAGCGACTACAACCCCTTTGGGGAAAGCTTTAAAGAAGGTCGCATTCGGCATCGAGGTCTCCACCCATTGCCCTTGCTTGTAGGTCGGAGTTGCCGGAGCAGTCTTTAACGACGACCCAGGACTGCTCAAGGGATCGAAGCCACTATCACTCAAAGACCAGTTGAATTTCTGGACTGACCCACAAGACAAAGCTATCAAAGCAAGAGTTCCAAGCATCAGCGATTTTCCAAAGTTCATAATGCATAAAAGTGAGCATAGTGGAACCTTCCAGTCAATGCCATTCACGATTCATCAACAATGTTTCCCTTTCCTCCAAAAGAATAACCGATAATTAAAGGGTGTGCGTTCGCTGAGATCCATCATCCTCACTGTTGGTGCTGGCATTATTGGTTCAGCGCTAACTCGCGCTCTTCTGCGCCAATCTTATCTCGGACATCTAGTCATCCTCGATTTACTCACTTATGCCGGCTATCGAGCCAACTTGAGTGTTGCGCTGAGGCCGGATTAACCCACTCCAAGTTCCTCGCCAAGCTCGTCCTCAACATGTTTGATTTCACAAGCCTGTAATCCGTGGTCACGAATCCCTTGGAGGGTTCGTAATGACCCGCGCTTTGTTCCCGGCCCGCGGACTTTTTTCATCGCCGTCTCAACAAGCATCGGTGTCAGAGCAGCAAGACCAATACATGCAAGCGAGAGTCCAATTGGCCGACGGGCTCGAGAGCTCATAGCCTCAGAAACCAGAATTCCGGCCGCCGCACCAAGCACTGCGGGAGCAAAAGCAGCCGTAGTGTCCACCCAGTCACGCTCCTCATAAATATCGTTCATAGGGAGAACTTACCGTAAAAATATCCACATCCCAAATTAAAAACGTAGGTCAGCACGTTTTGACAAGCAGCCTGCCTCCCTGTTGAATCCAACCCAGATGAGTCAAAACTACGCTTTAATTCTTGCCGGTGGAAGCGGCACTCGCTTCTGGCCCCTGAGCCGCAATGCCAAACCTAAGCAGCTTCTCCATCTTTTTGATGACACCACCCTTCTCGATCAAACCATCACGCGTCTAAAAGGCCTCATCCCCACCGAGAACATTCTCATTCTCACTAACGCACTTCAAGAGGCTGAAGTGCGTAGGGTTGCCCATATGCTACCTCCCGAAAATATCTTTGCCGAACCTGCTAAACGGGACACCGCACCAGCCGTTGCCCTCGGCATCGGTCTTGTCGCCGCTCGTGATCCGGAGGCAACCATGGCAGTTCTTCCCTCAGATCAACTTATCAACGACACTGAATCATTTCAATCCGTCCTTGCAGACAGTTTTTCGATCGCATCGCAAACAGATGCTCTTGTTACCATCGGAATCAAACCCACTTGGCCCTGCCCTTCCTACGGCTACATTGAGCGAGGCTCGCCGGCTCAACTTGAATTCAACACCACCCACGAGCCATTCGAAGTCTCTCGATTTCGTGAGAAACCAAATCCCGAACTCGCCGAACAATTCCTCCGCCAAGGAAACTTTGCCTGGAATGCCGGTATGTTTGTTTGGTCCCTCAAAACTGTCACTGCCGAACTCCGCCAGCACACTCCAGAGCTAGCCGGCTTTATTGAGGAGCTCGGATCTTCAACTGACATCCATCAAACCATCGACGAAAAGTTCCCGTTACTCACGCCAATCTCCATTGACTACGCTCTAATGGAAAATGCTTCCCGCGTTTTGAATATCGAAGCGACCTTTGATTGGGATGATGTCGGTTCTTGGATCTCCGTCGCCAAATATCTCGATACTCAGGGCGACAATAATCAGACCAATGATGAAATCACTGAAATCGAATCCGAAAATAATATTGTCTTCAACGGTCGTAAACAAACGAGAATAGCCCTCCTTGGAGTTGACGACCTCATCGTTGTCCAAACCGAAGACGCCCTTCTCATTGCAAACCGTCATCAGGCCGATGACATAAAAAAACTCAGCGATCGACTCCCTGAAAATCTTTTGTAAGAACTCCTGATGATTTCAAAGACCGCTCCCGTTTTTAATCTTATTCTTTCCGCCGGAGTTTTTGGAGTCCTCATCACCATTTGGGGCGCTTACTTCGGGCGGGACATTCTCACTCTCGGAGGCATCATTCTCATCGCATGCTGCATCAGCGCGATTGCGCGACTCGTCAAATGACCCACCCCATCCTCGCCATCGATCACGGAGACGCCCGCATTGGACTCGCCGCGACTGATGAGTTTGGAATCGGCACGCACCCGGTTGAAACAATCGACTGCCGAAAATCTGAGGCCATTCCCCGAATCCTTGAAATAATTCACGAGCGGAAGATCGCCGCGGTTGTGCTCGGCCTCCCCCTTCGCATGGATGGATCTGAAGGAACCTCCTCTGGTAAGATTAGAAAATTTGGAGGAGAACTTCGGGAACACCTCGGAAAAATTCCTTTAACCTTTTTCGACGAACGATTCACGACTGTCACTGCTACCGAAAAACTCCGGGAAGCTGGAAAAAAAGCGAAACATCAAAAAGACATCATCGATCAAGCCGCTGCTCTTGAAATCCTGAGAGATTATCTTGGGTGGTAGAGTTACATCCCTAGAGCTGAAGGCTTAAGGGGTGTCCAGGGGAGTTGTCGAATTGTCGGAACGATTACAAAATCAGAACTACTGGGATCGCGGCACTCGTTTGGGATCCCGAGGAAAGACGATTTGCGCCCAGATCGGCTTGTGGTCAGACAAGGGCGTGTCTAGTTCGATGACTCCTCCGTTCGTTGCCTTGGCACCAGTCACTACGCGATACAATATGTGATCGATTACTCCATGATTCTTCTGCGGATTTTGGGCGTTGTAGGTAAACTCTTTGGATACATCGATCTTCAGATCACTCCATGTGGGTCTGAACCCTGCACCCTCCACCGTTTTCATGGCTGCATCGCCAATCTTGTTATTGTAATCTCCAACCACTATCACTCGCGCCATTTTCTCTTTCGGCAGAACCTTGGTGGCAAGGCTATATGCATGACCATCACTTGCGCCCGATTTACATATATGTAGTGATAAAAATGCGAAGGAAACACCCTGAATCTGAATTGTCGCTCTAACAACTGATGCAGGATTCCAGCCGTGGCCCGTGAGTTTGTGTTCCTCAGTATTTTCTAGAGGCGTCCGACTAAGAATCGTCTTATACTTATCCTTGTGATTAGCCGAAGATATTTTGCCAACAAAACTATACTTCATCCCTAGCACCTTGCCAACCCGGGCAGTCCAATCACCATCTGGAGCTTCGTTGAAACCAATAATATCTAGATGATAGGGTTTAAACATATTCCCAACCTGCTCGGGAGTCGTGCTCCTACTAAATTCAACATTGTAGGAAGCAACACGAATGGCAATGGAGCGATCGCCAACCGGGCAAGCTAGGCTGACTCCCATCTCACACCAAAATATAATAATAGCTAATACTTTAAGATTGTTCATTTCAATTTACTCCAAGTTTTTCGCATCACTAAAATGAGAGGCTTTGCGCCATCTTAATCGTCTCAATTTCTTATCACCATAGGCCGCGCAATTACGTCGTAAAGCCGGAAGAGTGGGTTGGTCGTATCGGGCAATCACACTCATCGCTGTTTCTTATAAAACACAAGGAGAGGACTACGAAGAACATCTTACCCAAAAAACAATTCAGGTAATAAAAGACCTGCAAAAGAGCTTGGGAAAGAATCTCTACCAATACGCAGAACTTTGATAAGTCAGTCCAGTTTTTGTATCGTGATAGTAAGAATGAACACCTCCATTACTCGCACAATAGTCATATGAGACGGTATTCTTTGTCACCTCCCAACCAAAAGGGCCGATTTCGATCCCAACGGTATCCGGGTCTGCTGGCAATCTCTCACTGAAAGAATTCAACGTTTTGCCAGGAGGAGCAAAGCGCTTGTCGAGGAACACATTGAGTTCTTTTTCCGTTACGGTGTAGACGGCGTAGTGATCGAGTAAATCCCGCCGCAACGTAATCTCAGAAGCAGCGGGTGGAATCAGATTTCTCCCCCTCTCAGGCCACCAGATGCTCCCTCTGCTCTCGTGTTTTGTGTCGACTCCGTAAATTCGGAATAAAATTAGAGCGAAAACTAGCGGGAGCACCAGAATCAGAACACATATCCTGAACACACTTTTTTTGCGGGCCACTTTGGGGAGGAGAGGGGGGACCACATCGCCCTTGATTTGCATTGCCGTAATTTTTTTCATCCCAAGATAGCAGCATTAACATATGGGGGTTTGATGAATTCACGGTGATATTCTCGTGAAATACTTACGAACGAGTCGAACATTCCGGTCAATTTGCGCTTTACCGAAACCTTATTCTGATTTTTCAAAAACTTTCTGCACTTTTTCGAGATATTGATGCAGCGGGTCTTTTTCAAACTCGTTTCCCTTCCTGAGGTTTCTCTTCATCTTAAGGTAGTCCTCAAACTCACCGCTCTCCTTTTGGACACTCGACAAGTGATACCAGTCCACGAGATCGAGGAGCTTACGATGACGCTCTACTTCAGCAAATCGAAATTCTCCTAGGTTCTCAATCATTTCCTCAACCTCCTCTGTTTTCCCATCTGCGATATCGGAAAGGATTTTGAGATAACCCGCAATCACTGGGCGAAAAGTTGGGAAACAACGGAAACTAAGGTGCGCAAGGAGATCATTAGCTGGCCTTATTGATTCGATACGCTCTTCTTTAGAATCAAGCCCTGCCACCTGACGCCACGATTCCAAGCTCACCCGGAAGGCCTCTTCGTTTTCGTTTTTTAGATGCAGTTCTAGGATTCCGCTTAAACGTTCATCGGTCTCCGGAATCGTCATAGCCTCACTTAACTTTTTTTCAGAGAGGGCCGCCACTTGCAACATCCACCATCGCTCCAAACCTTTAGGACCAAGGTTAGCCTGCGGAAAATGCGTCCTCAAAAGAATCATTTGTTCTCCCTCGAAAACGGCAACTTTACCTAAAAACTCGGCGAGGCTTTTTGCCCCCTGGTTCTGGGCGAGAAGCGCCATGACGAGAGCCCCGGACGAAGCCCGAAAAAGCTCTCGACTCAGAACATCAAGTCCGGCGATTGCCGCGCGGTCTACCAGATCCTCTACTTCAATCCAGCCACCACTTTCCATCAGAGAAGAATACATGCGACGATCTCCCTTACCATTTTTCCATTGCATGGCCTCAGCTAAGCCATCAAGAAGCCACGGTCTAACTTGGACTCTTTCTACGGATTCCCCCTCAGGAAGCAAACGCAGACTTCGCTCCATGACAAGCATTTGCAAGATGACTCGCTCAAATTGTTCTTGCTCAAAAGAATTCCCCCGCCCCAAGCGAAGATAAATCTGAAGGCGATAGGGAGCTCCTCCCTCCGGTTTCAAAAACTCCAGCGAAATTTGGGACGACTTTCCTTTCTCAAAAGGAAAAAGCTCCAAATAGATTGGATAAGGTTTTCCTGGAACCTCCCCCACTAACTGATCGAGATCCGCGATCAAATCATCGGCATCTTGAATCATTGCCACACGCAAACTGGAGCTCCCCCCCAGAATAGTGAGACGCCCATCGATCGAGCTCGATCTGCCCTCTTGCCCAGACGAGCCAAAAGGCAGAAGACAAAGAACGAAAAACAGAAATTTCACAGCACGGAGAGCATTTCCTCTTTAAGACTCCAGAACAAGAGCGGAATTGAGCGCTTCCATTTTCTAGAGCTTCGCGTATTGGATAAGCATCACTCATGAACAAGCTAGACGAAATCATCGCCTACAAGAAGAAGGAGATCGAATCCCTCATTCCCCTCACCAAAAAATTGCGGGCATCCGCCCTTATGCGAAATGACTTTGGAGGGTTCCGAACTGCTCTCGATCAGGGGCCGGACAAACTCGGAGTGATAGCCGAGGTTAAAAAAGCCTCACCTTCAGCCGGGATCATTGATCCAAACTTCGATCCTGTCCGCCAGGCCAAGCGCTACATCGATGGTGGCGCCACCTGCATGTCAATCCTGACCGATCAGAAATACTTTCAAGGGCATCTTTCTTTTCTTATCGAAATCTCAAAGATCTCTCCAATCCCGCTCTTGCGAAAAGACTTCACGGTCCACCAATGCCAGATTTACGAAGCCAGTGTCTCTGGGGCCGATGCCGTCCTTCTCATTGTGGCTGCGCTAAACGACGATGATCTTCGCAAACTGTATGATGCTGCGCGCGACGTGCAACTCGATGTCCTAGTCGAGGTTCATGATCTTCCAGAGATGGAGCGTGCTCTTGATCTCGGGGCAGATCTTATTGGCATCAACAACCGGAACCTCCAGACCTTCACCACCGACCTTACGACTACGGAAAAATTAGCCGAAGAAGTGCCTGACGATGTTATTTTGGTCTCTGAATCCGGACTCAAAGATACTGCCGATGCTCAGAAAGCCCTTGATTCAGGAGTAAACGCTATTCTGATCGGCGAAACCTTGATGCGCCACGACGACCCAACAAGAGCGGTAGAAGAATACCTCGCCCTCCGAACAAACGAAAAATGAATTGTAAGAGGTGACATGTCACTTTCTAGCGACTGACTTTGGCATTTATTGAAAATGACACTACTAGGCGAGTTGTGCCTGTTTAGCAGCGGCCAGATCGAGTTCGATAGCCTCAAGAACATCGTCTTCAGGATGAAAATCGGCAGCGTGGTAGGAACTCCGCACAAGCGGTCCACTCGCGACGTGACGGAAACCTTTTGAGAGAGCAATCTTCTTCCACTCATCAAACTTCTCTGGAGTGACATATTCCACGACGGGAAGATGCATCGGAGTCGGGCGAAGATACTGTCCCAAGGTCAAAACAGTCACGTCAGCAGAGCGAAGATCATCGAGGGCCTGCAAAATCTCCTCGGGCTTCTCGCCCAAACCAAGCATGATGCCACTCTTGGTCGCGACCTTTCCTTCGGCTATTTCCTTGGCCTTTTTAAGAACCGCAAGAGAACGTTCATATTTAGCCCTACTCCGAACCAAAGGAGTCAAGCGCTCAACCGTCTCAAGGTTGTGATTAAAAATATGCGGACGAGCTTTCATCACTAGATCGAGAGCCCAATCCTTGTCGTTAAAGTCCGGCACGAGCACCTCAATAATGATACCGGGATTGATCTCACGCACTGCCTCGATCGTTTTCTTAAAGTGCTCGGCACCACCGTCTTTAAGATCATCACGAGCGACCGCGGTAATGACAACGTGATTTAAATTCATGCGCTGAGTCGCTTCGGCAACTCGCCGGGGCTCGTCTGCCTCAAGATCATCCGGCTTCGCAGTTTTGACTGCGCAAAATCCGCAGGCGCGTGTGCACTTCTCGCCCGCTATCATAAAAGTGGCTGTCCCCTGCCCCCAACATTCCCAGCGATTCGGACACTGAGCTTCTTCGCACACCGTCACCAAGCTCAGATCCTTGATCATCGATTTAGTATCCCAAAAAACGGGATTATTCGGCAACCTGACCTTAATCCAGTCAGGCTTTTTATCGAGATGGAGGGAAGAATCCATCTTCATTCGAGGACCGAAATTCCTGCCGCTACCGCAACCACTCATCACTGCTAATTACCTCCTGATTATCCTAAGCGCAATGCCTGATCTCTCCGAAATCTTCTTTCAAAAAGCTGTTCCTGGTCCTTTTCCAGCAGACATCGATCCCTCCCACCGCCAAGCAAAGGGGACTGCCGCTCTGACACGAGCATGCCCCAACTCCTCCAAAAGAAGCTAAGCCGCTCCTTCAGATCTCGGAAAAATCGAATTAAAAATAGCTCAGGGCCTAGATCATATCAGCAAGACGGCGGCAAACCTCTTCAACATTCTCACGAGAATTAAAGGCCGAAATCCGGAAAAAACCCTCTCCAGCTGCTCCGAAACCAGCGCCAGGTGTGACAACCACTTGAGCGCCTTCAAGCATCTTATCGAACATCCCCCAGCTCGTGATTCCTTCAGGGCAACCCACCCAAACATAGGGAGCATTTTCACCACCCCAAACTTTCAGCCCGAGACCTTCACAAGCTTCGCGGAGCAATTTTGCGTTCGTCATGTAATGCTCGACCAACCCGGCGACCTCGGCTTTTCCAGCTTCAGAATAAATTGCCTCAGCACCGCGTTGAACAGGATAGCTCGCTCCATTAAATTTGGTGGAATGGCGACGCCCCCAAAGTTGTTTCAGAGGAATCCGCTCACCCGCAATGGTTGACCCAGTGACAGCTTCAGGAATGACAGTGTAAGCGCAACGCACGCCGGTAAATCCACCGTTCTTAGAGAATGAACGAAACTCAATCGCGCACTGATGAGACCCTTCGATTTCAAAAATTGATCGAGGAACAGAGTGATCCTGCACAAAAGCTTCGTAAGCAGCATCATAAAGAATGACAGCGTCATTTGCGAGCGCGTAGGCCACCCAAGCTTCGAGCTGCTCACGAGTGGCAGTTGTTCCAGTTGGATTGTTCGGATAGCAAAGGTAGATGAGGTCAACTTTTTCCTCGGGGATCGCCGGAACAAATCCATTTTCGGCAGTGCATTTCAGATAGATTAAGCCTTCATATTCCCCAGCCTCGTTTGCTTCGCCAGTATTTCCAGCCATCACATTGGTATCGACATAGACAGGATACACAGGATCGGTCACCGCGATTTTATTTCCCTGACCAAAGATATCGAGAATGTTCCCGGAATCACATTTAGAGCCGTCAGACACGTAAATATCGCCAGGGTCGATGCCCAGTCCGACATAAGCATTTCGCGCAATTGTTTCACGAAGAAAAGGGTAGCCTTGCTCCGGTCCATAACCGCGGAAACTGCCGCGATCTCCGAGCTCATCAACAGCCTTCTTCATAGCTTCTCGAGCGGCAACGGGAACCGGCTCGGTAACATCACCAATGCCACAGCGAATGAGCTGCTTGGCCTTCTCAGGCTCAGATTCAGTGTAGGCGTTGACACGACGGGCGATCTCGGGAAAGAGATAACCCGCTTTAAGCTTCTGGAAATTTTCGTTGATGCGAGCCATGATGGGAGGGGAATAACCATCCTCTGCTCGACTCGCAACCGAAATCACTCGTTGAGAGAGACCTTTATGGGGGAGATCATCCGTGTTTCACGAAAGGCTCTTTGTAATTTCATCAGCCCAGTGCCTCGCTAATCCAGCGTAGTCATTATTTCCTTCGGCATAGGTAATCCCGCGCGAAACATTAATGACACTCGCCGCATTCCGACCGCTTCCAGCCAAAGAATCAAGCGACCCTCCCTGAGCTCCCAATCCGGGAACCAAAAGCGGCACATCCGGAAGATTTTCAAGCACATCACCATCGGCATTGGTCAAACCGACTACAAGCCCGGCGGTTGTCTTACGGCCCTCCGATTTTGCCCGTTCGCAAAGCTCACCCACTCGCTCGAAGAGTTTCTTCCCTTCACAGTCTCGACGCTGAAAATCAAGACTCCCCGAGTTTGAAGTCACCGCAAGGAGATAGACCCCTTTCCCTTCCCAATCCAAAAATGGCTCGAGAGTATCATATCCTAGAAATGGATTGAGCGTCACCGCATCAACTTCCCAATTCTCAAAGTAACTTCGAGCATAGTATTTTTGAGTCTCTCCAATATCACTTCGCTTAGCATCTAGAATGACGGGTACTTCTTTGGGCATTTCACCCAATAATTGATCCAAAATCTCCAAACCCCGCAACCCCATAGCTTCGAAGTATGCGATGTTCGGTTTGAAGGCCGCCGCAAACTCCGCCGTCTCACCAATCACACGACGCAGAAATTCTGGAATTCCCTCAATCCCTCCGTCCGTCATATCGGGCCTCGGATCAAGCCCCACGCAAAGAGCGGATCCAGTTGTTTCTAGGCGGGTCTTCAAGCGTTCGGAGTAGGTCATGCCTCAACCTTAGGCAGCCCGGTCTCGCTGGCAAGCCGTCGATGATACCAGACGAGCCAAAGGACCAAAGAAGAGATATAAATCAATCCAAAATTCGAGGCAATTTTGAGAGGATAATTGGTTGGAGCATCAGAAACTCCATGGCACCCACACCTCAAATCCTCGATGCCAAGATTCCACGCGTATGCGAGAGCTAAATTGAATGAAACCAGCATTCCTATCAGCATGACCGCTCCTCCAACTTTGGAATATGGAATCAAAAGTGCCACTGCTGCCAGAACCTCAAACCAAGGAACAAGGTAGGCAATGAATGCATCCGTTGGGGCATCAAAGAAATTACGAGTCTCACCTGACCAAGTCACGTTCCACTCAAATTGAAAATTCCCAACTGATCTGGTAAATGCCGATAGGTCCTGAATTTTTTCGTAACCACTCCACAAAAAAAAGACCGCAAGTGCGATGCGTAGATTCCATTCCAAAAACTGGGTCGATCGCATAGCTGAATACTATCACAATAGCAGCAAAGCGGCCAAGCCCTCATGACCCCAACAAATGCTCTCTTTCCTTTTTCATCCAAGACACTATTTTACCACCCATGAAGCTTTTAAAGCATGCGATCATCCTATTCGCAGCCAGCCTACTCTTACCATCTTGTGGGGGAGACGTCGAATCAGCGAGGCTTGCGAGCGAAAGCAGAGCCTCCGAGAAAATTGCTCAAGCTCTTTATAGTTCAGCCATTGCTGCCGAAAAGGCAGGTAAACTTGGCCGAGCCATCAAATTATACGAGAAGATCGTCCTCCGCCATCCGCTTTGCCCTGCCGCTTCGGAGTCCGCCTTTCGTTGGGGCAAGCTTTTAGAGAAAGACGGTGACTTGCTTGAGGCTTTTGAAGCTTATGATGCCATCCTCACAAAATATCCAGCATCCCCTCATTACGCTGAAGCCATGGCGCGGCAAGAAATGATTGCCACCCAAGCTACTGAGGGGCAGATCACAAACTCCTTCATAGGCTTTAAAATACGTTTCACTCTAAAAGAATGTGTCGCCATGCTCGCGAAAGTCCGTCAAAACGCTCCACGCGCCTTATCGGCCGAAAAAGCCCAATACGCGATCGGTAGAGTTTACCAATCTCGTGGAGATCGAGCCTCTCAAGCGGTTCTCGCCATCACTGCTTTTCGCGAGCTAACACGAGATTTTCCTGACTCTAAATATGCCCCTGACGCACAATACCAAATTGGCGAAATCTTGTTCGCTCAATCCAAAGATGGTGATCAAGACAGTGCTAACCTAGACCGGGCTAAGCGAGCCTTTGAAGACGTAATCATTCGCTACCCAACTTCCAAACAAGCTAAAATGGCAAAAGTTCAAATTGCAAAGCTTGCTACTGGTAATATCCAGCGGTCATACGAAATCGCAGAGTTCTACCGGAAAAAAGGGCAAATTTCATCAGCTCTTGTCTACTACCGTGACACTGTCATGCGCTCAAATCCCGGACCACTGCGCACAAGCGCCCAAGGTTGGATCAACAAGCTCTCAACCCAGTAACTCATGCTACGTGTTGTCCTTCTGGCTCTCAGCTTTGGCTTCCTGACTTCATGTGCCGGATACCAATTTGGTGGAAATAAGCCCGAACACCTGCGAGAAACTGAATCAATTTCCATTCCGCTTGCTAAGAGTCGTGTCATTTTCCCCCGCGTCGAAGCTCTTGCCACCAATTCCATGGTCGATGCGCTGGTAAGCGATGGAACTTACCGGCTCACAAGAAGCAGTGCGGCTGATGCAACGCTTTTAATCACACTCGAAGCAATTGATTACCAACAGGTTCGTTCTTCAACGGTCGATGTTCTTAGATCAGAAGAACTTCAGCTCCGCGTGACGGTTTCCTACAAATTAACCGACAATAACCGCCCTGGAATTGTCCTCGACGCAGGCCGGGAACGGGGGGATTCTCGCCTCTTTGTGGATGATAATCTGCAAACTGCTCGCATGAATGCCCTTCCTGACGCTTTGCAGCGTGCTACTCAATCCATTATCGCTCGCCTCGCTGATGGCATCTAAAGACCATCCCAGAGTAGCCGTTGTTACCTTTGTCCCAACTCCTATCGGGAATCTTGGGGATATCACCCTACGCGCAATTGAAACACTCCGGGAAGCTGATCTTATCGCCTGTGAGGACACCCGACATTCTTTGCGTCTCCTTAACCATCTAGAAATTTCCCGACCCCTCATCTCTCTGCATGACCACAACGAGCAGCAACGAATTCCTGAGTTAATAGAACGAGCCCGCAAAGGAGAGACGATCGCCATCATCTCTGATGCTGGCACACCTTGCCTTTCTGATCCTGGGCACCGTTTCCTCAAAGCCTGTCGTGATGAAGAAATCGAATTCACCGTTTTACCGGGCCCATCCGCAATCACAACCGCACTTGTAGCGTCGGGATTTCCTCCTCATCCATTTTCCTTTCACGGATTCCTCCATGTGAAAAAAGGCAAACGTGGTAAACAACTTCAGAGAGCCCTCGAAAGCAGTGAGACCACTTTGTTTTTTGAATCCCCACATCGGCTACCTTCTACTCTTGAGATCCTAAACGAACTGGCTCCAGACCAGTCCATCTGCGTCGCAAGAGAACTCACCAAGGCCTTTGAAACCCTGCATCATGGCACCGGTAGTGAAATCGCAGCTTATTTTTCAGAACGGAAAGTGAGGGGTGAGATCGTGCTCCTCATTCCCCCACCTCCTCAGGCAAATGCGCGTTGATAAATGGCTCTGGTCAGTCCGACTCTACAAAACCCGGAGCCAAGCTTCCCACGACTGCTCAACCGGCAAGGTGAAGCGGAGCGGCAAAACGCTCAAACCCAGCACCGCTCTCAAAATAGGTGATACTCTTGAAGTTCCCTCGTCAGACAATGCCTACAAACGCAACATCGAAGTGATTCAGCTCATCGAAAAAAGAGTCGGTGCCCCACTAGCGCGCGAGGCTTACCATGATCATACTCCGGGACAGATTATTGCCGAGGCGGAACACCGCCGGTTGGCTAACAAGGAACACCGCCAAAGCCGCAAAGAAGGCGACCAAGGACGTCTCACCAAACGCAATCGACGGCAATGGGAGGAAGGCGGTAACAGGTTCTTCTAATTTTCGGCGATCGATCCGAATTTTCCCTAAAGGGTGTATTTTTTGGTTCCTGTTCGAATTTGAGGTTGATTCCCCTCTCAATTGCCCGACTCACGGGATTACTTGAGACAGAGCTCCGCTTTCTCAGATCACTTTTTAACTCTTTAAACAAAACCCCGTGGTCTAACCGACCACGGGGTTTTGAGAGAAATGGTAGCAACGGGTGGATTTGAACCACCGACAAAAGGCTTATGAGTCCTCTGCTCTACCCCTGAGCTACGCTGCCGCTGGGCGGTGAATTATCGTTGAAGCACGGTTCTGTCCAATAAAAAAAGCCTCAAGATTGATTCCACCAACGCTTCCACGGGAATTTAACCCCTCCCTAATGCTGCCTTTTTGCTCTCGCGATTGCTCTCTCAGAAGCCACCATATAAAAAAGCCCGACTGATTGTTCAGTCGGGCCTCTTGAAAGTAATTAAAATTCGAGGATCCTAAAGCGAGTCACCGAGCATCTTCATGGCGTCAGCAGCACGGTTAGAATAACCCCACTCATTATCATACCATGAGCAGACTTTCACCATATTGCCGTCTATAACGGTGGTCAAATCACTGTCGAAGATAGAACTGTGGGGATCACCCACGATATCTTGAAGAACGAGTGGCATCTCACTGTAGTGAAGAATACCTTTAAGAGGACCTTCGGCAGCTTCCTTGAAAGCGGCATTCACTTCTTCAGCGGTGACGTCAGCACCAATTTCAGCAACCAGATCAGTGAGTGAGCCGGTAGGAGTTGGAACACGAAACGCACCCCCATTGAGTTTTCCATTCAACTCGGGAATGACGAGGCCAATCGCGCGGGCTGCGCCAGTGGAGGAAGGAATAATGTTCTCAGCAGCGGAACGAGCACGGCGAAGATCACCGTGAGGAGCATCAAGAAGACTTTGGTCACCAGTGTAGCTGTGAATGGTGCTCATGAAGCCTCGCTTAAGACCCCACTTATCATTAAGAATCTTAGCAAGAGGTGCTAGGCAGTTGGTAGTACAAGATGCGTTGGAAACAATGTGGTGATTCGCTGCATCATATTCATTGTCATTGATTCCGAGACACATTGTGAGATCAGGATCAGAAGCAGGAGCAGAAATGAGAACCTTCTTGGCCCCAGCCGAGAGATGCTTGGAAGCACCCTCACGACTGCAAAAGAATCCAGTGGACTCAAGGATGACATCGGCATTCCAATCACCCCAAGGCAGATTAGCGGGGTCCCGCTCGGCTGTAGCGTGAATTTTGTGTCCATCCACAATGATATGGCCCTCATCATAGCTCACTTCGCGAGCGAACTGGCCCTGCGAAGAGTCATACTTGAGAAGGTGAGCGAGGGTCTTGTTATCGGTGAGATCGTTGATAGCGACGACTTTTTTAAGTTCGTCATCAGTCATTGAACGAAGCACCATCCGGCCAATGCGGCCGAATCCATTAATTGCGTAATTTGCCATGGGTCTTTCCTAGGATTATTAGGGTTGGTCGTTTTCCCAACCTATTTGGTGGGAAAACGGCGGCATTATGCAGGCGAGTCTCTCCCCGTCAAGGTTCGCCCGAAATGATTCAGAAATGGTTACTTCCTAGCTAATTCAACGAAAAAAACTAAATCTCCCTCCCAAGGAAAAAACCCTGTGAACGGAATTAAAGAACCTTATCACTCAGAAATAGAAGATTTTCTAACTCTGGGTTCCAATTTCCAAGGTGTTCTCGCTCGATCAATATCGATATTGTTTTACAAAGTAAACACAATATTAGCGAAGCTAAAGGATGGCTCTTCTAAAGGAACTCCTATCAAAAAAAAAGATCAACCTCCAGCGCAGGAAGGTTGATCCATCATAAAAATGCTCTTCTAAAGATATTTAAGAACTTTTTGGCACTCTAGGCACCGGCTCCGGTGCAAAGTAAAACCTCACCGCTCCAGTTGCTCTTGGATTTTGAGCCTTATAAAAAAAGCACTGAACCCTTTGCTTGCTTAAAACTTTAAGTTGGTTTTCCCAAATTTCTTTCTGGGTCTTTCCGTCAAGATATCCGACGAGAATCGGCGTTCTCCCCTCCTTGATTGGCCGAGTCGCTGTCTTCCCTGGCGCAATTCCAAAAGCTTTCGTTCCCAATTTTACCAGCACCGTTTTATCGGAAACGTTAACAAACCGTATTTCACCCGCTTTGAGAGCCGAAGGGTCGTCCTTGAGAAGAAGCATTTTAGGGTTATTCCAACTCATCGTAGCTGGATCGCGAAAAAGAACGCCGAGACTCAATGGAGCCGCTGGCTTACGGGTGGAAAGCCAAGGAACCGCCGCCGCATCCTTACCCTTCCTGATTTCCAACTTGGGAGTAGTCGGAGCCATGGTGAGAACATTAGTAAGAGCCCGCAGTGTCATTTTAAAGGGAATCGCCTGATCCCCAGAAAGAAGAGCCGTAGCTGCGGGGGGAACTGAGCCCTCGGGTGGTTTGATACCCTTTCGAACTCCATCTTTTAACTCTTCTTTCCAGACAGGAAGCTCACCCAAAGCGAGAAAGCGAATGTGTTTCGGTGGACTGTCCTGAGCACTGGCGGCAAAAGCCAGGGCACAAAAACCAAGCGCGCTGAGAAAAATGCGTTTCATAACTTCCTTCAGACTAGCATAATTTTGCCGCCCCCTCCAGCGAAAGGTTTCAGCGATTTCTCATCGTTAAATAATCTAAGCCTCGTTTGAGTGTGCCGCGAGATCAGAAAGACGCGTGAATCCTAATTGATGCCTACCAGCGTGATGAAAACCCTCAAGATCCCCAGTTTCGATCATTGCTAGGCAGCGGTCAGACAGACTATCCGGCTGCCTTTTGGCATAAAAAGGGTGGCGGGAATCATTC
>DCQM01000137.1:21239-30836 GCA_002323895.1 Akkermansiaceae bacterium UBA1518
CTACCTCTGTTTCATCTTCTTCAGATTCATCGTCCGGCATCACTCGGGCTACCGCCTGAAGTTTTTCACCTTTATTCAGAGTCACCAATTTGACGCCTTGAGCATTACGGCCAGTCTCTCGAACGTCGGACACCCTAATCCTAATACTTTGACCTCCATCGGTCATCAACATCAGTTCGTCAGCTTCCTCGACCGACAAGCTGCCAACTACCGGACCAGTTTTCTCGGTGCACTTCATCGTGAGCATTCCAATGCCCCCGCGATTCTTGGCCATGTAGTCACCAAATGGAGTTCGTTTACCGAGACCATTTTCGGAGGCCACCAAGAGACGGGCATCATCATTCACGACCGCCAAACCAACAACGAAGTCTCCTTCACGCGGTTTAATTCCACGGACACCAGCAGAGTTCCGGCCCATCGTCCGTGCCTGTTCTTCGTTAAAACGAATACTCATGCCACGGTGAGTCACGAGCATCACATCATTCTTACCTGACGTCAGGCGCACTCCGATCAATTCATTACCTTCGTCCAACTTGATCGCAATTGTTCCAGCCTTCCGGTAATTCTTGAAATCAAAGAGACTCGTCTTCTTAACCTTACCAGAGCGAGTTGCGAAGAAGACATTACCAGCATCCTCGCGGAAGGTAATATCATCGCCACTTTCTTCATCAGTAGTATATTCGAGTCGAAGAACAGCCGCAATTGCCTCCTCCGGCTGGAGATCAAGGACGTTCTTAATGCTTCGGCCTTTTGAAGCACGAGAACCTTCCGGCAACCCATAAACACGCTCCACATAAACCCTACCAGTGTTAGTAAAGAACATGAGGTAGTCATGGGCCTGAGCCGTGAAGAGATGTTCAACGAAATCGTTCTCAGTCTCGTCCGAAGCTTTTTGAGTCACCATACCCTTCACTCCTTTTCCTCCACGGGCCTGCACTCGATACTCGCTAGCCGCTGTTCGCTTGATGTAGCCGCGATTGCTCAGAGTCACGATCATGCCGTCATTAGAAATCAAATCCTCAATGGCTATCTCTCCTTCGTCGGGAAGAATCGGGCAGCGACGCGGGGTCGCATACTTCTCCTTAATTTCGAGCAGCTCATCCTTAATAATGGCAAGCACTCGCTCTTCACGAGCAAGAATATCAAGAAGGTCTTTGATCTCCTCAATAATAGCATCGTATTCAGACTTGATCTTGTCCTGCTCCATCGCGGTCAGCTGATAAAGCCGCAGTTCAAGAATGGCATTCACCTGGCGGTCCGTGAAAATATATTTGTCCCCAACAATGCTTGGCTGGCTGCGGATCAAAACACCTAGAGCTTCTGCAACCGGCAAATCAAAGTGATACCCCTTAATTTTTTGCCGCGCTTCATCACGATTTTTTGAATCACGAATCATCTTGATAAAGTCATCAAGATGACCCAGCGCGAGGAGGTAGGCTTCAAGGTTCTCTGCCCTCTCCTCTGCCTTACGCAAAAGGAAACGAGTCCGCCGAATCACTACCTCGCGGCGATGCTCAATAAAGGCATCGAGAGCGTCGAGCACACCGAGTTGCTTGGGACGCCGCTCGTGAATTGCCAGCATATTGACCCCGAAGGAAGTCTCCATGGCAGTCAATTTGAAAATCTGGTTCACCACAACCTGCGGTCTTGCATCGCGCTTTAAGGTGATCTCAATGCAGGTATCATCTGCCGAAAGGTCACGCATCCCAGAGATGTCGACCAATACCTTTTCACGGACGAGTTCGGCAATTCGCACTTGAAGGGTCGCACGATTCACCCCATGAGGCACCTGCCGAATCATGATCTGGCTGGCCCCGGTCTTACTTTCCGTGACCTCCATGACGCCCCGCATCTTGATGCTGCCGCGTCCCGTTCTAAAATAGTTATCGATCCCCTTGTATCCACGAATCTCACACGCCGAGGCAAAATCGGGCCCTTTGATGTATTCCTTGATTTCCTCAACGGTAATGTAGGGATTATCGATCCGCGCACAGACGCCATCGATTACCTCTCCCATATTGTGGGCCGGAATATTAGTAGCCATTCCAACCGCGATTCCAGTTCCACCATTTACTAACAGATTAGGAATTGCCGCTGGAAGAACAACAGGCTCCTTACTGTTTTCATCATAAGTCGTCTGGTGATCAACCGTCTCCTTTTCGAGATCGGTCATCATGGCCGACCCCATATGGGTTAACCGGGCCTCGGTGTATCGCATGGCAGCAGGAGCATCGCCTTCTACCGAACCAAAGTTACCCTGACCATCGACTAGCGTTTCACGCATCGTCCACGGCTGGGCCATATTTACCAAGGTCGGATAGATAGCACCGTCACCATGTGGGTGATACTTACCCATCGTTTCCCCCACAATTCGGGCACACTTTAAGTGAGCTTTAGAAGCAGACAATGAAAGGTCATGGTGCATTGCATAGAGCAAGCGCCTTTGTGATGGCTTAAGCCCGTCCCGCGCATCGGGAAGAGCCCGGGAGATAATGACAGACATCGAATAGTCTAAAAAGGACTTCGACATCTCGTCGGCGACATTAATTGATTCAACGAAGTCGCGGGCCGGAATGGGATCTTGGGTGTCGTCAGACATGAAAATTATCGGGTTCTATTAAACGTCGAGGTTTTGCACGTTGAGTGCGTTGTCTTCAATAAAGCGCTTCCGAGGCTCGACAACATCGCCCATCAGGACATCGAACATCGTTTCAGCCTCAATCTTATTTTCCGCATCAAACTGAACACGAAGCAGCTGACGGGTTTCTTTGTCCATCGTAGTGGAATAGAGTTCCTTGGCATTCATCTCACCAAGTCCCTTGAAGCGCTGGATACGCATTCCCTTTTTACCAATTTCGAGGACACGCGCCAAAATTTCAAAGAGGCTAAAGACCGGAGTAATCACTTCATTATCATTCTCGCCTTCCACCAGTTCATAAATCGGCTGATCCTCAGAGAAGAAGGGTTCGCTCTTCACACCGAATTCGCCGAGTCTCTCTAGTAGCTTAGAAATACCGATTGCTTCACCAAGTTCGCGGCGAACAGCGCGGCGCATCTTGCCTTCGAATTTCTCTTTGAACTGAGCTTCCTCTTCTTCCTCAATTTCCTCTCCAAACAAACGAAGATCTCGGTTCTCAACCGCGAAAGCGCGGACTTCTTCTTCACTCTTAAAATAATAAACCTCCTCTTCGTTTCCGGTGCGAACACGAATCATATAGGTCGGCAACTTGTTCCCGTCACGAGCCGCTAGAAGATTACGGAAGTTGCCCCCGTGACCTTCAAGAGTCCGAACGAAAGTCTGTAATTTGGCGAGAGTTGCGAGGACACTTTGGAGAAGATCCGAGTCAACAGAATCACTTGTTCCAGTTTGACGCAACAACACGTCATCCGATCCTAGTTCGATGAGAATCTTATTCATCGCCGGATCATCAGCCACGTATTCTTCACGCTTCTTGCGCGTGATTTTGTAAAGCGGTGGCTGGGCAATATAGAGATAACCAGATTTTACCAACTCAGGCATATGGCGACAGAAGAAGGTTAGAAGAAGAGTTCGAATATGAGCTCCGTCCACATCGGCATCTGTCATAATGATTACCTTGTGGTAACGGACCTTTTCAATATCGAAAGCACCTTCTTGATCACCATCGCCGATACCGGCGCCAATTGCGGTGATCATAGCCTGAATTTCCTTATTCTGGAGAGCTCGATGCAAACGGGCCTTCTCAACATTAATGACCTTACCGCGAAGCGGCAGAATGGCCTGAGTCGTTCTATCACGTCCCGACTTCGCGGAACCACCAGCAGAGTCACCCTCAACAATGAAGATTTCAGATTTAGCCGGATCTCGTTCGGAGCAATCCGCCAACTTGCCGGGAAGACCACCTCCGGACATTACCGACTTGCGAACGGTCTCGCGAGCCTTGCGAGCCGCTTCACGAGCACGCGCCGCATTGACCGCTTTGTCGATTACTGTTTTGGCTAAGTTTGGATTCTCGTCGAAGTAGTTTTGCAGCCCCTCGTAAACCACGGAACTCACTACTCCTTCGATTTCAGTGTTAACCAACTTATCCTTGGTCTGAGAGCTGAATCTCGGATTCGGCATTTTCACACTGATCACACAGACAATTCCTTCGCGAACATCATCTCCGCTGAGGGCGGGATCTTTGTCTTTGAGAATCTTATTTGCCTTAGCATACTGGTTGATTGAACGAGTCAATGAACCACGAAACCCAGTCAGGTGTGTTCCACCATCCGAGTTAGGAATCGAGTTGGCGAAACAAAGGATCTGATCGTTGTAGGAATCGTTATATTGAAAAACGACATCCACGAAGACATCGTCTTCCATCACCTTGCCATCATAATCGACTTCAACCTTCCGCTTTCCTTTTAAAAGAACCGGGTCGTCATGCACCAAAGTTTTATTTACACCCAATTGCTCAACAAACTCCTCGATCCCGCGTGCGTAGAAAAAAGTCTCTTTTTCGGCAGACTCGGCGCGTAGATCTTCCAAGTTGATCGTTAATCCCGGATTCAAGAAGGCTAATTCACGAAGACGCTTTGACAGGCGGTCGAATTTAAACTCGGTTGTATCAGTAAAGATCGTCGCATCTGGGAAAAAAGTAATCTTGGTCCCGGTAACACCGGCAGGAACCTCATCAACGACCGACAATTCCTTGACCGTCTTACCTCGCTCAAAAGTGATTTCATGGAGCTTCTCGTCGCGGGAAACCTGGGCAACAAACCAATCCGAAAGGGCGTTCACACACTTAGCACCCACTCCGTGGAGGCCACCCGAATATTTGTAAGCGCCTTGACCAAACTTACCACCGGCGTGAAGACTCGTCAGAACAAGTTCAATAGCCGGAATCCCAAACTTAGGGTGCATATCGACCGGAATTCCTCGACCATCGTCGGTAACGCTACATGATTGATCCTCGTTGATAGAAATGTCGATCGTTTTACAATAACCGGCGAGATGCTCGTCAATCGAGTTATCCAGAACCTCAAAAACACAGTGATGCAACCCCCTCTCATCGGGGTCACCGATATACATTCCCGGGCGCTTTCGGACTGCGTCTAACCCCTCTAATTTGTCAATTTGCCCGGCACCATATTCTTGGTCACCAGAGACTCCGACATCGTCGATTTCCTCTTCCGGTTTTTCCTCTGCCATTAGACCCAAATTCTCCGAAATTTAAGAGATTGCGGCAAGGTTGTTTCGCAACTTTTAAGTGTTTTTTCCGCAGATTCTTCAGGAGAGGAATGATCAGGAATTGAAAGCCTGATTTGCGTAATATGCGGCAGCCAAAACTCCTAGGAGAACAATCACGCCTAACACCAATATTTTAGTCACCACCGCAACTTCCTCTCGCTCCCGCTGAGTCTCTGAAACCACCTGTGGTGGACGCTTTCTCGGCTGGCCGGTATCCCAATCACGGTCTTGTTCGAGCCTCTGACCCACTGGTGGCCGAATCATTTTCTTCTGCGGTTTCAGGCCAGAGAAAACATCGGCCGCCCCCCCTTTAACTCTCTGATCTGGGGCCTTAGTCGATTTACCGCAAGAAGGGCACGGAGCAGAAACCCCAGCAAGAAAATCATCAACCGTAAGAGAGATCTTACAGTGCTCGCACGTGAATTGAATCACGCCATTATCCACATTTGCCATCGCTCTCAGGATCTCACGAAATCCAAGACAATTTCAACTCTACAATTCTACAAATCGAGTAAAGACAGCTGCCACTTAAGAAGAATCTCAACAGGGTCGACTCGACCCCCAATTATTTGTTCAAGCACGCCACGGGAGGCAATTACCGAAGGATCAATACCTAGGTCCTCGGCAGTTTCGTTCCGACTTTCCATGACCTCCTTCAACTTTTGTTCAAAATTTTGATCATAACGTTGTCGAACCCTTTTCGGCCTCACTGGCCACTCGGACTCAGGGATCCCCTCCGCCTCTTTGATAAGCGCTCTTAATCGTTGACTACGGTCAGGGCGCAGCTTTGGAGGTAGATTGATCTCACGTCCCTCAGCCAGATCAGTTGCCCATGCAATTAATTGCTTATTGGTAGCCACCATAAAACTAGGTCGGTTCCATGAAGCAGCCTCACCGTCCCGCCAATTCCAAATGGCACGCAGAAACCTAAGCCCCGCAGGTTGCAAGCGACCACTCCCAGAAATTCTCCAAGATTCCTTTTCCCCACCTTCCCGCTTCTTAACACGGGTTTGAGCAGCCTCACATGATTCTAGAAACCACTTGTAGCGACCTAGTTCCTTGAGCTTAACCTCCACTTCATGTGCCAGCGGAAGAAGATATCGCACGTCGTTGCAAGCGTATTCCAGCATTTTTGAACTAAGAGGTCTCTTTCCCCAGTCAGCCTTTTGAGAACTTTTCGAGAGTTCAACCCCAAAATACTGCTCCACTAAACTCGCATAACCAAATCGCTGATGTCCCAGAAGCTGGGCGGCGATCTGGGTATCATAAAGCATAGGCGGAACCATCTTCCATTCTCCCAACATCAGCGTCATATCGTAATCTGCTCCATGCATCCAGATCCGAGCAGAACTCAACCAATCAACTAAAGGATCCAATGACTCCTCCGAAAGGGGATCGATCAACTTGACCTCCTTACCATAGCAGACCTGAACGAGGCATATCCGCTCAGCATATCTATAGAGACTGTCGGCCTCCAAATCCAAGCCAACCCGACCATCACCTGAGGGCAAATCCCTTATGAGTTCTTCGACACTTATGTAATGATCCGCAGCCATGGAATAAAAAAAGGAACAGGGAAAATCCCTGTTCCTTTGGAATTATTTAAATAATCCAGAAAAAGTCAAATGATCGAGATTTAGATATCTAAAATCACTTGGCGCTAGCCAAAACACGATAATAGAGGTGTCGACGTCCTTGAGCGGCAATCACTGGAATTCGGTAGACCTCGTAGTCACCCTCGAGTCTATGGAGGCTGGAAAGCTCCACAGCTTGCCAATTCTCTAGGTCAGTGGACTGCTGAGCCGTGTAATTCAAGTCTGGGCGACTTGGATCGATCCCATATTCGATATAACTGAGTTCACCATCTACCACCAATTGAGGGAGGTAGGAAGGAATATCAGCAACTAGGACATCACCACCAAAGGCATATTCCTGATGGTTCGAATACCCATCAGCATCAGCATCAGCTTCGGGGTCTGGATCGAATCCGGCACCATACTGGGAAACAAATTCTTCGAAATTATTGTCAGGAATGAACCTAATATCGTCAATCAATGCGCCATCAAAAGGAAGGCCTGTGCTCGCGCGAACTTGGGCATCAGCTCCAGTGAAATCCTTACGGAAACGAAGCTGAACGCGGTGACGCCCAGGAGGAATCACGCCAGCTGCGCCCGGACTGAAGAAATTCACCAAGGCTTCTCCAGAACCAGCTCCTGGACCTGTCGCGAGTAAAACCCCGTCAACCAGAAATTCCAGAACATCAGTAGGTTCTGCAAGATTGACAGCGGTGAATTCAAATCTTCCAGGCCCCGTTACCCAACCTGACATGGAGGCCGTCTGACCGTTACCAATTGAAGGGGTAACGATAGCACTTGGAGCGCCACCTTCTGGTGGAGGACTAAGTCCATCTAATTTCGTTGGCAGGAACAGAGCCCGACTATCCAATTCAAAGTCAAAACCTTCGATATTTCCAGCGCTCTTGAGCTCCTCCCTAAACTTCTCCATCGTCATGACCTCAACATTATCAACCAAACCGCGATCCTCCCCTTCGGTCTCAGCACCATTCTTGGCATAGATCCAACGAACGTTGTTCCTTTCTTCTGGAAGCAGGATCGCAGAACGACCCCATTCTCGCTCACCACTAATGAAGGCATCCCAGACTTGAGGAACTTCACCGCCAAGATTGACCCAGAGTCGATCGGCACCTTCTTCAGAAGAAGTCTTCCAATCAAAGAGCAGAACACCTTGAGCTAAACCATCAAAACCAAAGGCTGAAGATTGACTATCAGCTAGACCGACTGCACTCCGTGCCGATAGTGGCGTAGGCACATTGCCATCATTGGTATCCGTAAATTCGAAATCCCAAGGCAAGTCACCTTCAAAGACCGCAGGGATCCCAGGCAAGCCAATCGCTTCTCCCAATGCGACAGAAGTTGGCCGAACCACCACGTTGATTGGGAATTCAGCCTGAGTGCCCTCTGCATCAGTCAAAACTACACTGATGGTATACACACCTGGCTCAGTGGGAGTTCCCGAGATTGTCTGGTCAATTGCATCATAAACAAAACCAGGAGGAAGATTGCCAACCTGAATTGCTGTCGCACCTGACGTATCGAGGGTATAAACAAACGCACCTCCTTGATTGGTATCAATGAGGGGTGCACTTGTCAAAAGAGGAACCTGCTTCACAGGAGCGTCAGGATCTGCGCTTCCGTTAATCGTTAACGTTGCATTGTTGAGAATAGCCTGATTCCCGGAGATGCGATCGGTCACACGGACAAGCCATGTTCCCGCGGAGCCTTCGCCCCAGTTACGCACCGTCATAAAATTCCAGAAAAAGATACTGTCTTCTTCGTGGTCAGCATTCGTCTCAGCCAAAATGCTCTGTGTCCCATTTGGTGAAATCAAAACAACCTCTAGATCAGCCCGATTCGGAGTAATGATCGTTGCATTGAACTCAACGTGCTCAACCCGAAGGTTTTCAAACGGAGTGCCATCACTTCCTTTGGTCATATCAAATGTCGCGAGGAGAGATTGACCTGTGTTATCAGGAACCACACCAGTGGGCTCTTCAGCTGTTCCCTGAGAATCACTCGAGAAGAAAGCCGAACGAGAGTGCTGAACGGCTTCTCCAAGGAATTCGTTGGCGCTATTTACTCTGAAGGACTCTTGAACCGCAGCCGCAGCATCAACTAGTCCAGCTCCGTAGCTGTGATTGAAATCAATCCCAGCAGCATTTGTGACCCACTCCGCATTTTCACTGTCAACCTTGAAGGCTGTGCGAATTAGGATGTCTTGAACGTCGCGCCAAGAAAGATCGTCATTCTCTTCAAGCATCATTGCCGCCACCCCTGAAACCAAAGCGGCAGAAGCCGAAGTTCCGCCAAAATCACCAATATATTCGGTGGTTCGGATTGGGTTATCATCTTCGTCAACATCCAAACCGTAGGATGCAGCGAGCAGACTTTGGGCTCCACCATCGGAAGGCGCAACCACCACAAGGTTGGCCCCTTTCTCCGAATATAGGGCACGCTGCCCAGCATCATCAATCGAACCTACCGCGATCGTATATTTCGAGTTGGCATAGCCATCGTAGTTAGAATTATCTTCGATCTCTCCTCCGTCACCAGCAGCCCACACGAAGATGTTTCCTAAACCAACAGGGTTTGGATTCCCGGGGGTCGAAGGCCTCGAGCGTCCGAACAAAGCTCCGTCCTCGAATGCAGCCCGAGTCAAAGGCCCCGGTTGTTCGAGATCTAGAGTAGCGTCGTCAGGTCCCCAACTTGAATTGTAGACATCGATGGTATCATTCTCGAAGGAGAGAGAAGCTGCTTCGGTCACGTCGTCCGTTAGGCCATCCACCCCGAGAAGTCTAATTCCGGAGA
>DCQM01000012.1 GCA_002323895.1 Akkermansiaceae bacterium UBA1518
TCATGTTGTTGTCCCCTGTGCCCAGCGAGTGCTCGGAATCGTGTTCAAAGGTTTTAAATCCGTCCGGATTCTTACGATTATAGATGGAGAAGAAATTGTTTGGATTGGGACCTGTGTATCGTGAGCCCGGTCCGTCCCGGTCGCCGGAGTAGTAGGTGATGATCATGTAGTCGATGACGTTGTCGACATCGAGGAGTCGCTCGAAGGCTGGGTTCGGCGTGCGGTCGGGATTTAATCCCTGTGCCTTGTAGTAGTTCGCGTTCGAGGCAAATCCCGCCTGCCCGGCATCGTAAAGGCGGTTGAAGGCGTCGCGGTTCCCATCGGTCGTCCCCCCATATTTAGTGATGACGTCGTAGTCTTCCTTGTCGCCTCCGAAGTAGGCCTCCGCAAATGACGCCTCGGCCCGTTCTTGCGTCTGGAACAGCCCCCAGTAGACGCCGTTTATGTAGAGATGATAGAATCGGCTGCGGGTGGATGGCTGACCCATCTCGCGCTGGATATCCCGGGACCAAACATCCCGGAGAAAATTGTTCCGGCTGTCGTTTTGGAATGACCACGAGTAGTTCTGGCTCGTGCGCAGATCTATATTATCGAACTCGTCTGTCCCCTCGTCTTCGAAGAGCGGAAAGCGAAGTTTACCTTCCCCGTATTCGCGGCGGAAGAAGAGGCGGAAAGCGTGCTTTGGATTGCCGTCGCTCCGGCTGAACCCTCCCCGGACCCGGACGCCGCCATCGATCTGGAATCCCAGCGAGGCGTCGGGATTCAACAGCTCGAACGAGGCTGGACGTTCCCAACTCCGCCCACTTCCCCCCGCGTTTACGTAAATCCCTGTTTGGCCATTAAAAAGATTTGCCAGGGGAGTGACCATCGAAATCGTCGGGATCGCCTTCAGGCTATCGATGACCTCCTGCTCGCTGTGACGGCTGCCCACAATTTCGGGATCCATGCCATAATTCAATTCCTGACCATTAACCCCGCTGCGAGGCCAGCCGGACGGCACCTGCCCGTTCGGAGACTGCTTGATGACGTCGTCAAGGAAGAGGTAGGTCTGAGTGTCGATGTTCGTTGGTACGAGATCGGTCTTGAAAGCGGCTGCGCGAAGGACAGTGGTCTGGCTGATGTCGATTGGCCCCGTGTAGACAGTCCCACGAGAAGCGGTGGGATCGGAGCCATCGGTCGTCCAGCGAATGGTCGCACCCGGGGTGCTTGTCGTGATTTCCACCTGGAACGGATCATCGTAGAATCCGCGATCGACGCTAAAAACGGTGTCCAATACGAAGCCGGAGAAGGTCGATCCGTTAAAGCTCCCGGGGGTTGCGGAGTCGAGGTATCCGGGGCCACCAACACTCGGATCGGAAATCCGCACCGCCCTGATCTGCGGAACGATGAGGAAGTCGGAGCTTGTGGTGCTGACATTCAGCCCGTGGACTGCAAGAAGATTTGATCCCGTCTGTAAACTCCCTGCATGGGCAATGATGTCGAAGCTTTCGAACAGCAGCGCTGCCGAATCATCGTTACTACCGGATGCCCCGGTGTTCCAGTCCGCACTTTGTGGCCCATTGCTCGAAGCGATCCGGACGCCATTCAAATAGGCGATGAATCCATCGTCGTATTTCATGTCGAGTGTCAGTCCAATAAGCCCCGTGGGATCCGCGACATCGAAGGGAATGCGAATGTAGGCGCTGGTATTAATGCCGGACATTTGCGCGCCCACGTCCCCGTTGGTTCCAAATAGCGTCTCATAGCCGCTCGAGTTCTCGTAACCAATTCCCGTCGTCGCCGCCGGCCATGAAGCATCGTCGAATCCCTTTGCAGTCCAAGCAAGCCCGAGGCTTCTAGTCGGAACAACGCGACGGCAATCCGCACCGGACTGCAGGAACGTAATGTTCGTCGTGTTCCCCGTCTGTTCTAGACCGTAGGAAACATCCTCAAACTGCTCCGGGAAATCCGGCCCGAACTCGGACAACACACTCGTGCCGTCACGATCGATTAAGGCAATATAGTCCCCTCTCGCAGAGAGGCGGAAATTCGTGTGTAGTTCCGATTCCGGATCGTCTCGATCCTTGGCCGATGCAAATACGATAACGAAGTCTTCTACCGCAATCGTCACATTCGGAATCCGCCACTTTGTTAGGTCTGCTGGGTCATCGGTCAGGTAAAAACCATCGAGATTCACGAGCGCTGGCCCTGTGTTGTAGATCTCGATCCAGTCCGAAGATTCGCCGTCCTCGTCATCGATGACACTGTTGTTGCTCGCCATGAATTCCGTAATGATGACATCGGCGGAGGACGACCCGGGGTGAAGGAGTGCTAGAATCAGCGCAAGGCCAATCATCTTGGTTATGCGGAAAGGCGGCTTTGGGAATATCATATCGAGGGATTTTGCAGAAAGAGAAGGGGAGTAGGAAACAATAGCAAAACCTCCGCCCTTGGTCAAAGTCAGTTCTTACAGAAAACGTAGACGGGAAGGATAGGTTTTTCGCCCTAAAAACAACATTGCTCAAATGGACTAGTTTTTGGAGCGTTGCCTTTTTCACCTAATTCTCCTTCTCACCATTCACATCCTCGATCATCTTGGCTGTTTGTTTACTTTCACTAGTTGGCTTTGTATCACTAGAAATTCTGGGAAACCTGGGCGATGCATCATCGACAGGCGTCGTCTCAATGCTTGGCCGACACCCTACACTGAGGATTAGGACCATGAGATTGGGCAGCTTCTACCTTGTCATAGCAGGTGACTCTATCAATTACTGTTTGCCTCGGACTGGATAGAATACTTCTTTCCCTGCGTCTTTCCAATCGGCTAGACCACAGCTCCCTCTTACCTTAAATCCATTAGAAATTAGTAATGCCGCGGCACGCGCGGCTCTTCCTCCACGGTTTCAAGCAGTTACAATAGGCTTGTCCCTCGGAATCTCTCCCAACCGTTGTTCAAGTTGATCAATGGGAACGTTGATGTAACCCGGGAGCGTTCCGAGGGTTGCCACTTCCTCCGGCGTGCGCACGTCGAGGAAGAACAGGTTTCTCTCGTCATCAATCAGAGTTTCTAGATGCGAAGGATCTATTTTATCCGGTGACGACGCTTCAATGGGAGCCGGCTGAGTGCAGGCGACCAGCAAAAAAGCCAGTGCTGCAGAGTATCCAATAGTGATAGGGAGATTGATTTTCATGGGGTCTTCAATTTGGAAAGTGAATTTTAGAAAGTCTGCCGGTGAAATTCTATCTTTGGCATGTCTAAGTGCAAGAATATCATATCAGGGAAAGGAGACCATTCCCCCTCAAGTAGACCGCAAAATAAAGCCCGAATCGGCTAACTCATTAGCCTCAATATTGAGGACCATCGGATTTTCTGATTCGCCTCCTCGGAAATCTTAGCGATCCGCAGACGTGTGCCAATGGGAGTTTTTGAAGAAGGTAAGTTTGTTCGTTACTCTTCGGCTTGCTCTGTCTATTGGCTACGATCGTCCTCACTCGGAGCAATAGCAATGAGCTCCCGCCCGGTTCGAAGCACAAAACTCCCTTTAGCAAGCCCAACTCCGTAAACTAAATCGTCGTCTTCAATAGAAAGGGTATTCACAGAAAGTGGGATCGGGCTACCTCCCTTTGCATTAAAAATTGCTGTTTTTCCGTTTTTACAAAAGACGTATAAACGATCTGAAACAATGATCGGAGTTGCCCAAGCCTCTCCCGGCAGACGGGTCTTCCACAATTGGGAGCCATCCTCCATTCGATGAGCTTGCAGAGATCCAGCACGATTAATAAGGTAGACAATCTCTTTGTCGATCACGGGTGATGGAAAGCTAGTTGTAGCAGACTCTGCAATCCAAGCTAAATGAGTCTTTGCGACGTCCCCAGTTCCCCCTAATCGAAAGGCCTTGGTCTGCCGAGGGCTGGACGACCCAAGGACAACTAAGTCCCCATTACTTGCGGGTGAAGCGACTGTGTTTTTCTTGATCCCGTCCGCCCACCAAAGTGCCTTACCATCTTTGAAGCGATATGCATCGATCCTGCCATTTGAACTCACTAAAACTCGAGCACCATCAGCATGCTCTTGATACAATGGGCTGGTCCACGAAACCCTTGGTTCTCTATCAATCTTCCAGGATGTCTTGCCGTCTTCACGAGACATACACAAAAGATACGATGGACCATCATGATCTATGAGCAGCAACAACTCATTTGCTGCTCCAACTAAAGATGAGCCTAGCCCATGGCCACCTTTGAATTTTCCAAACTCTTCAGTTAGCTTTCTTGACCACCTTAAGTTACCGCGATGATCAAGGGAGATTAGATCTCCAGATTCAAAAAAAGCATGCAAACCAAGTGGTCCTGCCACTGGAGTTGGAGCACCTTGGGAAATCATCTTACTGACAGATTCGACAGTTTCGGTCGCCTTAGCTTGGTGTAGCCACCTGCGCTTACCAGAGAGACGATCGAAGGCCTCTACATACAAATGTTCCTTATTGGCCCCTCCGATACTCGTCACGTATACGGTATCACCCCACAATACCGGGCTAGACTGACCGAAGCCTCGTAGCTTCTTGCGCCAAAGAACCCCGGTCTCATCTGTCCATTTTAAGGCTACGCTATGGCCCTTACCCCTACTCTTGCCGTTTCCGCGAAACCCTGGCCATTCAGCTTCAGGTATTTCTCCATGGGCAGTTGAATAGATCAACACAATCGTAACTAATTGTCTGAAACCCATTTAAAATGGCGGAAGTTAAAAGATTGATTCGGACTACGCGTGATTCCAACTATGAATCTTCTCCCTGATTGTAAATTTTGAGAAGACAGAGGCTACGCCGTCTATTGTTTTTTCAAAGAAGTGGATTTTACCGTATTGGTCATTCCCTTAACTTTTTTGTTGTCGGGTAATTGGGGCAGAATTCCCGACTCAAGCGCCTTTTCAACATATCCCTCAGGATCACGTTTCCAGCGCCTTGCCGCTCCTGTGCTGTATAAGAAAATTGTCTTGCCGTTGAAATCCACAGAAGGGGAATCTGGGGTTACGACTCTGTCTTTATAGACTGGACAAAATTTCTGAGCCATAAGCTCCACTTTTTCGAGTTGCAGTTGCTTCTCCATTCCCTTGAACTGAGGCAACATATCCGCCATGGCCTTGATGTAATACTTAGGTGACTTATTCCATTTTTTGACACACCCCCCGCAACAGAGATAAACCTTTTTCCCTTCGAATTCTACGACTTCTTCTTCGTCAATCTCGTCCTCTACCATAATTGGGCAGAGCTTATTTTCTCCGAATACAGGGGTTCCAAACAGAGCTAATGCCAAGATCAAGTAAGTTTTAAGTGTCATAGATAGAGTGTTGCACGATTCTGGAAAAAAACTAACGACCAGTTACAGAATCTTGTCGTTAGATTAGCGGGTGCTAGGATGACGAAACAGGGATTTTTAAAAGCTGAGATTGGTGATGTGACCCACTAGTCAAAGCCTTCAAAGTCTAGTTCCCTCTAACTCCAATTATTGAATACGGAAAGGGAAGGGGTGAAGCGGCCTTTCTCGTTTAATTAATTGAGATTTGGGAGGTAGTTCTGTCCGGTTTTAAAAAGCCACTCCTTGAGAGGAGACCGCTCTTAAAATACACATCTAGCTAATAAGTATCAGACTCGCCTTTTAGTTTGGTGCTACTGATCAGAATTCATGATCCCTATTAGCCAAGGATATTGCTTGATCAAAAAACCGCCCCTCGGAAATAACTACGAGGGACGGCTTTCTGTTATGAACTCACAAGCTTCAATTTGTGGATCGGATTCTTTATAACTACTTTAATCTTCAGCGCTGACGGCCAGTTACGAAATCTTGTCGTTAGATTAGGGGGTGCTAGCTTCATAAGCTGGGGCTTGTGAAGGGTGGGTGAGGGAGACATCGAATCCCGAATCTCTCTCATCGTTTCCATGAATTATCGTTCAGTGTAAGGGGTCCGGGGATCACTCTTTCTTAAATCCTTAATCGGAAGAAAAAGTTCTCATCGTTTGATGGAGCGAATTCCATCCAGATCTTTCCGTCGACCGCAGATAGGAAATCAGGGTAATAAGAATAACCCCATGATTAGTGAGAAAATTGTGCTCTTTAGGAGCCCCGCTGATCATACGACAGATCCAATGTTGCTAAAAGCGGCTTGCTTTGAAGGCGCCTTTCGGGCGGATCAAGGGCGCGATAGTCCCGTTTGCGCGATATAGAAAAAGCAGAAAACACCAAGAATGAATCCCGTTAAAAGACCAATATTACAGCATATCTTTGCTTTTTTTGATGCAATAAGAGCTTTTCTTCTTCGACCAGATCTTTCCAGCGATTGTGCTCTATTAGCATAGAAAAGCCCAATGAGTCCGAGAGGCTGACAACAAAACAGGGTAATCAGTAAAGATTGCCACAAATAGTTTGGTGGGGCTGATGATGGTTCTGAATCGGAAGTTTTGACGGCCCATTCGGCGATTTTGTAGTCGCCCTTATCTCTGCGTCTCCTAACTGTTGTTGTATCACGGGGAGGTCGAGTTGATTGCTCTTCGGCCATTGGATATGTCTTGAGAAGCATTTCAATTTCTTGAATGGGTTTCCATTCATCCATCTCCTTATTCCAAGCTAGCTCTGTTGTAGCTAAAGTCCCATCGTTTAGTATTCTTAGTAAATCATCTTTCGTAACAGGCCCCTGTTGCTTTTGGTTTTTTGTGTAATACCACTTCATCTAACTTTTAGTGTTAGCATCGTCTCTTGAAAATCCATTATACTTTTTTATGGCATTTGTAATCACACGTAGAGAACACCACTTAACCCTTCATGCGTGCTAGAGGCCGTCTTCGTGTCACTAGAAGTTGGATTGATGTTAATGTCGCCGTTTGGAAAGGAAGGGAGCTCGTCAATCGCGATTGTCTTCGCTGCCGATCGCGACGGTGATAGCGCCGCGCGGAAAACGATTCACGATACTGAAAGACCCTGATGTCGTGCTAGACCCTCCAATCTCTTCCAAGGTGCCATCACAGAGTGGTAATCTGTAATAGCACCTCGTTAGATTCCTTGTTAGAAGCTATAACTAAGACCAAGCGACCAAAGAGGGCCTACGGCAAGAGCGGTTTCATTAACACGTCGATACGCGGGAATTAAGATTGAAGCGGAGGCGCTGAAATCATCATTGATGGTGTAGATGAGTGCGGGGGTGAGACTCAGGGTAGTAGAGCCTGTGTTTGTAATCTCATTCCCTTGGAACTCATCTTTTTTACCATGGAAAAGATCTAAAGAAATTCTCGCGTTAAAGGACTCGGTGATTGGTCGGCTTAGCCCTACTTGCAAAGAGTATGTCTCAGCAGGACGAAAACCCTTGGAGCTTTCATCTAGCGGGAAAGTAATATTAGCTCCACAAAAGTAGGAGTAATCGTCATTAAGGGTGCCAAAATAATTCGCGCCTAAAGCAAGTTGGGTTGTCCCTGTGCCGAGTTGAAATACACTTGGCGCTACACCTCCTAGAGCAGGGTTGTTCCGTGGCTGCCCGGTCGGTAAGACTAAGCCAGCATTTAAACTTAGTCGACTCCAATTCGAATTCGCTTCAGCCCACGGTAAATAGATCGCGGACATCGTGATATCACCCAGACCATTGATGTTAGTATCAGGCCTATCTTGCTCGCGACGAGTGGCATCCGTGAAGGGGATATGAGTCGACAAGAGCCAATAGGAATTCATCCGATAGGAACCAGTGAGTGAAAATTGATGAAATTCGGAAGAGACGTGATTCTGATTTTCAACGCGGGAGGATCGATGAAAAAGGTCATCGTTTTTCCGGTAACGATAATCGAAGGCAAAGCTGAAGGCAGAACCATCGGCAACTGATTCACCGCCAACTGGCGGCGCGGTGAGTTTTCATCCGTCTCATCCGAAAGCAGACAGCGGAAGAAGTGAAAGAAAGGAGATTTTTTTAAGGAGTTTCATTTGAAGTCTTTGATTTGTATTTGTTTGAAGGGAAAGCACAGCTCGGGGGTAGAGCTGGAAGACGTCATTAGGAATGACGGTGAGGCCTCGATGAAAAACCTGAGGCGTCAGAGAGTCCGGCGAGGCGCACAAGGCTGGCCTCAAGCCCAACGAATCAAAGAAGATAGCAGCATTGGAGGGCAATTCGCCTCCTTAATGAAGGTGCCGGGAATGAGCCGGGAGGCCACTTGCTGAGGTCACTAACAACCGGTGAAAGATGTGGGAGAGTGAAGTGACAGCTGGTTCGCAGAAGCACCTTTGACATCTCATCATCACCAGAAAACTTTATAAATAATGCCTGGGTGAGAGTTAGAGATTTAGCCTCCTTCAGAAAGCAGGGGCATGAGTCAGGTTCGCCAGGTTTTTCTTCTTGATCGTCTTGCTCTACCGAAGGGCAACAACACGAATGATTCGGCAACCCTAGTTCCTTGTCAGGATCATCGCCATACAAGGTAGCTATTGCACAACAACACATCGGATTTCCGATGAGCAGGGCTAGGGCTAGAGCTATGACTGTCCGTATCATTCGTCGAAAATTACTTATCTAAAACATCCTCAAGGACCAGAACTTTTTCCATTTGTGATAGAAAAGCGCAAAAAGATTTAGTTTCTAGTCTTGAAAGAGTTACAATTCTGATACTTTCGTTATTTCCTTTATGGAGTTAGCATCACCTTGGAGTATGAGAAATAAGTCATGGGTATAAGGCATATTGCAAAAATTAGGAACAAGGCTTTTTCAATGGAGACTTCAGCGCGAAAACTTTACATTTTGATTCTCAATTTGGTCTTCAGTTTTACGGCTGCTCTGGAGGCCCAGGAATCCGGTGATCAGATCTCGGTAATCTGCGCAAAGGAACAATTTTCTGTGACTCCGGCTTTACGGGCCGCCTTTTTTAGCCACGCAAAAGGACAGGCTCTAGAAAGATTGGAGGTTG
>DCQM01000117.1:0-9856 GCA_002323895.1 Akkermansiaceae bacterium UBA1518
AGTATATTCGCCTGATGGGTGATTTGATGGTAGTTGCACTGCAATCGGGGCTCACCAATGTGGCAACATTTATGGTGGGTCCAGAGCGTTGGGACACACCCTATCTTTTCGATGGGCTTTTCGACAAGCCAATGAGCCACCATGGGATGTCGCACAATCAGACTAAAATGATCGAGCAGCTTTTGAAAGTAGACCGCTTCCACATGGAGCAGTATGCTTACTTGCTCGAGAAGATGGAGGGAGTCATGGAGGCCGACGGTAGCACCCTGCTAGATAACACGCTGTTCACCTATGGCTCGGGCCTTGGCGATGGTTCGACCCACCAATACAATGATCTGCCGATCATTATGGCGGGTGGTGGTAATCAAGTGAAAACCGGGCAACACATCAATATGCCAGAAGGAACACCGCTTGCGAACTTATGGCTAACCCAGGCTCGGATGATGGGTGTGAAGATGAAACGTTTCGCCGATAGCTCTGGCGAGATTGAGGCAGTCAAGGTCTAGCTCGAAATCGAATCAAGATCCTAATCTTAATTGACCTAAAGTCCGATAGATAGAAAATCCCCCAAGGTATCCCGATGCGGTGTTGGTCAGGTTGCGATTGTTTTCTTCGGAGAGTGGTTTCCGACAGTGCGGGGGAGATTGCCGCGGTTGAAGTTAAGGGAGAACCTAGCTGAAAATTTCAGTGATTGACGATTTTAGTCTTTAGGGAGGTGCGGTTCGAGAGAGCTGGAGCGAGCTTGTTGGGCGGCGGCAGCTTGTCGGGCGAATAGTTGGGTCAAGTGATCTTGCATGCGGAAGCGGCCTTCGCCTTTTTCGCGTTCGATGCGTTTTGAGGTGCCGTCGGGCTGGATAAGATAGCCATTTTGATTATCGCGGAAGCAACTCTTGAGGATGCTGATGAGCAGTTTTTTAGAGGCCCGATCCACAATAGGAGTCATGAGCTCGACGCGTTTTTCAAGGTTACGCGTCATCCAGTCGGCCGAGGAAATATAGACTTCATTATCGCCACCTTGATGGAAGTGAAAGATGCGCATGTGCTCGAGTTGTTGGTCAACGATGGAGACGATCTTGATATTCTTGGCTTCTTTTCGTTCGCCGGGTTTGAGGCAACAAATTCCCCGGATGTTGAGTTTGATTTCGACTCCGGCTTTAGATGCGGCATAAAGAGCATCGATCATTTCCTTGTCTTGCAGGGAATTCATTTTGGCCATGATGCGGGCTTCTTCGCCTTCGAGGGCGCGGGACGTTTCTTCTTCGATAAGGCTGATGAGTGTGCGCTTGATTTGCGTGGGAGCGGGAATGAGGACGCGGAAATTCTCTAGTTTGGTGCGGCCGGTGACGGCGTTAAAAAAAATAGAGGCGTCTGTCCCGTATTCGGGGCGACAGGTGAGATAAGAGATGTCGGTGTAAAATCGGGCCGTCATTTCGTTGTAGTTTCCGGTGCCGAGATGGACATAGCGCTTGAGCTTTCTATCTTCATTACGAATGACGAGGGTCACTTTGGCGTGGGTTTTGAGGCCTTTGACACCGTAAATAACTTGGGCTCCAGCGCGCCGAAGCTCTTCGGCGCGGTCTAAGTTGTGAGCCTCGTCGAAGCGTGCTTTAAGCTCAACAAGCGCAGTGACTTGCTTGCCGGATTTAGCGGCGTGAATGAGTGCGTCCACAATCTGGGAATTGTTGGCGGTGCGATAGAGTGTTTGTTTGATCGCAAGAACATGAGGATCTCGGGCCGCTTCTTCGATAAAGCGCACAACTGGGCGATAGCTCTGGTAGGGATGAACGAGGGTGATGTCTTGTTCTTGGTCGAGTATTTCAAAAATGCTTTGGGTCGGGTCGATTTGTGGTGATTCAGCGCCTGAGATAGGAGCAGTGCGGAGGTGGTTATAACCATCAGCCATCGCAATTGAAAAGAGATCGGCCAGAGCGAGAGGTGCGTTTTTTGTGAGAAAAACTTTTTGGGGATCTAGGTCGAGGAGTTTGATGAGCTGTTTTGTGAGCGCGTTGTCTTGTGAAGTTTGAAGACGAACCGGAAAGGATTGGCTGCGGGCGGTGATAACCTGATGAATCTCTTCTGCGAAGTCGTAGGCCTCGTCTTCGTTCGCTGGAATGTCGGTATTACGGGTGAGGCGAAAAGCAGTGTGGGCTTTGATTTCTTCACCGGGGAAAAGAGAGGAGCAGAAGTGAGCCACGAGATTTTCGAGAAGAACGAAGCCGCCTTCGTTGACGAGTGCGGTTCGGGGGACTGCGGGTGGAAGAGGGACGATGACAATCCGGGATTCCGATGTCTTTGGGTCGTGGATCGAGAGGGCGAGACAAATGCTGAGGGAGGGGATGATTTCACGAGAGTTTTCAGCGGTTAGGATGAGAGGGGAAAGTAAAGGCTCGATGCTGGACTCATAGTAGTTCGAAAGATTTTCGACTTGCTCGGGGGTTAGATCGGCCATGGTGTGCAGAGGGAGGCCCGCATTGGCGAGGGAAGGGAGGAGTTCTTTTTGAAAGAGTCTTTCTTGGTCTTTTTTAAAACGGCGAACGCGTTTCTCGATTGCATTCAGTTGAGTACCTACATCCATACCGGAGATGTCGCGAACGGTGGGTGCGGATGCGTGAAGAGTATAAAGGCCTCCGGTGCGAACTTGGAAGAATTCGTCGAGATTTGACCCGGTGATTGCGAGGAATTTTACTCGGTCGAGAATGGGGAGGTCCGTGCGCAAGGCTTCATTAAGGACGCGCTGGTTGAATTCAAGCCAGGAAAGTTCGCGGTTGATGTAAGGAGGCTTCATAAGATTCGAGAGCTGGGCAGGAGAGATTAAAAGTTGAGAGTAGGCTTACGCGTTTTCGTTGAGAACTAGTTTGAGGCCGAAGAGGTTTTGGAAGAGGTCCGCTTTGGAGGGGAGGGCAAGGCGTTCGGCTGAAGCATCTAGAATACCTTCAAGGTTGAGAGTGGCTTTGCCTTCGCTAAGAGTAACCGTAAAGTCTTTGATTCGCTGGGAGTGGGTTCGTTCCAAAGCGTCGGCGACTCGCAATATGGAGGAAAGCTTGGCGACTCGGATACGATCGGCCTGAGAAAGCTTATCGTAGTGAAGGTGTGAAAGTTGGGGGGCAGCCTTACGATGGTAGCGGGTGATTAGTGCGACTAGAAGGCGGTCTGGATCGCTAAGGCCGAAAATTTCGGAGTGGTGGATGATGTAGAGACCATGGAGTTCGTGCGATTTTGGTGAAATGTGATTTCCAACCTCGTGAAGAATGGCAGCGACTTCTAGGAGGAGAGCGTCGTGGTCGCTAAGGCCGTGAAGGTCGCGGGTTTCTTCGAAAAGGCGTCCGCTGAGGTGGGCGACATGGCGGGCATGTCGCATGTCGCAGCCAAATTTTTTGGCAGTTAGTTTTGAGGAGTGGAGTAGCTGAGATTTGAGTTCTTCGTGCGCCGCGTCAGGGTGGGCGAGGTCGGTTAAAAGGCCTTCTTCGTAATCGGAGCGTGAGACGCGAAGGGATTTGAGGCCGAAGGATTCGGCAATGGCGGCATTGATAACGAGAGCAGGAAGAACGGTACCAGCGGTTTGGTAATCGAGATTATAGTTTTTCACACGCTCCGGTTCGGTGAGGAAAGCAATGTCTGAGGTGAGTTGTCGCAGGATGCGGTAGCGAGATTTAGTCTTGTGTGGTTTGGAAAGATAGGGAGCCAGCATTTGAATCTCCGTGCCGATCATGACTAGATCTTCAATATCTTCCTCACCGAAGTCGTAGAGAATTTGGGCAATAAGCCCGGAGATTTGTTCGCGTATGAGACGAATGATGGGTTCGCCAGTTAGGTCGGGGGATTGCAGGCGCTCCCAGCAGCGATGAGTGCCGAGGCGATAAGATTGGTAGCGGACGATACGACCTTTTTTGGAAAGAATGAGGCGGGCGTTGCCGGGGCCGACATGTGCAACGATCGTGTTGCGGCGCTGCATGGATGGGGTGTCTTTGAGCCGACGGCGGGTCTTAAGGAAAACCAGGCGGGTCATTTCGCCGTCATCGAGTGATTTAAATTGCCATTTGCAGGCGATGTGGAGGCGATTGAGGAAGACCTCAGCATTCGCGGCTTCATCAAGTGTGTTGGTAGTGACAGCGCGCACGGGAATATCATCGAGGCCCAGTTCGGCGAGGGATTCCTGAAAACCGCGGATGACACTTACGGCTTGCTCGATGGTAGAGGCGAGAATTTTTCCGTAGCCGAAGATGTCGCGGCCCAGTGGGATATTTTTTTCGAGGAAGTCGGCCCGTTCTTCAGTGCCATCCTCGGCAATACGAAGGATTATCATGGAAGCGTGGCTGGCTCCGATGTGGACGGCGGCGCGGAGCTTTTCGGAAGAAGGTTCAGGCATAGTGACGAAAGTAATAGACTCGAAAGGGGTGGTCTTCGGCAATAGTGAAATCGTGACGTTTGCGGGAAGCTAGGTATTTTCGATTTTGCGACCTTTTTCTTGCATGAGCAGCGGGTGCAAGGATTGATTAGGCATGCTTGGTGAGGAATTCACAAATAAGTGCATCGTGAAGCCTGGGGAACAGGTAAAATTGGACGATATTACCACAACAACTTTGGGGATCCTTGGTCGTCCGAAGGAGGAAGTGCTGCCGATTTTTCAAGAACTCCGAAGCAAGGTGGCGAACCAGCAAAGGGTCCTTTATGCTGAGGGGAAGAAGAGGTTGCTCATTGTGATGCAGGCTATGGACACCGGAGGCAAAGATGGATGCGTCAGGAAATTATTTTCGCGTGTCGATCCGCAGGGGGTTTGGGTGACTCCATTTAAGGCTCCGTCGACCCGGGAGTTGTCGCATGATTTCTTATGGCGGGTTCACAGGGTCGTTCCGGCAAAGGGAGAGATTGCGGTCTTTAATCGCAGCCACTATGAAGATATTGTTGCAGTGAGGGTTAAAAATCTTGCTCCCGAGGAGGTTTGGCAGAAGCGCTACAAGCACATTGTGGATTTTGAGCAAATGCTCGTCGATGAAGGCACTACGGTTTTAAAGTTCTTTCTGCACATTTCGAAAGATGAGCAGAAACGGCGTTTACAATCGCGGCTTGATCGGCCGGAGAAGCACTGGAAGTTCCTCCCTGAGGATCTTAAGGACCGTGCGAAGTGGGATGATTTTCAGGTTGCATATGAAGATGTTTTCGAGCGAACGAGCACCGATCAGGCCCCTTGGTTCATTATCCCAGCGGACTACAAATGGTATCGTGACATAGCTGTGGCCCAGATCGTGACCCATGCTATGGATAGGATGAATCTGGAATATCCCAAGGTGACTTGGGATCCGAGCAAGGTAGTGGTCGAGTAAACAGCGCCAAATTTCTCCGAAAAAGGTTGAGTTATTCCCAATCCTGACTTATTTCCCGCGCGTCGAAGGACAGTTTGGCTGCAATCAAGTGGCTCGACTCATCCCGATTATCACCAAAATGACTAACGATTACGGAATCAACCTTGCTGACTTCAAGCAAAGTGAAAATGACACCGGAAGCGCCGACTTCCAGATTGCCCTCATGACGCAGCGGATCAAGCACTTGACCGAGCACATGAATGAGCACAATAAAGATTTTGCCTCACGACGCGGACTTCTCCGCCTCGTGGCGCGCCGCCGGAAACTCCTTGATTATCTCAAGAATAAGTCAGGTGAACGTTATGAGTCGGTGTTGAAAGCACTCGACTTGCGTAAGTAAAATGATCTGCAAAAGGCCACGGTGATGTTCACTGTGGCCCTTTTGTTATCGAGAGCAGTCGCAATTTGATAGCGGCGCCTTCAGCGGAGCGGGATTCCCACCCAAAATTAAGACCGGGAAAACCACTCCGTATTTAAACAAAAAATCGCACGGGAGGGTCCTGACGTGATTCAAAAAACAAAGACAATGAGTATACAAAATGTAACGGCCAACGTTGGGCCGAGTCCTCTGGTCATCGAGACCGGAAAATTGGCCAAGTTGGCCGACGGAGCAGTCACCGTTCAGATGGGAGAGACCATCGTGATGGTTTCGGCTGTTTCACAAACAAAAATTCGCGAGGGCCAGACGTGGTTCCCCCTTTCGGTGGAATACAAAGAACGCGCCTCTGCTGCCGGAACTTTCCCTGGTGGCTACTTCAAGCGCGAAGGTCGTCCGACCGAAAAAGAGATCCTGACCTGCCGCATGACGGACCGCCCGCTGCGTCCGCTCTTCCCAAAGGGTTATCTCTATGACACCCAAATCATCGCTCTTCTTTTGAGCGCTGATCAGGAAAACGATGCCGATGTGCTCGCCATGAATGGTGCCTCGGCCGCTCTCGCAATTTCCGATATCCCATTCGCTGGCCCAATTGGTGCCGTTCGCGTTGGGCGCATCGACGGCGAATTCGTCATCAACCCCACCTTTGAACAACGCGAAGACTCTGATCTTGATCTCATCTATGTGGGAAACAAGACCGACGTTATTATGATTGAGGGTGCTGCTGATGAAATCCCTGACGCGGAATTTAAAAAGTCCCTCCACTTCGCCCAGGCTGCTGTTACGCAGATTGTGGAAGCACAGGAAGAACTTGTGAAACTTGCTGGTAAAGAAAAGCGCGACTACACCGTGACTGTTGCCAAGGAAGATCTTCTTGAGATCGGATACGCTGTCGCTGGTGACCGGATTGAGGACGCTATCTATGCTGCTTCGAAAGTAGAGCGTGGTAAAAAAGTGGGTGCTCTTCGCGACGAAGTAGAAGTTGCGATTAAAGAAAAGTTCCCCGAGACCACTGAATTCGAAATAGAGCAGGTCTTTGAATACATTCAGAAAAAAGCCTTCCGTGTTTCCATCATGGAAAAAGGAGTCCGTGCCGATGGTCGCAAGCTTCGTGATCTCCGCACCCTTTATGGAGAAATTGGCACCCTGCCTCGCGTGCATGGTTCTGCGATCTTCTCTCGTGGTGAGACCCAGGCTCTCGGAATTTGCACCCTCGCACCTGCCGACGAGAAACTTTACGTCGACAATTACGCTGGTGGTGAAGATTCCAAGAACTTCTTCCTTCACTATAACTTCCCGCCATTCTCGGTTGGTGAGACTGGTCGTTTCGGGGGCATGAATCGTCGTGAGATTGGTCATGGTGCTCTTGCTGAGCGCTCTATTGCTCCTATGCTTCCTTCCACCGAAGATTTTCCATACTCCATGCGGATTTCCTCTGAGGTGATGGAATCAAACGGTTCCACTTCGATGGCTACCGTTTGTGCTGGCACGATGGCTCTTCTCGACGCAGGTGTTCCTATGATCCGTCCTGTTGCGGGTATTTCCACCGGTCTTGTGACCGAACAGGATGCTGATGGTAACATGACCAAGCATGTCGTCATTCTCGACATCATTGGTTCTGAGGATTTCTACGGTGATATGGACTTTAAATTGTGTGGAACCAGTGAAGGTGTGACCGGTTACCAGCTTGATCTCAAGCTCCCGGGCATTCCTCTCTCCATCCTTGAAGAAGGCATTGACCTTGCTCTAGAGGGCCGCGGTGATGTTCTTGCGAAAATGGCTGAGTCGATTACGGGACCTGGTGAGTTGAGTCCGTATGCTCCACGCATCGAGACTGTTACCATCCCGCAAGATCGCATCGGCGAGCTTATCGGACCTGGCGGAAAGAACATCAAAGCTATCCAGGCAGAATCTGGTGCTGAGCTGAACATCGAAGACGATGGCACTGTTCACATCTATGCTTCCAAGCAGGAAGGCCTCGAAGCTGCCAAGAACATGATCGACATGATGTTCGCGGAGGTTGAGATCGGTAAGACCTACACTGGCAAAGTTATGAACGTCACCACCTTTGGAGCCTTCATGGAAGTGCTTCCCGGTAAGGACGGACTCGTTCATATCTCCGAGCTTGAAGAAGGTCGTGTAAATCAGGTCGAAGATGTCTGCAAGAAAGGTGACGTCATCACCGCTAAGTGCATTGGGATTGATGACAAGGGGCGTGTGAAGATGTCCCGCAAAGCCGCTCTCCGCGAAGGAAACGGCGGTGGCGACTCTGCACCTGTGGGTGATGTCCCTTCTGGTGACGACGAAGTTCCTCCCAGCGAGGAAGAAGTTGTGACCTTTGGTTAGTTCAGAGGGTATTAAAAATCAACCAAGCGCCCGTCCTGAGAAGGTCGGGCGCTTTTTATAGTTACGGGTTTTGAAGATGGGTGAATTTTTCTGTTGAGCTCTCCCTCAATCATGCTTCTCATCCCATCTTGACCTTTGGATTGGTAATCAAACGAATCCTTGAGCCAAAACCAAACGGTGTTACCTCTCCTTTCCATGTCAGTATCCTCTGCCGCCTCAAAGCACCCAATGCAAATGCTCGCAAACCAAGCAGCTCCGATTGATTCGAAAGTATCGGGCGTTGCTCAGAATTTTTCTGAATGGCTAGGCAGGCAGAGTTGGGTTCCTGAATCCCTCGTCACGCTTCTTCTTTTCGTGGGGATGCTTGCACTAGCAGCAATCATCTATTTTATTTTCCGGCCCTTGATTCTTCGTGGGGTCGCCCACTACGCTGGGAAAACTAATGCTATTTGGGATAATGAACTGGTAAGCCATGGCGTTTTTAGATGGCTCACTCATCTCCTTCCCGGCATCTTCATTTTTCTTTTGGTTCCAGGGCTCTTCAAATCGGAACCCTCCCTTGCTAACATTTTGCGGGGAGCTTCATCACTCTATATCATTATTTCCTGCTATCTCATTTTTGATTCAGTGGTCAATGCCCTCCAGGCAATTTATGGAAAAACTTCGTCGGGAGGAAAAATTAACCTCACCACTTTTGCCCAAGTTGCGAAACTTCTAGCGGCCCTGATCGCCATAATTTTTTCCCTTGCCGTTATCCTCGGTAAATCCCCCCTCGTTCTTCTTGGTGGGCTTGGAGTTTTTGCCTCGGTGCTGATGCTTGTTTTTAAAGACGTTATTCTCGGATTCATCGCAGGCATTCAACTCGCCTCCAATCGGATGCTCTCGCAAGGCGATTGGCTAGAAATGACTAGTCACCAAGCAGATGGTAGCGTCGAACTTATCGGACTCACCACCGTTAAGGTTCGTAACTGGGACGAAACGATCACGACCATTCCAACTTACGCCCTAATTAGTAGTTCCTTTAAAAATTGGCGTGGTATGTCAGAAAGCACTGGTCGGCGTATTAAGCGCAGCTTGTTTATTGATACTAGCGGTATCAAATTTTGTGACGAAAAAATGCTCAAGAAGCTCCGCAAGATCGGGCATATCGCTCAGTATCTTGACTCTAAGGAGGAAGAGATAGCAAAGTCTAATTCAAAGCTCGGAGAAGGCGGCCTGAGTAACCAAGTCAATGGAAGGCGTCTTACCAATCTGGGGACCTTTCGCGCTTACATTGAGTGCTATTTAAAAGCACATTCAAACATTAATCAGGAGATGACCCTTATTGTCCGGCAGTTGGCAACCGAAGGGCGTGGTATCCCCATAGAGATTTATTGTTTTAGCTCTGTCAAAGAGTGGGCTGGCTACGAGACTATTCAAGCTGACATCTTTGATCATCTCTTCGCGATTGCTCCAGAATTTGGACTCAATGTATTCCAAGAACCGACCGGGCACGATTTGCAACGCATTCAAAATGCCCAATCGGATCTAATGAGTTGATTCTTAGATTACGATTGGGGAATGCATACCAGTAGTTTTGCTTCTAAGTTGGAAGCGGACTAGTCTCATCAAGGGTCACCGAGGAAAAACTTCTACCCTTTCCTATTCCGGAAACTGGTGGGATCTTTCGAAAGGGTGGTCCAAGGGCTGAATTTGATGCTTCATCAATCCAGCAGGTCAAAACTCACCCGGATATTGGAGTTCGGTGGTGGAACGCGAGAGGACAGTGAGGAAT
>DCQM01000117.1:10202-14693 GCA_002323895.1 Akkermansiaceae bacterium UBA1518
TATTAGAAATTGAGGTTAATTGACTAGGCAAGGGTTTACCAGTCCTGCCCTCTGTTGCTTAGGTCGAAAGCAATAATTCTAGAAGGAAATCTTGATTATTAAGAAAACTGAAAGATATTTGAAATATTGGTCGTATCAAAAGGGGTGAAGGTGTGTCAGATGCTTTTTGCAAGTTGCATACTGGTCCTAATTGGGTGCGTAGATCGGCAGATCACAAGTTCAATGGTCCAAACTGCAAGTGTTGAAGGTCGCCGCTATGCCAAAGAGGTTGATGCCCAATCTCCCTTCGAGGCCGTCGAGATGCCATGGATTGAAGCCGGGGAGCTAATAAAGGAGCGCAATCCTGCCTTCGTCGCCGCCAGCAGAAACTTCTCCGAGGCTCTCGTAGGAAAGCCACTGGTTAGCGAACTGACTCGTGAGGTCAAAAATACTGTTACAGAGTCTGTTAGTTCGATGTTAGATATCGACACTTTGGTATCCTCACTAAAGGCGCCCAGTATTGAAATTCCGAAACGGCTTGCCTCCATAAGTAGGCTCAAGGACGTTTCTCACGAGGTGAAACAAGGGGCATGGGAAGACGTTGGGAAATCAGTGGACGCTGAGTTGGAGATGCGAAAGGTCGAGGTTCAGCTGCATCGGCTGATGAGGACTGGTAAGCTAATTGATAGGGAAATAGCAATCGCTTTACGCACTCCCAAACTGGATCCAGATTCTGAGAAAAATCCTGACCCAAAGTTTGTTGGGGCGCTTGCGGCTTGGCGAGCCTCTTTGAAAAACGAACGCTCTGGTTGGTTGACGGAAGTTCGAAACCTCTTCGACGCTGAGTATCATGACGTGCACTTTATTCCAGATGATTCCGGGTTACCTACTTATCGCGATGCGGCAAATCCTGATCTTGGGAAATGGCAGCGATGGTGCCATTTGCGCCGTTCCAAGGAGTTAATTGGCAAGCTTACTCTGAGCCATAAGGAGAGTAAGCCCACCCTTCCTGGAACTGCCTTTGTCGCTAAATCGTTAAAACAAATGGTCAATCAGAACTCTGAATCAACAATCGTTCGGAAAACCGACTCTGTCCGCCAAGAAGTGCGTACGCTTATTCAGAGCTGGCGGAACATGAAACAAACTCAAGAGCAGGCCGAACTTTTGGAAGGATCGACTGACGATCTGCCACTTCAGACTCAAGGAGATATTAAGGCACGCCAAAAAATCTTCCAACTTCGAAAGGCTGAGATCAAATACGTTAGCGTAGTGTGGTTACTTGACGAAGATTGCTGGCGAAATCTCGAAGCATTAAATCACACTCTGACGAAAAAATAGTAGCTTCAGAAAATCTGGTTTAGTCTGACGGCTCTTCTTGTTCCTCATCAATTTGCCGGAAATCGAGCAAACGATCGCTCTCCTCTCGATCGAGTGTTCCTACCTTGCGCAATTTACTTTGCATCATATTCGTACGGGTATTCCGCAAATCTTCGAGTGAACGTTTGGCGGTTGAGAGTTGCTTATCCACAAGTTCCAACTTGGTTGAAAACTTTCCAAATTCTGTTTTGACTGCCTCTAAAATCTTCCAAACCTCGCTGCTACGCTTAGTGACAGCCAAAGTCCGGAATCCCATCTGGAGGCTGTTGAGCAAGGCAGACATAGTTGTGGGTCCTGTGATAGTGATGTGATATTGTCGCTGAAGGGTTTCAAATAAACCGGGATGGCGTAGAACCTCTGCATATAGACTCTCGATTGGTAAGAACATGATGCCAAAGTCTGTGGTATGTGGCGCTTCCAAATATTTCTCAGCAATGTCCTTGGCGAATTTTTTAATGGTTGAGATCAAAGCTTTCTCCGCCGCTGAAATACTTTTTAAATCTCCTGTCTCAACAGAATTCAATAAATTCTCATAATCTTGCAAGGGGAACTTGGAGTCGATGGGTAAGTATACTTCGTCATCTTCAGAATTACCTGGCATCCGTATTGCGAACTCGACTCGCTCGCTACTTTCGGGCCGAGTTGCAATATTTTCTTCGTATTGTTCCCTCGGAAGCAATTGCTCAATGATATTGGCCAATTGATACTCTCCCAAAATCCCTTTGGTCTTAACGTTACTTAGCACCTTCTTTAAATCACCTACACCGCTTGCTAGAGTTTGCATTTCACCAAGACCTTTGTGGACTTGCTCCAACCGATCACTCACAATTTTAAAGCTTTCGCCTAGACGCTTTTCAAGGGTGTCTTGGAGCTTTTCGTTAACGGTCTTGCGCATCTCTTCAAGCCGCCTCCCATTATCTTCTCTAATGTCTTTTAATTGTTTTTCGACCGCGCCGCGAACGTCCTTAAGTGCTTCAAGCGACTGCTTGTTTTGAGTTCCGAGCTGTTTTACCAAATCTTCAAACTTTTGGCGTAAAACCTCGTTTTGACCTTTAGAGTTTTCTTCTATTTTTTTCTCAAATGCTTCTTGGAGCCGTCGCTGTTCTTCTCGTTGCGCTTCTCCTTGCTCCCCAGTTTCTTTTCGATTGCGAGCAAACTCGTCACGCATAGACTCAAAAAACGAGGCGATCTTTTCGTCCGAATTCCCGCTCCTTCGCCCTATTTTACGGCGTATACCGAGAAGGAGAATACAAGCTAAAGCGGCAAAGATGGCGCCAAAGAGCGCGGCAGGTGTTCCAAAATTAGTGAGCATGAGGTGAAAGAGATTTGAGTTGCGTGCGAGCGTGGCTCATGAGATTTAAAAACCAATCAAGGGTGATAATGCTCGGCTCGCCATGGAAGCAAAGCAACATCGAGAGCTTTTTTGACCACGACCGCGAAATTAGAGAGCGAGACGATTTTTGGAATGACGATCTTTTCTCCAAGAATTCTGGAGACGTAGCTTCGCGTTCTTTGGAGAGGGCGCTACTGGAGTCGGATTACGCGTAAATTTTTACAAGGGGAGAAACTTATAGGGTCACCTATCCTTTGATATAACTTGTAAGAGCGTCTTCAGATATGTCCCAACTTACCTCCGGCGAGAAGAGGTGACACGCTTTTGTTGCTCTTCGTTCAGGCTACTACCGGAGAGCCATTGTTTAGCTCCTTCAGGATCCTTGCGGAAGTAGGCACGACCTGACTCCATGAGCGCGTTCGCACGAGTTTCTTCATTGGAAATGGTATTGGCCCATTCGATGGCGGCCGTTGGGTTTTCCCATGCAACACGGGTGGCGTAACCATAAGTGGCTGAATCTCGTTCGGGTGATGCGCTCATAGAGCCGAGGCGGTCGGCAGCGGCTTTTGGATTTTCGCGAGCCCATTCGGAGAAGGACTCGCGCATGGCCCGGTTTTTGCCATTTCCTTCGGGGAGAGTGTTGGCCCAATCAAGTGCGGCAACTGGGTCATCTTCGGCATACTCTTCGGCGACACGCCGGATCGCGGCATCTTGCATTTCTCCGGATGGCAAGGCAGTGGCCCAGTTTGCTGCTTCAGCAGGATTCCCGCTTTTGATGACTTGCCGGGTGACGAGATCCATGAGGCGAGAGGCTTCTTTGTCGCCTGCTTGCTGACGGTCCATGGTGAAGCGTACGGCGAGATTCGGATCGGCAGCAATCAATCCGTAAACGGCGCCCCATTTCATACCGCTGCCGTTCTGAGCATCGGGTTCGAGGCTATTAAAATAGGTTAAAGCAGCATCGGGATTTGAGGCGGCCCAACCTGCGAGGGTAGTGGCCATATCGCGTTCCGGAGTTTCTGCTCCGTTGACGACTGCTTCCTCACCGGCGATGGCACCCCATTGATAATGAAAGTCGCGGAATTCTGAGCTATTGGAATCAAGATGAACGATTTGCTCGCGCATCAGCTTAGCGTTTTCGGGGGTGAGGTTGGCCAGAATTTGGGAGAAAAGCTCACGGCGTTCTAGCGGAGTCGTGGTTGCTTTGAGATCGATTCCAATTTGGCGGATTTCGCTTTCTGAGAGGTTCGCAAGTTTACTTCCTCCTGCCATGGTAGTTTCACGATTTTTGGTGAGGGAACGTATTTTTCCGGAACGGCTAGGCTTGGGGCGTTCTGACCGGGTAGAAAGTCCGCTAGTGGAAGCGTTTGGTTTTTCTGCATTGGTGAATCCGCCACTAGCATATGAGGTAGGGTTATTGGAGCCGATGGCAAAAGCAGCGATGGCAATAAGAGCCCAGAAGAGGTGAACGAGGTGAGATTTTTTCATATAAAAGATCTACTAAGCGTTATTCTAAACGGTTTGACTGGTTTTTTTCTTTCGCTAGGGGAATAAGGATGGGTTTTTCGAGATGGGTCTACCCCGTAAAGAATTTCAGTGAGCTGAATCCTAAAAAAAAGAAGGGCCGGCCTCGCAAAGCACGAGCCGACCCTAAAAAGTTTGTCTAAGATTCTTCTAGCGGCGACGGCGGAAGAGACTCAGTGCCCCAAGGAGACCCAAAAGAGCAGTACTTGGCTCGGGAACCGAACCAACCTGAAAGGAAAAAGTCTCGGTATCGGTGAGAAGCTCGGTGCCGTTTAGCA
>DCQM01000212.1:0-4271 GCA_002323895.1 Akkermansiaceae bacterium UBA1518
CGATCGAGCGAGGGCGGGGGGCTTCAATTTTAGAACTCACCGTGAGAAATCAGGTTGAAAGAATTATACGTGAACTTAGCGGTCACACTCGCCCATTACGAAGTCGAGCGAGCCGAGAATTGCTGGGATGTCAGAAACCATGTGGCCTTTGAGGAGGTCGGCACAGATACCAAGGTTGACGAAAGACGGGGCGCGAATCTTGAGCCGATTCGGGACTCCGCCGCCTTTTGAGTGAATGTAGAAGCCGAGTTCCCCTTTGGGATTTTCAGCGGCAAAATAAACCTCTCCTTCTGGGGCCTCAATCCCTTGGGTCGCGACAATGAAATGGTGGATAAGTTCCTCCATGGACATGAGCACGCGCTCTTTTTCAGGGAGAGTGGATTTGGTGTCGCCCACGTTGATTTCCCCTTCTGGGAAGTCAGCGAGAACTTGTTTAATTATTTTGATGGACTGGCGCATCTCCTCCATACGGACGAGGAAGCGGTCGTAGCAATCACCATTCTCGCCCACCGGAACATCGAAGTCGTATTTCTCGTAGCCCAAATAAGGGCTATCCTTTCGAAGGTCACGGGCCACTCCGCTAGCGCGAAGGTTGGGGCCGGTCATCCCATAGCTTATAGCGTCCTCGCGGCTGATTACCCCGACATCGCACATCCGCTCGAGGTAGATCTTGTTGTTATTAAGGAGAGCAGCGATCTCGTCGATGGTGTTTTCACACTCATCAAGGAACTTAAGGATGTCTTTGTCTAGGCCTTCGGGAATATCGCGGATTTGACCGCCAACTCGGGTGTAAGACGTTGTAAAACGAGCACCAGTAAGTTGCTCGCAGAAGTTATAAATCTTTTCTCTTTCTGTGAAGGTATAGAGAAAGACAGTCATTGCACCAACATCCATCGCACAGACGCCGACACCAAGCATGTGGGATGAAATCCTGGCTAGTTCACAGCAGAGAACACGGAGAGCTTGGCCTCGAGGTGGCAGTTCCCACCCCATGAGTTTTTCCACTGCACAGGCATAGGCGACGTTGTTTGCGAGAGGAGCAAGGTAATCTAACCGGTCAGTATAGGGAACAAACTGATTATAATGCATATTTTCAGCGATTTTTTCATCGCCTCGATGCAAGTATCCAATGTGGGGCTCGGCTTTTTCGATGATTTCGCCGTCCAATTCCAGTACAAGACGTAAAACTCCGTGCGTGGCGGGGTGGGATGGACCCATGTTTAGCACCATTTTTTCGCCGAGGACATCGTCGGTCTCCGCTTGGTAATCGGTAGCGGCCTGTGCTGCGACGGCAGCGGCATCCGGGGCCTCGTAGGTAGTGGTCTTGCTCATGTTAAGCCACGACAATGAAACTCTCGTTCTTGTAGGCTCGCAAGGACTTTGTGAAATATTTCACAAAGTCGTGATCAGAAGCTCGGGGGGAGAAGGGAAAGCCGGGTAGGATAGTATTGATCAGAGGGGGAAAAGAGCCATCCCGGGCTGCGTGAAATGAGCTGATAGTCGGTGAGAATGAATTCAGGGAGGATTTGGTTACTGTTGGGTTCATACAGTTCCCTTCCGGTGTATCGGCCGTAAATCCGGTATTCGTAATTATTATCGAACCCGTAGGAGTTACCTCCTTTTTTCTCGGGGAGGCGATCAGGGTTGATCTTCCAAGACTCATTAAAAATGACCAATTTGGCCTTATTTGCAGGCTGCCCCGGTTCGCGGAGGTATCCCCAAAAGCGGGTTTTTTCGACAAAGTAGCGGCGACCGTAGTAAAAATCGCCACGGGGTTCGGCTGCGATTTGAGCTTTTCGGTCATTGATAGTTGGGAGGAGACCCATATTTCCAGGTTTTTTGGAAACTCTTGTGCAGGAGGGGAGAAGGGGAAAGATAAGAGCAAGTAAAAGAAGGACGCGCACGGCAGGAATGTGAACTCTTTCGTTGCTTCTGGTCAAGCCTAGCAGTCCATTGGAAAAGTCCCGCTTGAAAGATGCACTACCCTATCGCTTATTTACGTCATGGATTTGACACGGACAGCCTATGGAACCTGGAGCGGCGGACGGTTTATGCACTTTGGTGAAGTTCTTGATGAAGACCGCTACAAAAACTGTATTCGAGTTGCCTATGACTCAGGGATTCGGACTTTCGTCACTGCTGATGTTTATGGTCAGGGGAAAGCGGATGCCGTGTTAGGCGAAGTTTTATCGGAATACCCAAGAGAAAGTTACTGCCTCGTCGGAATGCTTGGTCACGATTTTATCGACGGCGAGCGCGAGGGGAGTAAAGGGTATCCGAGATTTACAAGCCCATCGTTGAGAGGCGAATCTGGTTACCGTGATTTTTTGCGTCGGGCTTGTGAGAGTTCTCTTACGAATTGCCAAACAAGCCACTTTGACCTCGTCATGTTGCACAACCCAGACGAGATCGGCTACACCAGTGAAGCGGTTTGGAAAGGAATGAATGCCCTAAAGGAAGAAGGACTTTCGGAACGGCTCGGAATTGCTCCCGGTCCCGCCAATGGATTCACGCTCGATCTACTGCATGTCTTCGAAAATTTTGGGGAGGTAATCGACTGGGCTATGATCATTTTGAATCCGTTAGAGCCATGGCCCGGACAGCATGTGTTGGACTCAGCGGTTGCTAACAAAGTCGATATTCTTACACGCGTGGTGGATTACGGTGGGCTTTTCCATGGAGATATGAAGCCTGGCCACGAATTTCGTCCCGGTGATCACCGGGCTTATCGCCCCGAGGGATGGGTCGAGCGGGGCAACGACGCAATGCAGCCAATGCGCGAAATTGCCGGAAAGCATGGTCTGAGCATGATTCAATTCGCCTCACTTTGGAACCTCTCCCAGAATCCGGTAAAGTGTGTTGTGCCGACGGTGATTCAGGAAGCTGGAGAAAACGCAATTCCAATTGAAAATAAGATCCGCGACTATGCTGCTACGCCAGCTGATTTTAAATTATCATCTGAAGAAGTGGAGGCCATTCGTAAGATGGGCGACAACACAGGCTGCATGATGTTGAAGGGAGCGAGCCAGCGTCACGATGGTCCCTGCGAGCGCCCCGATGAGTGGCCAATGCGTGAAGAACTGCTCACTTTGGCCGGCCAGTATGGTCTGACCTCCAAGTGGTAATTAACCGTTGGGATCTACGATAACGGTGTCACCAGGTTGAATGTCCGGATAGCCGTCAGGTGAGTAGCCGTGAGGTCTCATCGTGGCAATGTATTGCCCACTCGCGTCAAGCCGCTCGATCACGATAGTTCCGATAATCCCGGTGTTCCGGCGTATTGCAAGGATGCGGCTGGGTTGGAAGCTGGGTGCGTTAGGTGAAGGTTCGTAGATCACAATAGCCTGTTCTTTGTTTGCCGATTTCACGGTCCCCATGTCCATGGCCATCTGGACTTTTTTGGCAGCCATATTCTGCTCAATCGTGATCTGTCGGCGCTCTTCATTGGCACGGTTATTTTCCTCTTCGAGGGCGAGAGCTTTTTCTTCGAGGGCCCGGTTTTTGTCCTCGAGTTCCTTTATTTTTCCCAACGATTCTGAATCAGGATTAGAAGTTGTAGGCCCGGGAGCGATAGGAAGGCCTGACGGAGGTGTGGTCGTCGAAACCGAAGTTGCCGTATTGTTTTGGGGATTGGTCCGGGCATAATTACGCTCAAGCGCTCGATTTTCAGCGGCAAGTTGTTCGATTGCGTCAGTCAATTTAGCGAGTTCGTCCTTGCTGGCCTCGCTGTTGCGTCCTTCGTTAAGGCCTCCAAAGGAGAAGGCAAAAGCAACGACAATCAGGATTGAAGTCGTCCCGAGAAGGAAATTCGTGGTATTCATAAAAGCTTTTCGGAGTTAGCGACAAAAGGGCGAGTTTGTCAAAAACGGATCTTAGCGAGAAAAAAGAACCCGGAGCACTAATTGTGTCCGGGTTCTGAATGGCGTAAGGAAATTCGATTAGTCGTTCGAGCTGAGAGATAGCAGAATTTGCAGAACATACCAGAAGAGCAGGGCAACGCTTGCAAAGAGACCAAGGGAAGCTGCTACGTGCTGATCTGGGCGGTAATTGTGGATAATGTTGCTAGTTTGATAAAGGATAGAAATACCAGCAATTAGGACCATTGCTCCAGAGAACCAGATCCCAAGATTAAAGCCCATGAGGAGTGATGCCACGATTAGTCCGATTGCAACGAAGGATCCAATCTTTAAAACTCCGCCGAGGAAGGAAAAATCTTTCTTGGATGTGAAGGCTACAAATGTGAGGCCAGCAAATAGTCCCAAGGTTATAAT
>DCQM01000212.1:4657-20508 GCA_002323895.1 Akkermansiaceae bacterium UBA1518
AGGAGAGGCAAAAATATGATTGCCTCAGCGACGATATAGAGCCCTAACCCCGCATACTGCATTCCGCGACTGGTATCTGAGGTCGCCCACTTATTAGCGATCCAAGAAGCGCCCATAAAGAGTCCTAGAACTATAAGCCATGACATTCCTCCTCCGATCATTTTGAACACAAATAGATCGATTCCAGGGATCGCAAAAAGCATCGCTTCAAGAATGATAAATGCCCCAATTGCTCCTGCGAGATGAAGGTAGGTTTTCTGGTAAAATTCAGTGCGGACGTTCTCGGATGCCTGAGCAACTGAGTATGGACTGGCGTAAGGGTTGTGACTTTCCATGTTTTTGTTGGTTTCTTTTCGTAATTTAGGAAGATCTCGCGGGGATGCAAGTCAGATACAACCTATGAATTTTACCGAGATCGATCGCGAAGACTTTCGGAATCTTCTTCATGAGATTTCTGAAGCTTATATGCCTTATGGTAAATATGGACCGGAAAAGTATCCGCCCTGTGGCGTTCCTCTAACGGATCTGCCACCAGAGTATTATTCATGGTTTGCGGAAAGGGGATGGCCCAAGGGAAGGTTGGGCGAGTTGATGGCGATGGTTTCGGAGATTAAATCTACGGGAGCCGACCATGTCTTTGAGCCGATGCGCCGGGCACGCGGAGGGCGGGTTTCAATTCGCAATCAACGGCCAAATACTGATTTCTAGGTCACTAGCGATAGATGAAATCAGATACCACCATGCGGTGATCGGTGTTGTTTCTAGTGAAGGTTTGAGAACGAACGGGAATGAGCTTGGAAGATCCATAAATATAGTCGATCCGAAGTAAGGGAAGAGCGCGGTGGAAGGTGTTACCCCATCCCGTACCGACTGCGTCAAACGAATCGGTGAATTCTTTCCGCATGATTCGGTGAACAGAGTCGTTTGCAGGAGCATTAAAGTCGCCAGCTACGATGGTCGGGAATCGTGGGTAGGAACCGTATTGTCTCAATCCGGCAAGCGAAGATGAGAGTTCAATTCTTCTAAGAGTGTGGTTCTTGACGTGCTCGCGCCAACAATCAAGTTGGTGAAGTTTCATATTGGTGGCTGCCGAGAGAAGGTGAAGATTCACAAGATTGAGCTTACGGCCGTCGAACATTTCGGCTTTGAGGAGTTGAGTGCGATATTTTGAAAATCGAAATTCTCTTTCAAACGTTCCCCGGACGATGACCGCGAATCGCTGGTTGCGGTTGTAGCGATAGTCGCCCTGTCCTTTAAAAAGAGAGTCAGTCAGTCTTTTAATCCGATAGCCAGGAGGAATCTCTTGAAGAAAGATAATGTCAGGGTCGAATTGGCGTGTCGCTTCGAGGGGGTCAGAATGGCCCGCGCAGTTTAAGGTGATCACGCGAAGAATTTGGCTTCCGGCATGTTCTTCTGGAGCAGCTTCCTCCATTGGTGCGGTTGCTAAACGGGCCAGCGGACCGGCTTCATCAGCAAGGATAAGGATGGTGAAGGTCCAAAGAAGGATGATGGAAAGAGCACCTCGGGTCTTACTAAATAGATAACAAAAGGTAGCCAGTGCGAGTCCGATCGCTCCCCAGACCCAGACCGGATAAATGGTGACCGCTGCAAGCCTGAGCGGAAGGCGGACGTAAAGAACAATGGTGAAAAAGTGAAGGCTCAGTGAGAGCAAAAGAAGAGCCGGAGGAATGCGTCGCAAAAACCCGCGAATACTCATGTCTCTCAAAATTTCAGGAAATTAGTCGTCCTTTAAAAACCTTTAGAGCTTCGACGATAAGTGGGTCGTTATGAAATTCGTCCGTTTCGCCAGTATTGCCTTCTTCTGCCTTCGCTTCATCAATCGGCCTTTGTTTTGAGTTTTCGGAGGCTGGATTCAATTTGATAGGCTCGGGCTCAGGCTCTACCGCGTCGTCGGGAGCATCGGCGATGAGACGATCAATCGGGTCAAGTTTACTGTCTTTAGTTAGCGTTTTTTTTTCCGGTTCTTGATGAGCTTCCGGCTCGGCTGGAGGAGTGGCATTTCCGTTTGAAAATGAGGCTGTAATCTCGTTAGGATCAGCTTTTCCGATTGCAGAAATTACGTCGGTCAGGCGGATCTCTTTGAGGTTTTGGATCGCTTTGAGCGATGCGATTTCCAGGTGGAGGCGCTTATTTGAGGCCCATTTCATCCTGCTTTCTGCCTCGGAGAAGGTATCGATAACGGCGAGAAGGCGCTCAGGCTTTAGGCTTTCTGCCGCAGCGGAGAGGTCACTCCAGAGAGCCTCTGGAAAGCCTTCGCGTCCGGCATCAGGGTCGAGTTTAGCTACGACAAGCGCACGGATCGCTCCGACGACTTCGGCGAGGAGTTGGCCTAAGTCTTTTCCTTTTTCAAATTGTTCGTAAATAACGGAGAGAATGTGGGCTGGCTCCTTTTGTAAGATGCCAAGGAGAAGGGCTGCGACGGTTTCACGCGAGGTGAATCCAAAAATATCGAGAACGTTGGCCTCGGTAATTTCGTTACCACAAAAAGCGACAAGTTGGTCGAGCATTGATTGTGCATCACGCATGCCACCATCAGCACCTTTAGCGATGGCCCAGGCGGCGGCGTCATCAAGTGTGACGCCTTCCTCGGTGGCAATATGCTGGAGATGACCGGCGATGATATCAGTCGGGATTGGCCGGAGATCAAAGCGTTGGCATCGCGAGATGATTGTGGGAAGAATCTTATTTGGTTCGGTAGTTGCGAAGATGAACTTTACGTGAGCCGGTGGCTCTTCAAGTGTCTTGAGGAGGGCATTGAAAGCACCGGTTGTAAGCATGTGAACCTCATCAATGTAAATGATGCGGAACCTGCTCGAGGCCGGTGCAAAACCAACTGTTTCCAGAAGTGAACGGACTTCATCGACTTTATTATTGGAAGCACCGTCAATTTCGAGAACGTCGAGCGAGCGACCTTCGGCAATTTCAATGCAAATTGGATCATCGGGATCAAATTCGATTGAAGGTCCATTTGGACAATTCAGAGCTTTCGAGAAGATTCGGGAAGTTGAGGTCTTTCCCGTGCCACGCGGGCCGACGAAAAGGTAAGCGTGCGCAAGGCGGTCTTTTTCGATTGCGTTACGAAGAGTTCGGACCACGTGATCCTGTCCAAGAACATCTGCAAAAGTACGGGGGCGGTATTTTCTGGCAAAAACCTGATAGCTCACGCCGTAATTGTAGTGAGGAATGAAGGTTTGTCAGTGCTGAGTTTGGGAAATACTCTGAGGGCTACGATGAGTTTCGAAAAAGAGAGGGATTATCAGCGGTGCCGGGACAGAATTGAGGCTCTTTGTGAAGGCGGTGACGATCAAATTGCAAAAATGGCTTCAATTGTGGGTGTTTTACACAATGAAATGAACGATTTCTTCTGGACGGGATTTTATCGAGTGGTCGGAGGAAGGCTCGTAATTGGCCCTTATCAGGGAACGGTAGGGTGCCTGAGCATTGAGATTGGGAAAGGGGTATGTGGCACGGCGGCAGCAATCGGAGAAACCCAAGTGGTTGAAGATGTGCATGATTTTCCGGGCCATATCGCCTGCGATGAGCGTTCTAAGAGCGAAATCGTGGTGCCGGTTACGGATGAAAGCGGAGCATTAATCGCCGTTTTGGATGTTGATTCGTTGGAAAAGGGGGCTTTCGATGAAATCGACCGGGAGTGCCTTGAGGGAATCGTGGCGAATGTTTTTGAGGGGCGATGACTCATTAGGTTTCCGTGATTATCTCATAATCGTAATTTTCCTAAAAGTGAGTAAAGACATTCGCTCAATTTTGGTTTACTTCTTCTCTTAAGGATGGCCCGTGAAAAGAAAGACAGTTCTGCGAAGAAAAAAAAGGAAGACGATAAGGAAGTCGATCTTACTAAGGGATACGCCAAAACGCGGAAAAGTCTGATTGCAAGATTGGAGAACTGGGAGGATCAGCGGACGTGGGATGAATTTTACACAACTTATTGGAAGTTAATCTATTCAGTGGGGATTAAGGCTGGGCTACGTCATGATGAAGCTTTTGATACGGTGCAGGAAACGATTCTTTCAATCGCGAAGCAAAGTAAGAAGAACCTCTACGATCCAAAGCAAGGGTCTTTTAAAACGTGGCTGATGAATATGACCCGCTGGCGGATCAATGATCAGTTTCGAAAGCGAAAGAAAGACACTGCCATGCCGGGCGGCGGCTGGGAAGATGACCGAAAGACCGCTATTATTGATCGATTTGAGGATCCCAAAGGGGATCTTTTAGAGCGGATGTGGGATGTCGAATGGAAGAAGAATGTCGCCGACATGGCTTTGACACGAGTGAAGGCCCAAGTCTCGCCCAAGCAGTATCAAATTTTCGATTATTACGTAGTGAAACAGTGGGATGCTAAAAAGGTGCAGGATTATCTTGGGGTCAGTATGGCCCAAGTTTATCTCGCTAAGCATCGCGTTGGTTCCGTTTTGAAGAAGGAGTTGGCGAAGCTCGAGAAGGATGCAAAAAAAGATTAGGCCAGACCCGTTGATCCCCGATCATGATGTCCTCCGTAAAATCGGGGGCGGGGCCTATGGTGAAGTCTGGTTGGCGCGTGGTGTGACCGGCGCTATGCGGGCTGTGAAGATTGTTTATCGCGAGGACTTTTCAGACGAACGAACCTTTGAACGTGAGTTCGAGGGGATTTTAAGATTTGAGCCAATCTCGCGAGACCATCTTGGCTTCGTGAATATTCTTCATGTCGGACGTAGTGACGATCATAGCGAGTTTTATTATTACGTTATGGAGCTGGGCGATGATGCCCATAGCGATGATGAAATAAATCCGGTAGAATATGAGCCGCGGACCTTGCGGACCGACATGACGCGGTCGAACGGCAAACCTCTTTCGACGGACTTTTGTATAGAGACTGGAAAACGACTTGCCGAGGCGCTTGCTGAATTGCACGAGCGGGGATTGACGCACCGTGATGTGAAACCATCGAACGTGATCTTCGTTGATGGTAAAGCTAAGTTGGCTGATATCGGATTGGTTGCAGCTAAAGATCAACGGACCTTTGTTGGGACGGAGGGATTTGTACCACCCGAAGGTCCCGGGTCCGAACAGGCGGATATCTACAGTCTCGGAAAAGTGCTTTATGAAATGGCGACTGGGATGGATCGATTGCAGTTCCCCGAATTGCCGGATGAGACTCCGATCGATGATGATCGAAAGAAATGGATTCGGTTGAATCGCATGATCTGTGATATCTGCGATCCTCGGATCCATAAGCGGAAGATTCGGACTGGTCGTGAGCTTGCTCATGCCCTGAGCCATCTCCAGCGTGGGAAAAATGCTCCTAAGAAGATGCCTAGCTATGCCAAGGTTGCGCTTAGCGTTCTCCTTTTGATGGCGCTATTCATGAGCCAGATCTGGCTCGAAAACACTTGGGGGACCTATGTGATTGAAGGCCAGCTGGAGCCTTTACCTGAACGATATGTAATGGTTAAGGTTCTTACGACACCGGCTGGGGCTGAGGTTTACGATAAGGCCGGAGATCTTTTGGGCTATACACCAGCAACTTTGACTGGGGTTGAGGTGGACTCGCTTTTGGAGTTGCAAATCAAAGCTCCTGATCGACGTGATCTTTTCATCAATCGCGAGGTAATCGATGAGGGAAGGCAGGTCATGATTATTGACGAGATCATGAACTTATTTTCGCCCCCAAAGGTTGACGAAATTTGGACAGATGCACTTGGAAATGAGTATCTTCCCTATTTAGATCTGCATAAAGGGGCTACGCATGTTGGTGAAGCTGACTGGAAGCTCTATTTAAAGGAGACAAATCAAAACCTCAAAGCCATCACATTTGAATATAGTGATCGGAAGGTGGTTGCTGTTCCTGAATCGTGGACAATGGGTTACTCAAAGTGGTTAGAAACTAGGTGTATTGATCAGGGTTACTTTGGTGAATATTCGGATGAAAATCCAGAGAGGAATCGCCAGATCATTCCGCACTATGATTTATCTTTCGACGCGACAAGGCTTCCTGTTGAGGCGAAAAAGGGTGGGAAACTCTTACGGCCTTTTTATTGCTGGGTTCGGCCGATTCCTTATGGCTCGTTGAGTATTGATTCGGTGCCAAGCGGAGCAAGTCTCTACCTGAATGGGGTTTATGTCGATACGACCCCTTATGAGGGTCCCAACATAGCGCCAGGTGATATTGAGATTACTCTTGCGATGGGTGGGAAGAAGACCCTTGTTGACAATGTTTACCTTCCGGATCGGGGAGGAATTAATAAGGTGTTCACTCTGCAGCCTGACAAGAGTCTGATTCCTGGTGAACTCTGGTCTAATAGCATCGAGATGAAATTGGTGCCATTTTCGAAAACCCTCAGCGTATCCAAGTGGGAGACACGTAGCGGCGATTACAATCGATATCTTAAGGCTACTGGAAAGAATGTTGGGGACGTGATTTTGGATGATAATCCATTAGTCCCTGTTGTGGGTCTAACTCGGGCGGAGTGCGAAGAATTTTGTCAATGGCTGACAACGAGAGAACGCGATAATCCGAATCCAGATCTCAACCGAATCACTAAGGATTATCGTTATAGGTTACCGACCGATTTAGAATGGAGTAAAATGGCGGGCTTGATTGAGGTTGGGGAAACTCCGGCTGAGCGAGAGAGTGAAATCGTAAATTCCGGGCAGTTTCCGTGGGGAGAAAGTTTTCCTCCGGATGAGGGTGTCGGCAACTATGCGGATCTCTCGGCGGTCGAGTTTCTTGAGAATGATCGTATCATTGAGGGTTACAATGATGGCTATGAAAAGTTGGCTCCAGTGGGCGATTTTAATCCAAATATCATCGGTCTTTACGATATTGGAGGGAACGTACATGAATGGGTTTCAGATTCCTACGAGAACACTGAGCGTGGGATTTTGCGGGGCGGGGGTTGGGACACTTTTAGTGAAGAGCACCTCGAAATGCGATGCCGCTTTCCGTTTGATGTTGAGTATCGAAGTGAAAGTTTTGGGTTCCGGGTTGTTCTAAGCCGGGATGTCGAACAGGAATTAATTGAAGAAAGCGAAGACGATGGTGGAGATTCAAATTGATTACAAAGGGCAGCTGCGCTGCGTGGCTGAACATATGCCGTCTGGGAATAAGTTAGTGTCCGACGCTCCAGTTGATAATCAGGGGCGAGGCGAGAGTTTTTCTCCGACTGATATGGTAGCGACTGCTCTTGGAACATGCATTGTCACCATTATGGGAATTATTGCGGATCAGCGGGCGATTGATTTAAAGGGGCTTCGTTTGATTGTGCAGAAGGGAATGTCTGCGGATCTACCTCGTCGTATCGTCCGATTGGAATTGCAGATTTATGTTCCGGTTTCTGAGAACCACCCTGATCGCAAAGCCCTAGAGGATGCGGCTCAAAATTGTCCAGTTCAGCACAGCATTCACCCCGAGATTGAGGTGAACATTGACTGGCGTTGGCAGGCATAAGCCGGAAGAAACCTCGAAAGGTCGAAGTGGTGATGACCTTTTCCGAAGAGAGGGCTGTTGGGAAAGGGAAATTAACTAGGAATGTCGACGATTCCGTAGTCGCCATCTGGCTTTCTCCAAACGATTGAGGTCACGTTGCGGCGTGCATTCTTAAAGACGACGAACGGGCGTTCGGTAAGGTCGAGCTCCATCACTGCTTCTTCCTTGAAGAGTTTGCGTAAACTGAAGGATTCCTTGTGGACGAAGAAAGGTTCTGGTTCCTCAGCTTCGTTGACTTCCTCGGGAAGGTCATCAAGAAAATCGGCTCGGTAGTTCCGCTCGTCAAGGTAGCGGATACTTTCCTCTTGGCCGGGATTACGCCGCTTAAGGAGGCGGGTCTTACATTTGCGCATACGCCTCGTGATTTTATCGATGGTGAAGTCGATGCTTTTATACATATCCTCAGTCTCAGATGAGGCATCAATGACGATGTGGTTGGCGCAAAAGAGGATAATTTCGGCTTTATGGCGGCGGTTCCCTTCTACATCAAGAATGGCCTTAGCGCCGATGATGCGCGGATAATCGAGATGGATGCCGCTAATTTTATCCTCAGCATACTGTCGAAGGGAATCAGTGACGTTTTCATGACGCACGGTCACGGTGATATCTGGTTTTACGTTTTTCGTCTGCATAATGAATAAAGGTAATTTTTTAGATTACCTAACAGATAGCAGAGGTGCGGGCATATCGCCACACCTTTCGGACGAAAATCTATCCTTTGATCTCAAGCAGCATCTGCGCGTTGCTTGGAAACTTTCTCATAAAAAAAAGAAGTCTCTCCATTGCTTCTACTGGTTTGTGTCCAGCGAGTCCCCGGCGCACCATGTAAATTTTTTTCAGGCTCATTTCGGGGAGTATGAGTTCTTCCCGACGGGTCCCTGACTTGAAGATGTCAGCAGCTGGATAAACATACTGCTCTGCGATACGGCGATCTAGAACAAGCTCCATGTTACCGGTCCCCTTGAATTCCTGGAAAATCGCTTCATCAGCTTTCGAGTTCGTTTGGATCAGAGCTGTGGCGATAATGGTCAGCGAGCCTGCTTCACGGGTGTTTCGTGCCGCTGCAAAAAGACGACGGGGCATCTCGAGTGCTCCAGCCACGATACCACCTGACTGATAACCACGCCCTCGGCTTTTTTTACTGCCGCCCATATTGTTGTTATAAGCTCGGGCGAGTCGGGTTATAGAATCCATTAGAATGAAGACGTGCTGACCGTCTTCTACCAAGCGCTTAGCTCGCTCGATACAGAGTTCGGCAAGTCGGCAGTGATTTCTGGGAGATTCATCATTCGAGCTGGCATAGATTTCCGCCTCAGGGAGTTGTCGGCGAAACTCGGTCACCTCTTCAGGCCGTTCGTCAACGAGCAATACGATGAGATGGAGGTGCTCCTCGTGCCTATCTTGGACTGCTTGAGCCATATGGAGAAGGAGGGTAGTTTTACCAGATCGGGGAGGGGACACAATGAGCCCCCGTTGGCCACGTCCGACCGGCGCCATGAGGTCGACTAGTCGAGTGGTGTAGCGATCGGGGGTCGTTTCAAACCCAATTTGTTTACTGGGGTTAATCGCCTTTAGCTCTTCGAAGGCCGGAAGCTTCCGAGCATCCTCAGGTTTTTGCCCATTGATTGAGGTGACCTCAATCAATTGCGGGCCGCGGGAGCTGTCGCGAGCAATCCCTTTAATCCATACTCCGGGACGGATTCCGTGCTGCCTCACCAGATCAGGTGGCACGAAGACGTCCTCTTTGCGTTGTTCAAATTCTTGGTCCTGCTTGCGAAGGAATCCAAACCCCTTCAGAGCAACTTCGAAAAGACCATCCACTGAGACTGGATCTCCAGTGAATTCAAACGGTTTGCGTTCGCGTGGTTCACGGCCCTCTCGATTATCGTCCCGTGGACCGTATCCGCGGACTCGTCCCTGTCGCTGGCCACGATTGCGGTTTCGATTGCGATTGCGATTGCGGTTGCGGTTCCGATTGTTGTTTCCGTTGCCGGATTCGGAGGCCTGCTGGCCGCCGGAGTTCGCTGAATCAGAGTCAGGTGGAATCATATTTATATGGGAAATCTGGAAAGTTTGAGCCTTGGTTGGCTGGGCACCAATCAATCGGGTGACCAAAAGATCCGCCAAAGCAGGTGCGAAGGGTTGAGGGGGGTTCTGCAAGTGCCTCTGCCAAAGCGGCCGGGCGATATTGATCGGATGGGCCGTGGGCGGAGATTGAGAATCTCTCAAAAAAGGAAGAGGGAAGTGGTCGTCGATGCGCCAATTACCTTCAACTGGAGAGAGTCTGCGACGTAAGCCCTGCAAAATCAACGATTTTTTCAGAGGCTCAAAGTTTCGGAACTTTCGTCGGTTTTCCCTTGACGATAGGGCCGTTTTTCATAGCTTCCGCGTCCCGATTTCTGATTTTTCTTAGATTATGCCACGCGATATCATCATTTTGGAATGCACCGAGGCCAAGGCCGAAGGCAAGCCGACCTCCCGTTACACAAGCACTCGTAACAAAAAGAGCCTCCGGACTCCCGGCCGTCTTGAAAAGAAGAAGTATAACCCTTTCTTGAAGCGTCGCACTCTTCACCGCGAGCTTCGATAGTCCCTGACCCCAACTACCTTTTATTATGTCTGAGCCTAAGACCGTCCAGCGTCGGATCAACTTCCGGAAGCACAACAAGTCGATGACCAATAAGCGTCTCGACCTTCCTTTTGAGAAGATTAGCTATCAAAATCCGGAGGTGCTTTCCAAATTCACTACCGAGACTGGCCGCATCCTTCCCCGCAAGGTGACTGGTGTTTCGGCTAAGATGCATCGCACGATCACTCGTGAGATCAAGCGGGCTCGCGCCGTGAATCTTCTTCCATAGCGGAGATTTTTCTCAGAATCATTTCTAAAGTCCGACCGGATCGCTCCGGTCGGACTTTTTGTTTTGCGGGTAAAGCTGTGATTCTCACTTGTCGCTCTTCCTCCTTTCCCGCAAAGTGGGCGAGTCATGCGAAACTTGCTCCCGATCCTTGTCTTTCTTTCCACGCTTTCGATGGGCGGTCTTCGTGCTGAGGAGGCCAAGGCTTCAGCAGCCACAAATCAGGAAATTGTTTTTAGCCAAGCTCCGGACGAGTGGATCGACCAAAATTTAGGACCTTATTTAGATGAAGTGACTGGCAAGGTTTTCTATGGGGTGGAGATCGCGAAGGATGCTGAAGGAGATCCGGTCAAACTTCCTCTTGTTGTGGTTTGGTTGGCATTAGCTGCAGTCGTGATCACGGTCTATTTTAAGTTCTTGAACCTTCGGTCGTGGCGCTTGGCTGCTCGCACCATTAGGGGGAAATACAGCTCGGCAACTGATCCCGGCGAGATTACCCACTTCCAAGCTCTCTGTGCGGCGCTTTCTGGGACCGTCGGCCTTGGAAATATCGCAGGAGTTGCAATCGCAATCAGTGTTGGGGGGCCGGGTGCGACTTTCTGGATGATCCTGATCGGTTTGTTTGGGATGACTTCGAAATTTTGCGAATGTACCCTTGGCGTAAAATATCGGACGATTGAAGATGGCAAGGTTTATGGCGGGCCCATGCAGTATTTGAAAAAGGGATTTGCTGAAAAGGGGATGGGAATGTTCGGGTTGATTCTTGCTGGAGTATTCGCCTTCCTTTGCATCGGTGGTTCTTTTGGAGGCGGTAATATGGTTCAAGCTAACCAGGCTTGTGAGCAGTTGGTTGGAGTTGTTGGAGAGGGTTCATTTTTGGATGAAAACCGTTGGGCCTTTGGTTTGATTATGGCTGTTGCGGTCGGGCTCGTGATTATTGGTGGAATTAAAAGTATTGCTTCGGTGACTGCCACTTTAGTCCCATTTATGTGTGGAATCTACATGCTCGCCGGGTTGTTTGTGATTTTTGTGAACTTTGGTCAAATTGGAGATGCGCTCAGTGTGATCTTCGAAGGAGCATTCATGCCAACCGCCATTGGAGGTGGCATCATTGGGGTTATGATTCAGGGTATGAAGCGGGCTACATTTTCCAACGAAGCTGGAATTGGTTCGGCCCCGATTGCTCACTCGGCGGCCAAGACAAAGTATGCTGCAAGTGAAGGGATTGTTGCCTTGCTTGAGCCGTTTATTGATACGGTTGTGGTCTGCACCACAACTGCTTTAGTGATCATTATGGCTGGAACCTACGATGACCCAGGGTTGGAAGGGGTGACGATGACTTCAGCTGCTTTTGAGTCGGTCATTAGTTGGTTCCCAATTATTTTGACGGTGGCGGTGATTCTTTTCGCCTTCTCAACTATGATTTCGTGGTCTTACTACGGTGTTCAGGCTTGGAGCCACTTGTTCGGCCGCAGTAAACGTGCAGAATTAGTTTATAAGTTACTCTTCTGCCTGTTTGTCGTCATTGGTTCATCGCTGAGTATGAGCAAGGTTTTTGACTTCTCGGATGCCATGATCTTCGCGATGTCGGTGCCGAACGTGATCGCAATGTATATTCTTATGCCTAAGGTGAAGGATGAATATGCTCGCTACATTGACTACACTAAAAGTAGCGATGCTTCTTAACAATGGCTCGGCAATATCAGCTTAAAAAAGGACCCCGGAAGGGCGTTTCTGGAATCGATTATCAGGCCGAACTGAACGAGCAGCAGTATGCCGCCGTGAGTTCTTCACCTGGGCCTTCTTTGGTGATTGCTGGCGCAGGGTCCGGTAAGACGCGGACTCTGACCTACCGTGTCGCTTATCTGCTCGATCAAGGGGTTGATCCCAAGAGTTTGCTTCTGCTGACTTTCACGAACAAGGCAGCTCGCGAGATGATGGAGCGGGTCCGTGAGTTGATCTCTCTTGATCTTAGCGAGCTCTGGAGCGGAACTTTCCACGCGATTGGGAATCGAATCCTACGAAGGCATGCTGATGAAGTGGGGCTTACGCGTTCGTTTTCAATCATGGATCGCGATGATCAGAAGTCGCTTATGAACACCGTGGTTGCGGAGTGCGATATCGACACCAAGTCACGGCGATTCCCCAAAGCTGACGTCTTGATATCGATTTTTTCCTTAGTTGAAAATACCGGCGTAGAACTCGAAGATTTATTGGAGGCACGCTATCCTTATTTTGAGGAATGGGGTGATGAAATTGCGAAGGTTGGAAAGGCCTACACGGCGAAGAAGCTCGAAACGAATTCGGCTGACTTTGATGATCTACTGATCCTTCCGCTTAAGTTGTTGAAGGAAAATGAGGAGCTCTGCGGCCTCTACCAGAAGCGTTTCCAATACCTGCTGGTTGATGAGTATCAGGATACGAATGCTGTCCAAAGCGAGCTGATCCACCTATTAGCTCGGCCTCAGAACTCAGTGATGGTGGTCGGCGATGATGCTCAGTCGATTTACTCATGGCGAGGGGCCGACATGGATAATATCCTGTCGTTTCCTGAGCATTACCCGAATGCTACGGTCTATAAGATTGAGACTAATTACCGGAGTGTGCCCGAAGTGATTGATCTTTCTAATGCCGCGATTTCTGCGAACAAGAAGCAGTTTAAAAAGGCGCTTAGAGCGGCGCGGGTCGGCGGATCGATGACTCCGGCTTTGGTGCCAGTAGAAGATCCAAGGGCACAGGCCGATTTCGTGGCGCAACGTGTTTTGGAGCTTCGCGACGAAGGGATAGAGCTTGATGAAATGGCGATTCTTTACCGTGCCCATCACCAGAGTTTGGAGATTCAGATGGAGCTGACTTCACGAGGGATTCCCTTTGAGATCACAAGTGGTCTTCGCTTTTTTGAGCAGGCTCATATTAAAGATGTTGCGGCCTTTTTACGCTTTGCGACGAATCGTCGAGATGAAGTGAGCTTTAAACGCTTTTGTCTCTTGCTGCCAGGTATTGGTGCGGCGACTGCGACGAAGCTTTGGCGTGCCTGGCTCAAAGTTGGGATATCGAAGAAGGAAGAACCACCAAAGCGTTTTTCCGACCACATGTTGAAATTCCCGGTTCCAGCGAAAGCAAAAAAAGATTGGGAACAGCTCTGTTTTACCTTGGACGAATTGATCGTTGGTGATGGCTATGCTCGGCCCTCGGAAATGCTCACGAGCGCTTTAGAGGGAGTCTATGATGACTACATGAAAGCTAGTTTTGAGAACTATGATAATCGACGCCAGGACATCGAGCAGTTGATTTTGTATTCTGAAACTTTTGATGATGTTTTGGAATTGTTGGGCCAATTGTCTTTGATGAGCTCGGTTGATGGTGAGCCAACTGGAAGCAGGGCTGAGCCTGATGAAGAAAAATTGGTTTTGTCGTCTATTCATCAGGCTAAGGGACTGGAATGGAAAGTCGTGTTTTTGGTATGGCTTGCTGACGGGATGTTCCCAAATGGACGGATACTGGAAGCTGATGATCAGGATATGTTTGAGGAGGAACGGAGGCTTTTTTATGTGGCGCTGACCCGTTCGAAGGATGAGCTCTATCTGACCTACCCGCAGATTAATCCCAAGAGCTACAGTGGTGATATCATCACGCGCCCCTCGCGATTTCTTGAGGATTGTCCAGAGGAGATGTTGGAGACCTGGGAAGTGGGTCCGGCTTGGTAATAAAAAGACTGTCTCTGGTCTGTATGGGGGGCTTATCCTCTCGACTGAAACAAGTATGACTAAGATTGCCGTCAATTTTATAGCCTCCTTCCTAGCTTGCTTGTGCCTGACTCAATGTTCGAGTGTTCCTGGGTTTTCGAGCTCGAGGACTGTTACGCTTTCCAAGTTGGGTTATCAGAAGGTGCCACTTCAAAAGCTCAGTGAGGACAGCCGTTACTCTGGTGTCTTTAAGGTCAACGGGAAGCCCATGCGTTTTTTAATCGATTCGGGGGCAAATAGTACAGACCTCGATAAGCAATTGGCGACTTCGGCTGGAGTGATCGAAGATCGCTCAGTCCGGGTCATTACTCGTGGCGCGCTGGGGCGCGAGGTTTCTAGTGGAAGGGGATATGGAACTCTTGAGATCGGTGGGATGAAGGCGGTTCGATTTCCTTTTACGATCGCGCCCAGCCCGGAACGTAAGACTTCGACAAGTAGCTATGCGGGTCAAATTGGATTAGATGCTCTTGCGGCGACCGGCGCTTTGGTCGACATCCCGTCGGGGCAAATGTGGGTTCCGAATTCGGGGCCCTCACGTCCCCATAGAATGGGGCCTTTACCTCTTGGGGTGCGCCCGGATTTAGGGAAACAGATTTTCAGGTTGGGGACCGCGGGCCGATTGCCGCACTTAATCCTAATCGGCACCCTGCAGGGTGTCCCGGTTTCCTGGGTCGTCGATACTGGAGCTGAAGTTTCCGTAATGGCTGCGGAAAGCTTTGATCGCTTCAATTTGCAGAGCTACGCCACTAATTCACGGATGATCGACGCCTCGGGTGATCGTATTCCGTTGCGACATGCAAGGTTACAGAATTTGATTTTTGGCCAGGTTAAGGTGTCTGTGTTCGACGTTTCGGTTGCTCCGCTCGGAACCGTCCGTAAATATTTCCGGGACTCGACTGGCCGGCCTGTGGACGGGATCTTGGGAATGGATTTCCTGACAAAAGGTCAGGCTCTTCTAGACGCGAACTCAGGGCTGATCTATCTCGGTCAGCCTTAGATTATGAAAAGTAGGGCCGGTGGGGTTCGAACCCACGACCAAGGGATTATGAGTCCCCTGCTCTAACCGCTGAGCTACAGCCCCGTCTTTTTCGTAAAGTCTTTATTTTAAGTAAGTTGTGACGATTTGCACTTGTCCCAATTTCGGCCAAAAACCCTAGGTGGTAACCCTGGGTGGTAACCCGTTTCGAAAGCGTGCTCGCCAGGCTATCCTGGTTGGCGTATCCAAAAAGGGTGGTTGAACTAAAGGCAACGGGCATCACGAATCTTTATCGGTCTACACGCGGGGTTTACTATTGGCTAGTGAAAATCAAAGGGGTGCCCAGAAAAGGGAGTTTAAAGACCAAATCAAAGTCGGTCGCCAAATCCAAATTGTGGCGAAGCATCGAGGCCGCTCGCGCTCGTTACGAGGGTCGTAAGCAGATCGATCAGAATTCAGCTTTGATCACCCTCGGCGATTGGGCGGCGGAGTGGCTACGTCGCGAGCAAGACCGGCCAAACATCAAGCCAAGCACGAAATATGATTACGAAAAGAAGATTAAAGGGATTGAGAATGCTCCAATCATGGCGGTTCCTTTTGCTCGGTTAGGTCAAAAGGAGTGCGCGGAATGGTGGCGGGATCTCAATCAGGAAGTGGCCCCAGTCACCGCGAACGCTCGCTATCGGGTATTTCATGCCGTGATTGTCCTAGCAATGGAGGAGACCGGGCGGACTGATAATCCCGCCAGGAAGCTCAAGAGAAAGCCAGTC
>DCQM01000212.1:20900-21766 GCA_002323895.1 Akkermansiaceae bacterium UBA1518
GACCAGGGCAAGCGTCACTCGCTCGAGTGCGCGGCGATGGTGGAGTTTGCCGCTTACTCAGGAGCCCGCCCGGCCGAGGTGGCCGCGATCAGGGCTGAGGACATCGATGGAGATTGGCTGGTGATCCGAGGGGGGGAGGATGGCACAAAGAACCACGAGGAAAGATTGGTCCCCATTAACAAGGCACTGAAGGAGGTCATCGAGCGGGAGGGGTTCGAACAACGGACCGGGCGACTGTTCCACATTAAGTCAACGACCAGGGCTCTCCATAACGCTTGCGAACGCTTAGGGATTGATTCGGTCACCCCTTACACCTTGCGCCATTTCTTCGCGACCTCTTGCATGGAAGCCGGGGTCGACGTGGCGACCGTGGCGGATTGGATGGGTCACAAAGATGGAGGGGTGCTTCTCCTCAAAACTTACACCCACGTTAGACGCGCTCATTCGCTTAGGGAGGCGGCCCGCCTAGATTTCTAAGGCGGGCCGCTGTGATCAAAGAGTGTCGACTTTAAAATATTTATCAAATGTCGATCGGACTTCGATCGGATCAAAATACACTCTCCTGCCAATTTTCCGATAGGGCACAAGTCGTTTCGCTTGGAGTCCTCGAAGCCATCGAAGGGTTGGTCTAGAGCTAGGATCGGGGAATAACTTTAGCAGCAGGGCTTCGCCGCCAATTAGTGCTGGTTCATCTCTTTCGTTCTGTAATGGAATTTTGTCCATGTCATTTCCTCTTGTGTCAACTCAAGCTCTTTCCCAGCTAGAATTTAATGCTTGAGCTTTGCTCTGTCTTGCGTTGTGAAGCGTCGCGGACAAACACCTAGGAGGTTGCTGTATTCGTCCTAGCTGTCGCTAGTAGGAGCATT